>DASSBZ010000267.1:0-17965 GCA_035698205.1 Gemmatimonadaceae bacterium | reverse complement strand
TCGCAGATGGCCGTGGCTTCCTCGCGCATCGCCTCAAGCCTGCCGACGTTACCCCCCTCGGCGTTCGACGCCGCGGCGAGCAGTCTGTCGATCGCCCAGGACAGGTTCACCGCCGTCGGACGCGTGGTGCGGATCGCCAGGCCGTACGCCATGAGGTGCGACGCGAAGGCCGGCTCGGTCTCGCGAACATGCGGCAGCAGCGACGCCACGAGCCCCATGGCGCCGGCCACGCCAATGGCGGGCGCACCGCGCACGGCGAGCGTGCGGACCGCGTCGCAGGTCTCGCCCACGGTGCGCAGCTCACGGTACACGAGTTCGCCGGGCAGCCGTCGCTGATCGACGATCACTGCCGCGTCGCGCGAGGGCGACCAGTCCACTCCCGGTATGATCTGCACGGCGGGAAGGTACCCGCGCGGTGACGCGCGCGGGAAGGCGGCGCGTCTGTCGCGGGGCGGAATTAGATTCGGTCGCATCGTCGATCAGCTCCCGATCGTTCCGCCCTGGCCGCTCCGCACGTTCGCGCGCTCCCGCTCCGATTGTGCGCGCCCTTCCCCTGGCAAGCCATGTCGTATCAGACCCTCGCCCTCGATATCGCCGATCGCATCGCGACGCTCACGGTGAACCGGCCCGACAAGCTCAACGCGCTCAACGGTGACACGATCATGGAGCTGGGGCTCGCCATCGATGCGCTCGTGGGCGACGGTGACGTGTCGGCGATCGTCCTGACCGGCGCGGGGCATGCCTTCGTTGCTGGCGCCGACATCAGCGAGCTCTCCGGGCAGTCGCCCGATGACGCGCGCCGACGCTCCCTCACCGGGCAGGGGGTGTTCGACCGGTTCGCGACATCGCCCAAACCGGTGATAGCAGCGGTGAACGGTTTCGCGCTCGGAGGCGGATGCGAGCTGGCCATGGCGTGCCATGTGCGCGTGGCCGGCGAGGCGGCGAAGTTCGGCCAGCCGGAGGTGAAGCTCGGCATCTGCGCCGGCTACGGCGGCACGCAGCGGCTCCCGCGCCTCGTGGGCACCGGTCGGGCGCTGCAGATGCTGCTCACCGGCGAGATCATCGACGCCGCCGAGGCGTATCGCATCGGACTCGTCAATCGGGTGGTCCCCACGGGCGAACTGCTCGACAGCGCGCGCGACCTCGCGACGCAGATGATCGCCAACGGTCCGCTGGCGCTGGCGCTGACCATCGAGGCGGTGGCGCGTGGCGTGGAGCTGCCGCTCACCGACGCGCTCGTCATCGAGGCCGACCTGTTCGCTCAGCTCTCGGGCACCGAGGACATGCGCGAGGGCACGAAGGCGTTCCTGGAGAAGCGCGCGCCGGCGTTTCGCGGTCGGTAGCGCACCGGCTGTCGCGGTATGTCGACCACAATCAGCGACACGGAGTCCCCGGTGGTCGCGCCGGGGCGGATCCGCCTTCGTTCGATCGACATCCGCGACTTCCGCAACCTGGAGCACGTGCAGATGGACGTGCCCGCCGCCGGGTTCGTGCTCATCGGCGACAACGGCCAGGGGAAGACGAGCTTTCTCGAAGCGGTGCAGTACCTGGAGGTACTCCGTTCCATGCGCGGCGCGCGCGACGTCGAGTTGATCCGCTTTGGCGAGGCCGCGTTTCACATTGGCGCGACGGTGGAGTCGACAGGTGGCGGAGCGTCGCGGGTGGGTGACGAACGGACGGCCATGGTCGACGACAGCGCGACGCCGGACGGCGCGATCCGACGCGTGGGAGCCGGTTACGCGCGCGCGGGGCGTCGCAAGAAGGTCACGATGGACGACGTGGAGGTCTCGCGGCTCGCCGATGCGCTGGGCGCCGTGCCGTCCGTCGTGGTATCGCCGCGCGATGTGGTGTTGGTGGCGGGTGCCCCGACGGAGCGGCGGCGATTCATGGACATCGTGCTTGCACTCACGCGGCCGGGATACCTGCGTGCGTTGCAGGGGTATCGCGCCGCACTCGCGCGGCGCAACGCGGCGCTGCGCCACGGCGCGCACGCCGAGACGTCGGCGGCGGTGTGGGAGCCCGCGATGGCGGAGCATGGCGCGGTGCTCATGGTGGAGCGCCGCCGCTGGGTCGCCGCAGTCCGGGATCGTGCGTCCCGCCTTGCGCTGGCGATTGGCGAGGAGGCCCCGCTCACGATGCGCTATCAGAGCGCGCTGGACGAGCGCGCCGCGAACGAGGCCTCTGGTGAAGATACCGCCGACCGTGCTGTCCCCGACGACCGATCGCTCGCCCGCGAGTCGCTGGAGCGCGCACTCGAGGCCAAGCGCTCGCTCGATGTTCGCCGCGGTCTCACCCACGCCGGTCCGCACCGCGATGACCTCGACCTGCTGCTCGGCGGGCGGTCGCTTCGCGCATTCGGATCCGCCGGCCAGCAACGGAGCGCGGCGCTCGTCCTGCGGCTCCTCGAGGCGTTCTCGCTGCACGAATCGCTCGGCCGCCATCCGGTGATGCTGCTCGACGACCCGTTCGCCGAACTCGATGCGAGGCGGGCCGCGCGGGTGCTCACGCTGCTGGCAACGGACACCCCCGGGCAGGTAGTGTTTGCCGTGCCGCGTGCGGCGGACGTGCCGGAGGCCATGGCAACGCTGCCGCGCTACGAGGTGCGCGCCGGCGACATCACGCGACTGACGGCGGTCGGCGGATGAGCGAACGACGTCGCGGCAAGCCGGTGCCGATCGCCGACGCGATCGCGAGCTTCCTGGGGGAGCGCGGGCTGGACTCGCGCCTGTCGCAGGCCGGGGTGGTGGCGGCCTGGCCGACGCTGGTGGGGCCGCGGATCGCCGAGGTCACGCGGGCCCTGAGTGTTACGGTTGACGGGGTGCTGTTCGTGGCTGTCCGGACGCACGCCTGGATGCACGAACTGACGCTGATGGAGACCGAACTGCTGGCCGAATTGAACCGCGACGGGTCGCGTCCGCCGGTGCATCGGATCCATTGGCGGCTCATGCGCTAACTTGTTGCCGAATGCGGTTTTAGGCTGCAGTCTCGAGGTTGCGTTCGGCCGCCGTAGCGGTTAGATTTGGCTGGTTGGCCAATTGCATTTTTTCGGGCCCCGTTCGGGCTCGCGGCCAGCGCCCCCTTTTCGTGACGGACATGGCGAAAGAAACCAACGGAACGCCGCACTACGCAGCCGAGAACATTCAGGTTCTCAAGGGGCTCGAGGCCGTACGCAAGCGGCCGGGGATGTACATCGGATCGACATCGAGTCGTGGTCTCCACCATCTCGTCTACGAGGTGGTCGACAACTCCATCGACGAAGCGCTGGCGGGCTACGCCGACGCCGTGGCGGTCACGATCCACCCGGATAATTCCATCACGGTCTCGGACAACGGCCGCGGCATTCCGGTGGACATGCATCCCACGGAGAAGATGCCCGGGGTGGAGCTGGCCATGACGGTGCTGCACGCCGGCGGCAAGTTCGACAAGAATTCCTACAAGGTGTCGGGCGGGTTGCACGGGGTGGGCGTGTCGGTGGTGAACGCGCTGTCCGAAAAGCTCAAGGTGTGGATCAAGCTTGGCGGCAGGGAGCACTACATGGACTTCTCGCGCGGCGCGACCACCACGCCGCTCGAGGTGAGGGGCAAGGTGCGCGAGAAGGAAACCGGCACCACGGTGTGGTTCAAGCCGGATCCGGAGATCTTCACCGAGCTGCACTACGACTACGCCATCCTGGCCTCGCGCCTGCGCGAACTGTCGTACCTGAACAAGGGGCTCACGATCACGCTCACCGACGAGCGGCCGGAGAGCGCGCATCAGGACGTGTTCCTGGCGAAGGGCGGGCTGCGCGAGATGGTGCAGTTCCTGAACGCCAAGAAGAAGCCGCTGCACACCGACGTGATGCACCTCGAGACCACCGTCGACGACGTGGCCATCGAGCTGGCCATGCAGTACAACGACGGCTACAACGAGGTCGTGCTGTCGTTCGTGAACAACATCAACACGCACGAGGGTGGCGCGCATCTCACCGGCCTCAAGTCGGCGCTGACACGCACCATCAACGCGCACGCCGCCAAGGGCAACTTCCTCAAGAAGGCGGATTTCACGCTGTCGGGCGACGACGTTCGCGAAGGGCTGACGGCGGTGCTGTCGGTGAAGGTGCGCGAGCCGCAGTTCGAGGGGCAGACCAAGACCAAGCTGGGGAACTCCGAGGTGGAGAGCGCGGTCAAGACGGCCGTCAACGACTGGCTGGGCAGCTACCTCGAGGAGCACCCACGCACGGCGAACATCGTGCTCGACAAGGCGGTGAGCGCGGCACGGGCTCGCGAGGCGGCGCGCAAGGCGCGCGACCTCACGCGCAAGAAGTCGGCGCTGGACGTGGGCACGCTCCCCGGCAAGCTCGCCGACTGCTCACTGGTGGATCCGGCGATGTGCGAGCTCTACCTCGTGGAGGGCGACTCGGCCGGCGGCACGGCGAAGATGGGGCGCAACCGGGAGTTCCAGGCAATCCTCCCGCTGCGCGGCAAGATCATCAACGTGGAGAAGGCGCGCATCGACAAGGTGCTCTCCAACGAGGAGATCCGGACCATCATCACGGCCATTGGCACCGGCATCAAGGACGAGTTCGAGATCGAGAAGGCCCGGTACCACAAGATCATCATCATGACCGACGCCGACGTCGACGGCGCGCACATCCGGACGCTGCTGCTGACGTTCTTCTTCCGCCAGATGCAGGCGCTGATCGACGCGGGGTACGTCTACATCGCGCAGCCGCCGCTGTTCCGGGTGGCGAAGGGGAAGCAGGAGTTCTACGCCTTCGACGACAAGGAGCGCGAGCAGTACATCGAGCGACTTGGCAACGGCGACGGCCGGAACACGGTCAACATCCAGCGCTACAAGGGGCTGGGCGAGATGAACAAGGACCAGCTCTGGAACACCACCATGGACCCCGTGCGCCGGACGCTGATGCGGGTCTCCATGGACGATGCGCTGATGGCCGAGGAGGTCTTCCGGACGCTGATGGGCGACGACGTCGAACCGCGTCGTGCGTTCATCGAGTCGAACGCGCGGTTCGTGTCGAACCTGGATATCTAGTTCTGCTCGTCGGTGACACGGCGGCGGCGCGATCGCGCCGTCGTGTCACTCACTCCGCGACGACTCCCGCCAGAGCACGCGCGCGTACACCACGTGCACGGCAACGATCGCGATGACCGGCACCGCCAGCGAGTACCAGGTGACCGCCGCCTGCGTGGCATCCATCCCGCCGATCGCCGTCGATCGCGAAATCCACGCGACGAGGACGTAGAGCGCGATGACCCCCGCGCCGACCCCGAGCGCGCCCATCGCGCCGAGCTTCTGCATCCGATCCAGTGTCACGTGTCAGTCCCCGCTGCGTCGAGGTGAGTGTTTCGTGCGTCCGCCGGCACAAACATGTTCCCGGGGAGCACGGCGCGCATAGCATCCAACTACAAAATCAACCACAGGTTCACTCTGTCGTCCTTCGCGAACCTCGGCGTCCTCCGCGGTAGCGCCGCAGGCAACGGAGTTTGCCGGCCCTTCGGTATCCTGCCCCCGCACCGCCTCACACCACACTCGGCTCGGGCACATACCGCTCCACCCCGGCCACACTCACCCGATGGGTCACGAGGGGAATCGGTGGATCACCCTCGTCGCTGATCACGATGGCCCGGCCGAGCGCCGCCATGCCGGCACGCACGCCGTCTCCATCGCGGGCGAAGACCGTCGCCAGCGGTTCCCCCTTCACCACCAGGTCGCCCGGCTTGGCGGAGATCACGAATCCCACGCTGGGATCGATGCGATCGTCCATCCGTGCGCGGCCGCCTCCCAGTGCCACGACGCCGCGCCCCACCGCCCGCGGTTCCACCTGCGACACGATCCCCGCGCGCGGCGCCTCGTACAACTCGCACTGGCGCGCCTGCGGCAGCACCGCCGGGTCCTCGACCACCGACGGGTTGCCCCCCTGCTCCTCGATGATCCGCGCGAACTGGCGCACCGCCCTGCCGCTCGAGATGGCCACCTCCATCGCCCGGCGCGCCGCCGCGTGGTCGGGGTAGCCGCCGCCGAGCACCAGCATCTCCGCGCCTAACGCGTACGTGACCTCCAGCAGGTCCGGCGGGCCCTCGCCGCGCAGCGCGTTGATCGCCTCCTCCACCTCGAGCGCGTTGCCACAGGCCCGGCCCAGCGGCCGGTCCATCGCCGTGACCAGCGCCACCGTGGGGCAGCCATGCTCCTGGCCGATGGCGATCATTGTCCGCGCCAGCTCCAGCGCCCGGTCGAGCTCCGGCAGGAACGCCCCCGACCCGCGCTTGATGTCGAGCACCAGCGCGTCCAGCCCCTCCGCCAACTTCTTGCTCATGATCGATGACGCGAGCAGCGGGATCGACTCCACCGTGGCGGTCGCATCGCGCAGCGCGTACAGCTTGCGATCGGCCGGGGCAATTTCCGCGGTCTGCGCCATGAACACGCAGCCCACGCGCTGCAGTTGCCGGCGCGCGGCACCGAGCGTGAGCTCCGTACGGAATCCCGGAATCGACGCCAGCTTGTCCAGCGTGCCCCCGGTGTGCCCCAGTCCGCGCCCGCTCATCATCGGCACCACGACCCCCAGCGACGACATGAGCGGTGCCAGCACCAGCGACACCGTGTCGCCCACGCCGCCGGTGGAATGCTTGTCCACGCACGGCCGGTCCAGATCGGAGAGATCGAGCGATGCGCCGCTGGCGAGCATGGCCTCGGTGAGCGCTCGTGTTTCGTCGCTGTCCATCCCCTGCAGCCAGGTGGCCATGAGCAGCGCCGCCATCTGGTAATCGGGAATCTCCCCCGATGCGTAGTCGCTTACGAGCGTGCGCCAGTCCCCGGGATCGATCCGGCCACCGTCGCGTTTCCGCTCGATCAGGTCGCGGATGAGCATCCGCGCCTCACGCGGGTACGAGCCATGCGGCATACGCGGTAGTCGCGCGTGCGAAGCAAGGCGCCTGACGAGTCACTCCGCCACCTTATGACCGTTCTCCGATCATGCCAGTGAACACGTTCGCGAAATTCATCGTACCTGCCATGCTCTTCGTCGCGCCATGTGCGCCTCTCGTCGCTCAGGGGGCGACAGCCGCCATTGCCGATGGAGATGTGGCGCATGCGCGATATGACTCGCGGGGTGCGCTCGACGCATACATGCTGGCGCTCGAGTCCGACTCTACCAGCTACGAGGCGCTCTGGAAGGCATCGCGCGACGCCGCCGACCTGGGACAGGCCACCCCCGACGATGACGCGCGCGAGGCGTTGTATCAGCAGGCGACGGACTTCGCCCGGCGTGCCGTCGCGGCACGTGACGACGACGCCGAGGGCCACTTCGCGCTCGCCCGCGCGCTCGGACTCCGCGCCCTGAGCGTCGGCCCGCGCGCTCGCGTGAAGTACGCCACCGAGGTTCGTGCCGAGGCCCTGCGCGCACTCGCCATCGACTCGCTTCATCCTGGTGCCCTGCACGTGATGGGAGTATGGAACGCGGAAGTCATGCGCCTCAACGGCTTCACCCGGTTCTTCGCGAAGAACGTGCTCGGCGGCAAGGTCTTCGACGAGGCCTCGTGGGAGAATGCCGTGCGGTACATGGAGCGCGCCGTCGCCGTGGATCCGCAACGGCTGACCCACCGCCTCGACCTGGGGATGATCTACCTCGACACCGACCAGAAGGCAAAGGCGCGCGAGATGTTCGAGTCGGTGGTCAACGGCGCGCGCTCGGACGTGAACGACCCGGCGTACAAGCGCGACGCCGAGCGCGAACTCCGCGAGCTGGACGGCTGACCGGCGACAGCCGTCAGTCGCGGATGGCCTCTTCCGCGGCCAGCCGGGCACGCCGCATGGCGCGGCGGGCGCGCACGCTCCCGCGGTGCGTCAGCATCCGGGCCTCCTCGCCCAGGTCGTCCAGCCGATCTTCGGCCCGCCGGCGCGCCCGCTGCGCCCGGCGCGTGAGCAGGTCGCGGGTCTCGGCGCCGGTTCGTGGCGCCATCAGCAGGGCAACCACCGCCCCCGTGATGGCGCCGATGAGGAGCCCCGAGGTAATCAGCCCCAAGTCCTGAAACCGGTGAGTGTTAGAGTCGGCGCTGGAGTGCCGCATTGTTACCTTCCGGATACGTGGTAAGAATCTTGCCGGTTGCTGAGTCGGGTGACGGGACGAACCGTTGCGTCGCCCGGTCGACTCCCTTCTGGGCCCGTGCTCGAGGAAATCGGATGACCGCCCGAGGCCGAACTGTACTGCTCGTGGAAGACAACGAGGACAACCGCATTGTCTATTCCACGATTCTGCGCCACTTCGGCTTCGTCGTCACCGAGGCGCTGACGGGTGAGGAAGGGATCAGCAAGGCACGCTCGGAAATGCCGGATCTGATCCTGATGGACATCTCGATTCCCGTGATGGATGGCTGGGAAGCCACGCAGGTGCTCAAGCGGGATCCCGCCACGCACGAGATCCCGATCATCGCGCTGACCGCGCACGCGCTGGCGTCGGACCGGGAGCGAGCCATGGAAGTCGGATGCGACGGATACCTGGCCAAGCCGTGCGAACCGCGGGCGGTGGTGGCGGAAGTACAGCGTTTTCTGGGGCGGACTCATGATGGTGAACCGGTTGCCTGAAGCGGGAGAGCACCTCCTGATTGTCGACGACAACGACGACAATCTGGAGGTGCTCCGGGTACGCCTGGAATCGCGTGGCTTTCACGTGGAGACCGCGGGCGACGGTGAGGAAGCGCTGCGCATGGTGGCGGCCCGTCCCCCCGACCTCATCCTGCTCGACGTGATGATGCCGCGGCTCGACGGCATCGAGGTCCTGAAGCGCGTCAAGACCGATCCCACGCTGCCGTTCATTCCCGTCATCCTGCAGACCGCGCTCGACGCCACCGAGGACAAGGTGGCCGGACTCGATGCCGGTGCGGACGACTTTCTCGCCAAGCCACTCAACTTCGCCGAGCTCGAAGCCCGCGTGCGCTCGCTCCTGCGCATCAAGTCGCTGCAGGTCGCCCTCTCGGCGCGTGAGCGCGAACTGCGCGCGGCCAACACGCGGCTCCAGGAGCTGGCCCTCACCGACCCGTTGACCGGACTCGACAACCGGCGTCACCTCGAACAGCGGTTCCGCGAACTGTTCGAGCTCTCGCAACGCACCGGCGACTCGCTCTCGATCGTCATGTGTGACCTGGATCGCTTCAAGAGCGTGAACGACACGCACGGTCATCAGGCAGGTGATGATGTGCTGCGACAGTCGGGTCAGATCCTTCGCTCGCTGGCGCGTGAGACCGACCGCGTGGGACGCTATGGCGGCGAGGAATTCATGTTCGTGCTGCCGGGAACGGTGCTCGACGCGGCGGTGACCTTCGCCGAGCGTGTGCGTCGAGCGATGGAGGCCCACACGTTCGAAATTCCGGGATCGACCCTGCGCCGGACCGTGAGCTGCGGGGTGGCGGCGTGGCCGCACCCCCGCATCCGGACGAGTGGCGACGTGATGCGCGCCGCCGACGCGGCGCTCTACGTCGCGAAGGAAACGGGCCGTAACCGCATCGTCCGCTTCGACAGCAATGCCTTCAACGCGCACACGCCGAAACACGATGGAGTATACCGACCTGACGCCGAACTCCTCGCCGATCGTCCCGTCGTCGCCGCCGGACGACCCGGACCCGCGGTCGATGGCGGAGCTGCGGGAGACGATCGCGGCGCTGCAGCGCGAACGTGACCAGCTCGTTGCCGTCGTAGACATCCTGCAGGACATCTCGACGTCGCTGCACTTCGTCGACATCCTGCAGGCCATCGCCAAGCGGCTCGGCGAGCTGTTCGGGCTCGACCGGAGCTCCATCTACCTGGCCGGCGGCAACGCCGACGTACGCCTCGTGGCGAGCTACGAGGATCCGTCGCTGCGCAACCTCGTCGTCGACCTCGACCGCTACCCCGAGCTGCGGCAGGCGTTCGACTCCGGCGACACCGTGTTCATCCCCGATGCATCGAACGACCCGATGCTGGAGAAGGCACGGGCGGCGCTCGACGGGCGCAACGTACGCTCGATCGTCGTCGTGCCCATCCGGTGGCGCGCATCGGTCATCGGCGCGATCTTCCTGCGCACCGAGCGCGACGCCGAGCCGTTCACCGAGGTCGATGTCCACTTCTGCCAGGTGATCGCGTCGCTCACCGCCAAGGCGCTGCGCAACGCGCACCGGTTCGAGTCGCTGCTTCGTTCCAACGACGAGCGCAGCGAGGATCGCCGCCGGGCCGAGCTGGAGCGCATCGCGCTCATCGCCTATCTCCGGCGCCTGCTCCACCGCTACGCCACCAGCGAAGATCACACGTGGGCCGAGACGCTGCTCCCCCGTGCCTCCGACGAGGAGCTCGACCGGCTGGTGAGCGTGACCATGCAGGTCCTGGAAGAAGAAGCCAAGGGCTGACGTCGCTCACGAGGGACAATGCGGGTTCCCGGCCGGCCGCTTGCGCCGATCGGGAGCCCGCTTTTCGTTACTCGCGATATGTCCACCCACGCCGCGCGAGCGGCCACGCTGCGCGAGCGGCTCGACGAGGCATCGCACGCCTACTACGTGCTCGATGCGCCGCTCATGCCGGACGTCGAGTACGACCGCCTCTTTCGCGAACTGCAGGCGCTGGAGGCCGAGCACCCGGAGCTGCTCACCCCCGACTCGCCAACACAACGCGTGGGCGCCGAGCCGCAGTCGGCGTTTCGCAAGCACACGCATGTCGAGCCGATGCTCTCGCTCGCGAATGCGTTCGACGACGAGGAGCTCGCCGCCTGGGAGTCGCGCCTGGTTCGACTCTCGGGCCCGGGGGCAACGGCCAGCGGCTACTCCGCCGAACTGAAGATCGATGGCGCCGCGGTGAGCCTCACCTATCGTGCGGGGATGCTCGAGATCGGGGCCACGCGCGGCAGCGGATCCGTGGGGGAAGACGTCACGGCCAACCTGCGCACCGTGCGCGATATTCCGCTGCGCCTGCGTGGTGGTGGGCACCCGGCCGCGATCGAAATCCGCGGTGAGATCTACTACCCGTTCTCGCTGTTCGAGTCGATGAACGAAGCGCGGGCGAACGCCGGCGAGCCGCTGTTCGCGAATCCGCGCAACGCCGCTGCCGGCGCGCTCCGGCAGCTCGACCCCGCGGTGACCGCGACGCGCCCGCTGCGCTTCTTCGGCTACTCCATCGCCGTGGTGGACGGGCCCCTGAAGGGAGTCTCCACGCAGAGCGAGCTGCTCGAGCGGCTCGCCGAATGGGGGATACCGGTGGCGCCGCACCATGCGCACTGCGATACGCTTGACGAGGTGCGCACGTGGGTGCACGAGCTCGAACAGCAATGGCGCGCCGAGCTGGACTTCGCGATCGATGGTGCGGTGGTGAAGGTGGAATCGATCGTGACACAGCAGGAGCTCGGGGTGGTGGGCGGTCGCGATCCCCGCTGGGCCATCGCCCGCAAGTTCGCCCCCGATATTGCCGAGACGAAGCTGCTGGCCATCGAGGTGAACGTGGGCCGGACCGGAATGCTGGCCCCCTACGCGGTGCTGGAGCCGGTGGAGATCGGCGGCACGACCGTGCGCCTGGCCACGCTGCATAACGAGGACCTGATCGCGCGCAAGGACCTGCGCGTCGGCGACACCGTGCAGGTGAAGCGCGCCGGCGAGGTGATCCCGCAGGTCATCGCGCCGCTGCCCGAGCGCCGAACGGGGGCCGAGAAGCGGTGGCGCATGCCGAAGAAGTGCCCGCGCTGCGGTACGCCGGTGGAACGCGACGAAGAGGAGGTCGCGACCTACTGCCCCAACGTTGCCTGCCCCGGGCGCCAGCTCGAGGGGATCGTGCACTTCGCCTCGCGGCGGGCGATGGACATCCGCGGGCTGTCGTACGCGCGCGTGGAGCAGCTCATCGACGCCGGACTCATACGCGACGTGGCCGACCTGTACGACCTGCGGGCCGACCAGCTCGCGTCGCTCGACCGCTTCGCCGAGAAGAGCGCATCACAGCTTATCGACGCCATTGCCGCGTCGCGTGCGCAGCCGCTCTCGCGCCTCCTGTTCGGTCTCGGCATCCGGCACGCGGGCGAGACAGTGGCCGAGCAGCTGGCCCGCCACTTCGGAACGCTCGACGCGCTGATCGCGGCGCCGGAATCGGATATCGTGGCGGTGCACGGCATCGGGGAAGCGATCGCCCACGCCACGCGGCAGTATCTGGATGATCCGTCGGCCATCGAGCTGATCGGGAGGCTTCGCGAGGCGGGGCTCACACTCTCGGAACCTCGCGCCGCGTCGGCCGGTGGTGCCCTCGCGGGGCTGACGGTCGTCATCACCGGTACGCTCCCGTTGCTCAGCCGCGCGCAGGCCACGGCGCTGGTGGAGGGCGCCGGCGGGCGTGTGACCAGCGGGGTCTCGCGATCCACCAGCTTCGTGGTGGCCGGCGAGGATCCCGGCGGCAAGCTCGACAAGGCCGGAGAGTACGGCATCGAGGTCATCGACGAGGCGGAGCTCCGCCGCCGTGTCGGTACGTAGACGCGAGACCACTCCCATGACGCAATCGCTGAATCTTCCCGACCACGAGATGGTCGCCCTGACCCGGACGACGCTCCTCACGCTGCGCTCCTCGCTGATGCGCGATGCGGGGCCCGCCGCGGCGACCTACCTGCAGGAGGCGGGCTACGCCGGCGGCGAGTCGCTGTTCTCGTCGTTCCGCGCCTGGCTCTCCGAGCGCACCAGCACGTCGGCGGAATCGCTGGACCTGTCGCAGTTCGAGCGGTACGCCTCGGAGTTCTTCCAGGCGGCGGGGTGGGGCACGATGTCCATCGGATCGCTGCGCGAAGCGGTCGCCACGCTCGACTCGTCCGACTGGAGCGAGGCCGACCCGCGCAGCGGCATCGACTTCCCCGCCTGCCACCTCACGACCGGCATGTTCGCCGACTTCTTCGGCCGCGTGGCCAACGAGCCGGTGGCAGTGCTGGAGGTGGAGTGCCGCTCCATGGGCGCGCCGCGCTGCCGGTTCCTCGTGGGGAACGCCGAGGTGA
Source organism: Gemmatimonadaceae bacterium (assembly GCA_035698205.1). Classification (GTDB taxonomy): domain Bacteria; phylum Gemmatimonadota; class Gemmatimonadetes; order Gemmatimonadales; family Gemmatimonadaceae; genus DASSBZ01. Next base: position 4,992 of record DASSBZ010000267.1, on the reverse strand, counting down.
TGGAGTACGTGTACGACGAGATGGGGCGCGGCGTGGACTACGAGGGGGCGCTGGCGAACGTCTGAGCGCCCGCTGCGCGGGCGCTCAGCGCTCGCCTTCGAGCACCGCGCTGTACTTCGGGTTGGGCACCAGTTCGCCCCCCACGAGCAGTTCGCGATCCCACGGCAGGACGATCGTCGCCTCCGTGGCCAGCGCGTGGAAGTCCACCTCGTAGCTCCCCGTCCGGAAGGACACGGCGGTGCGCACCTCCTTCGCGCCCGCATTCACCACGGCGCTGACCGCGAGGCGCATGGTGTCGCCGGAGTCGCACGTCTCGTCCACGATCAGCACGCGGCGCCCACGCGCCGACACCGGTGCCTGCCCCATCACGGCGGGGGTCTCGCGCACCGTGCCGGCACCGATGCGCCGGCTCACGATCATGGAGTGAAACTCCCGATCGAGGATGGCAGCCACCACGGCACCAGGCACCACGCCCGCCGTGGCGATGCCGACGACCATGTCGGGGTCGTACTCACGAGCAACCTTCAACGCCAGCGCGCGCGACAGTTCGCCGAACAGCGACCAGTCGATCTCGAGGACCCCCTTGGCGGGATCCACCTCGTACCGTCGTGGGGACATCATGCGCTCCGGCGGGAAGTGGGGAGTCCTGGGACGACGATCTCCCCGGCAAGCTACCTGCCGCACACAGCGGATGCGAGCGCAGGACGAACCGTTGCTCCGCTCCGTGGCAAGCAATAGGTTTGCGCTCGTACCGCCGAGCGACGTGCGAAGGCGGTGTCGCGCATCACGTTGCGGACCGTTTCCCCTCCCCCTTTCTCCTCCCCCTTCGGCCTCTCTCGACGAATGTCCTGGTTCAGCCGCCTGTTGGGTGGAAGGTCCGAACGCGAGCTGAAACCGCAGCGCCTCGATTATCTCAACGAGGCGCTCATGCTGGAGCGTCAGGGTGATTACGACGCCGCGCTCACCTCCTACCGGCTCGCCCTGCGCGACAAGCCCGACGATCATCGCGTGCTGCAGAACATGGCAATCGCGTTCTCCCGCACGGGTCGGCTGGAAGAGGCGGTGCGCTGTTACCGACGAGCGCTCGACCTCGAGCCCCGGCTCGCCGGCGCGCACTATGGCCTGGCCTTCCTCCTGCTCAAGCGCGGCGACCCGCAGGGCGCGGAGGAGCATCTGGAGGCGTTCCTGCGCACCCCGCCGGGGAGCGCCGAGTCGAAGCGGTGGGTCCAGCACGCCACCGCGGCACTGGCCGACCTGCGCGCGGGGGGAACCGGCGCGGTGGAAGCGGACGGCGATCGCGCCGAGCACGAATCCTGACGTGGGGGTCGTCGTTGCCGTGGTCAGTCAGAAGGGCGGTGTCGGCAAGACGACCACCACGGTGAATCTCGCCGCCGCGTTCGCGCGGCGCGGACTCAAGACACTGATCGTCGATACCGACCCGCAGGGGGCGGTGCGCTATGGCGCGGGGCTGCGCCGCGGGCATCCCACGTGGGGGTTCTCGGACTATCTCAACGGGCAGCGCTCGCTGCGCGAGATCCTCCTCCCCACCTCGCTCCCGTGGCTGCGCGTGATGCTCGCCGGATCGGTCTCCGACTCGGCCGACCAGTCCACGTATCTCGAGCTCGTGCAGCAGACCGACCTGCTGCGCGACCTGCTGGCCACGTCGCGCGAGCGCTGCGACGTGGTGATCGTGGATACCCCACCGGGGCTGGGGCCGATCGTGCACCGCGTGCTCGAGTCGAGCCAGCATGTGATCGTTCCGCTCCAGTGCGAACCGCTGGCGCTGCAGACCACGCCGCAGATCCTGCGCGGCATCCAGGATGTCGTGGCCGTGAATGAGGAACTCACGCTCGACGGCATCCTGCTCACGATGTACGAGCCGGACAACCCGGCCAGCGCACGCATCGTGAACTACGTGCGCGCACACCTGCCGGCGAACATGCTGTTCGACATCATGGTGCCGCGCACGCCAGGCGCCACCGATGCATTCGCGGCGGGGCAGCCGGTGGTGCTGCGTGATCCATCGGATGCCGCGGCGCAGGCGTACGTGAACATCGCCACGCTCCTGGCCGGGCGGTTCGCATGATGGGCGCGCGGCCGCGCGCGACGCTGGTGCGCGTCGTCGCCGCGGGAGTGGCCGTCGTGGCGATCTTCGCGTGCGGCGACCTGCTCACCGATCCCGACGCCGTCGCGTCGATGTCGGTGACGCGCGCATATCCGTCCATCGTGGTGGGCGACGTGCTGCGCGATTCCAGCGGCGTCGAGGCGCCATTGCTCGTGTCGCTCGCGAACTTCAAGGGCGATGTGCTCGACGCCGGAACGGTGACGGTGTCGTCGCTCGATTCCCTGCTCGAGATCGAACCGGGGGGATTGCCGCGCGCGCTTGGCGAAAGTGGGGCGCGAGGCCGCATCGCCATATCCGCCGGCGGACTGCAAGTGCTGGATACGATCCCGATCACCGTGCCCCCCGACTCCGTGGAGCCGTCGGTCGAGGCAGACACGGTGCGTACCCTGTCCGGCACCGCGATCGAGCTGTATGGATCAAAGGAGCTCTCGGTGCGCGTCCTGAATGCAGGCACCGATCCGGCGATCACCGTGAACGGGTGGGTCGTCAGCTTTCGCCTCCAGTTCCACGAGCGGTTCCTGTCGCCCCTCGATACCAGTGCCGCCTGGCTCGTACAGGGCGAGACCGGTGGCAAGCCGTCGTGGGTGGATACGACCGCGGCGGGCATCGCCGGACGGCGCGTGCTGATCCGCGCCGATTCGCTCGCGTCACCCGATGATTCGGTGATCGTGCATGCCACCGTGCGATATCTTGGGGAGGAGATTCGCGGCAGCCCTGTTCGATTGATCGTGCGCACGAGGCCGAACGCCCCCTAGCAGTGCACCACCAGTCACCGCTTCCATTTCGCACGGGAGATGACGATGCACGCACGCGGAGGTCCGCGCCCCGATCCCGGGACGCTGACGCAGCTGTTCTTCACCGCCGCGGAGCGCTTCGACAAGGTCGACGCCCTCCAGGTGCGCGTGGATGACAGCTATCGCCCGATTTCGCATCGCACCATGCTGGAACGGGTGCGCCACGTCTGCCTCGGCCTGCAGTCGCTGGGGTTCGCGCGCGGTGACCGCGTGGCGATCCTCTCGGAGAATCGCCCCGAGTGGTCCATCATGGACTTCGCGTGCCTCACCGCCGGCTTCGCCGATGTGCCGATCTATCCGAGCCTGCCCGCCGATCAGTTGCCGCACATCGTCAACGACTCGGGCGCGGTCGCGATCGTCGTGTCGTCGCGCGACCAGGCGGCGAAGATCGTGGAGGAACGCGCGAACATGCCCGGGCTGCGTCACCTGATCACGATGGACCCGGACGCCGCCGCGATGGCCGACACGTCATTCGATGCGCTCGAGGCAAAGGGTGCCGCGCTGGATTCGCCCGAGGCCGCGGCGCGCTGGAGGGGGGAAGCGCTCACGGTTGCGCCGGACGACCTGGCCACGCTCATCTACACCTCTGGCACGACCGGCGCGCCAAAGGGCGTGATGCTCTCGCATGACAACCTCTACTCCAACGTTGCCGCGTCGGCACGCGCGGTGGAGTTTGACGAGCAGAACGAGGTCGCGCTCAGCTTCCTGCCACTGAGCCATGTATTCGGCCGCATGGGCGACTACCTGATGTTCCACATCGGTGCGAGCATCGCCTACGTGCCGTCGTTCGACCTCGTGCCGACCTGCATGCTCGAGGCGCGGCCGACGATCGCGATGTCGGTGCCACGGCTCTACGAGAAGATGTACGCGCGGGTGCTGGAGAGCGCGCTTGCCGGCGGCGCGGTGAGCAAGCGGGTCTTCTTCTGGGCCCGCGCCGTGGCCGATCGCTGGGCCGACCAGGAACTCGCGGGCAGGACGCCGCGCGGCCCGCTGGCGTGGCAGTATGCGCTCGCCCAGAAGCTCGTGTTCTCCAAGCTGCGGCAGCGCACCGGCGGCCGGATGCGCTACTTCGTATCCGGGGGCGCGCCGCTCGCGCCGGAGATCAACAAGTTCTTCTTCGCGGCGGGGCTGACGATTCTCGAAGGGTACGGCCTCACCGAGACGAGCCCCGTGATCGGCGTCAACACGCCCACGCACTTCCGGATCGGCACCGTGGGGCGGCCGATCGACGGCGTCGAGATCAGGATCGCCGAGGACGGTGAGATTCTTACCCGCGGCCCGCACGTCATGAAGGGCTACTGGCACAACGAGAAGGCCACGCACGAGGCGATCGACGGCGACGGCTGGTTCCGCACCGGCGACATCGGGGAGATCGACGATGGCTACCTGCGCATCACCGATCGCAAGAAGGACCTGATCGTGACCGCGGGCGGCAAGAACATCGCGCCACAGCCGATCGAGAACAAGGTGAAGACGAACAAGTTCGTGGCCGAGGCGGTGATGATCGGCGACCGGCGGAAGTTTCCGTCGCTGCTGGTGGTTCCCAACTTCGAGCAGTTGGAGAAGTGGGGAAGGCACAAGCAGCTCACGTGGACGGATCGCGCGGCCCTGCTGCAGCTCCCCGAGGTCCAGGCCAAGATGGAGAAGGAGGTGGGCCGGACGCTCGAAGGGCTCGCCCACTTCGAGACCCCCAAGAAGGTGGCGCTGCTGGAGCACGAGTTCTCGGTGGAGAACGGCGAACTCACGCCCACCCTCAAGGTGAAGCGGCGTGTGATCGACCAGCGTTTCAAGGCGCTCATCGATGGCCTGTACACGGACAGCGCCGAGGGCACGAACCGGCGCGATCACTGAGTGGGGCGCGCGTCGCTCCACGATGCGGTGCTCTCGTAGACGGCATCGTCGCTATCGGCGGCGAGGCGCCGGGCCCACGCCGGTGCGGTGGCGGTTGCGGGGAGCACCAGGCGCCCACGCGGCTGCAGCACGGTGGCCACCGCTTCCAGCAGGGGTGACGACGTACGGTCGTCGAGCGCCGCCCCCCGCACAGACTTCGCCCGGAACGGCAGGCGCTCGACC
>DASSBZ010000266.1:0-18576 GCA_035698205.1 Gemmatimonadaceae bacterium | reverse complement strand
AGATTCCGCTGCAGGCCATGGTGCTGCTGCTCGGCGTGCTCGTGTTCGTGTTCTACCTGTTCACCGCGCCGCCGCTGCTGTTCAATCCGGCGCAGGAGCAGGCCGTGATGACCGCCGACGGCGAGGCGTATCGCGCACTCGAAACCAGGCACGAAGCCGCCTGGCAGGCGCGCGAGTCCGCGGCCCGTGCGCTGGCGGACGCGCCGGAGCAGGATGGCGCGCAGCGCGCGGCATTCCTCGCGCGCGACGCCGAGGTGACCGAGGTGCGTGGCGAGGCGCTGGCCCTCGTGGAACGCGTGACCGGGGCGCCATCGCGCGATGTCAACTACATCATTCCGGCGTTCGTGCGCAACGAGCTGCCCCTCGGACTGGCCGGGATCTTCATTGCCGGTGTGATGGCCGCTGCCATGTCGAGCATTGCCGCCGAGCTCAATTCGCTCTCGACGGCCACGGTGATCGACTTCTACCGGCGATGGCTGAAACCCGAGGCAACCGACGCGCACTACCTGCACGTGTCCAAGCTCGCCACCGGCGTCTGGGGGATCTTCGCCTGTGTCGTCGCCACCTTCGCGGCCACGCTCGGCTCGCTCATCGAGGTGGTCAACCGGTTCGGATCGTTCTTCTACGGCTCGATCCTCGGCGTGTTCCTGCTGGCGATGATTCCGCGCATCTCGGCGGCCGGGGCCTTCATCGGTCTGCTGTCGGGGATGGGCGCGGTAGCGGCGGTGACGTTCGAGGCGCCGTGGATCTCCTTCCTCTGGCATAACGTGATCGGTGCCGGCGTGGTGGTCCTCGTCGGGCTCCTCGTCACCGCGATCGGCGGTGGCGCGCGCGGCGCCGCGGCGCGCACGACCTGACGACGACCGCCTTCGCCCCATCATGTCCAGTCGCCGCCACTTTCTCGCCGATCTGCCGCGATGCGCAGCACTCGCGGCCACCGTACCGACCATCTGGCGCGTCACGCACCGTCCGCGGCTGGCGGACGATCCCTTTCAGCTCGGAGTGGCCAGCGGCAATCCGCTTCCGAATGGCGCCGTGCTCTGGACCCGCCTCGCGCCACGGCCGCTCGAGCCCGATGGTGGCCTGACGGGGTTGCGCGTGGTGGTGGAGTGGATGGTGGCCGATGATGAGAACTTCACGCGGGTGGTGCGGCGCGGGCAGGCGACGGCTGCTCCGGAGCTTGGATACTCGGTTCATGTGGACGTCGACGGGCTCGAGCCGGACCGCTGGTACTTCTATCGATTCGCCACCGCGGGCGCGACGGGTGCGACCAGCCCGGTCGGTCGCTTGCGCACCGCCCCCGCACCCGGCGCCCTCACCCCCCTCCACTTCGCCGTGGCGTCGTGCCAGCACTTCGAGCAAGGGCTGTACACGGCATACGCGCACATGGTCCGCGAAGAAATCGATCTCGTCGCGCACCTCGGCGACTATATCTACGAATATGGCGCGAGCCCCGGTCGTGTGCGCGCCCATTCCGGCCTCGAGGTCCGAACGGTCGACGACTATCGTCGTCGTTATGCCCAGTACAAACTCGACCCGCTGCTGCGTGCCGCACACGAGCGCTGTCCCTGGATCGTGACCTGGGACGACCACGACGTCGACAACAATTACGCGGGGTTGTCGGGTGAACATCGGATGGAATCGGAGGAGCAGATGCACCTCCGCCGCGCCGCGGCGTATCAGGCCTGGTGGGAGCACATGCCGGTCCGCGTACCGCGCGCCCGGTCGTGGGGTGACCTCACCATCCGGCAGTCGGTGGATTGGGGCGCACTCGCCCGGTTCTGGGTGCTCGATACGCGACAGTACCGCTCCGACCAGGCGTGCGACGACGGCACGCGCGAGGTTCCCTGCGGCGAGTGGGACAGCCCCGAGCGCACCATGCTTGGCGACGAGCAGGAGCGCTGGCTCACGAGTGGCCTGGCGTCGTCCCGCGCGAACTGGCAGGTGCTGGCGCAGCAGGTCATGATGGCGCCCTACGATTTCGACGATGGCGCGGAACGGCGATTCTCCATGGATCAGTGGTCGGGGTACCCGGCCGCGCGGGATCGTCTGCTCGATGCGATCGGAACGCACGGCGCGGGACGGACGGTGGTTCTGACGGGCGATATCCACGCGAGCTTCGTGAACGACCTGCGCCGGGGATTCGAGCGCCCCGACCAGCCGGTCGTGGCGGCGGAGTTCGTCGGCACCTCGATCGCATCGGGGGGTGACGGTGCCGATGCGTATCGCGGGGTGGCGCCTGGGTCGGCCGACAATGCTCACCTGCTGTGGCATAACGCGCGACGGGGTTACATGACCTGCTCCGTGACACCGGAGGCGTGGCATACGGCGTATCGCGTCGTTCCGTACGTGACGCGCCCCGATGCGCCAGTTGTGACAGCCACCGAATGGAGCCTGACGCGAGGGCGCCCCGGCATCGAACGCGTGTGAGGCGAGGGCCGCGACGGGGCGGCCCGACCAGCCAGCGGCGCGGTTGCAACCCGACGACGACTCCATCCGTAGGATCCCATCATGCAGAATCCCGCGAGCCCGTCTCCTCCGCCGCCAGCGCCATCAACCCCCGGGGTGCTCGTTCCCGGCACCCCCGGGGCGAGCGAGCAGATTCTCACCCCGATGACCGCCGCCGACGTCGCGACGCTCCAGCACCGGCGATCGGAGCTGTCCACTCAGCTCAACTCGGCCAATGGGCGTCGGGACGAACTGGCGAAGGATCTTCTCTCGTCCTCCGGGGCGGCGGCGGAGGGGATCACCGCGCGCATCGTGCAGCTGGACCAGCGAATCCTGCAGATCGAATCCGACATTGCCGTCAACGGCCGTCTGCTCGCCGCCGCGCCGGCGTCGGCCGTCCAGGGGAGCAGTCCGTTCTCCGACGCCGGATTCTTCCCGGGGAACGGGGAGCTGGCCATCGTGGGCGGCACGCTGGTGCTCTTCCCGCTGGCGCTGGCCGTTGCGCGGCTCATCTGGCGCCGGACCACCAGGATGTCGTCATCGGCGCCGGTCAACAGCGAGGTGGCCGACAGGCTCGCCCATATCGAACAGGCCGTGGATGCAATCGCCATCGAGGTGGAGCGGGTATCCGAATCGCAGCGGTTCCTGACGCGTTCCATGGTCGACGCCGGCAGCGTCGCGGGTCCGGCGGCGCTCGGCGCGGGCGCGGCCCCCATGCAGCCGATCGCGCTGCGCGAGGAGGAGCGCGTTCCCATCCCGTCACGGCAACGTTGACGGGCGCCTTCACCGTGGCGAACATTTGCCGCGGTGGCGCGTATCTTCGGGAACGCTCCCGAGCCGGTTCGATTGCCTGATCAGGTGCCGCCAGCGCGGCACGGAGTCCGGATTCATGCCCCTCACTCCTCCACGGCGCCGCGGAATCACGCCGAGCCGGCCGCTGCACTGGGTCGTCCTGGTGGCGTTCGTCGTGGTCGTGGCCACCCCCATCGCGGCGTACACGAGGTCGCTTGCCAGCGCGCGCGTGGAGACGTCGGTGCCCGACCGGCTCACCGACGCCGAGTTCTGGACGATGGTGACGGAGTTCTCGGAGCCCGGCGGCTACTTCCGCTCCGACAACCTGGTCTCGAACGAGGTGACGTTCCAGCATGTGATCCCCGAACTCGTCCGTGATCGCGCACCGGGTGGCGTGTACGTGGGGGTGGGACCCGACCAGAACTTCACGTACGTCGTGGCGATGCAGCCCAAGATCGCATTCGTGATCGACATCCGGCGGCAGAACATGCTCCAGCACCTGTTCTACAAGGCGCTGATCGAGATGTCAGATGACCGCGCGGAGTTCCTGTCACGGCTGTTTGCCCGCCCGCGGCCGGCCGGGCTTGATTCCGCGCTGCTCGCCGGCGAACTGTTCGACGCCTTCCAGTCCGTTCCCCCCGACAGCGGCTTCTTTCGCGAGACGCACGATGCGGTGCGGAATCGCCTGGTCGAGCAGCACGGCTTCGACCTGTCCGATGAGGACCTGCAGGGCATCGAGTACGTGCACCTCGCGTTCGCCACGGAGGGGCCGCAACTGACGTACTCGTTCGGCACAGCCTCGCGCATGTCACGATGGCGTCGCATGCCCACGTACGAGGAGCTCATGGTGCAGACCGACATGGACGGTCTGCCCCGGGGATATCTCTCCAGCGAGGCCGCGTACGGTTCGCTGCGCGACCTGCAGATGCGCAACCTGATCGTACCCATCGTCGGGGATTTCGCGGGCGAGCGCGCCGTGCGTGCGGTCGGGCGGTGGGTGCGCGAGCAGCACGCCACGGTGACGGCCTTCTACACGTCGAACGTGGAGCAGTATCTGTTTCAGTCGCCGCGGAGCTGGCGGGCGTTCTACGCCAACGTGGCCACGATGCCGCTCGATGCACACAGCACGTTCGTGCGCGCCGCCTTCAATCGTTATGCGGTACAGCACTCCCCCTGGCAGGCGTCGGGGCCGCGATCGGTGACGCTGCTCAGCCCAATCGCCGAACTGCTCAAGGCGGTCGACGATGGCCGGGTGACCAGCTATTACGACGTCATCGAGATGTCCCATTAGCGACGCGGCACGCGATCGACCCCGGGCGCGGCGATTTCCGCACCCGGCCGCCCTCCTTGTCGTCGGTATTGCCGTCGCCGCCTGCCTGACGTGGGTGCTGCCGGCGGGCGAGTTCTCGCGACGTGACGATCCGGCGACGGGGCGGCGCGTGGTGGTCGCCGGCACCTATCGCACGGTCGAGGCCTCGCCCGTAGGGCCGTTCGCAACCGCGGTGTCGGTGCCGCGCGGGTTCGTCGAGGGCGCGGACGTCGTCGCGACGATCCTCTTCGTCGGGGCCGCGTTCTTCGTGCTCGATCGCGTGGGCACGCTCGGCCGGCTCGTCGGCGCGCTGGTGCGGCGGTTTGCCGATCGCCGCATCTGGGCCATCCCGGTCGTCGCCCTGTTCTTCGGGCTGATGGGTGCGCTCGAGAACATGCAGGAAGAGATCGTCGCGCTCGTTCCGGTGCTGCTCGTGCTCGGTCGCGGGCTGCGGGTGAGTCGCGTGGCGGTCGTGGCGATGAGCAGCGGCGCGGCCATCATCGGCAGCGCGTTCAGTCCGACCAATCCCTTCCAGGCCGGCATCGCGATGAAGCTGGCGGAGCTGCCGCCACTCTCGGGCGCGGGGCTTCGAATCGGCATGCTCGTGGTGGGATTGGTGGTCTGGACCTGGTGGGTGATGCGCGACGCTCACGCGGGCGACGAGGAGTATGCCGACGTCGTGACCGGCCCGCTCTCCGTGGGCGTCGACCACGGCCCGGCGCCGCTCGCCAAGGATGCGCTGCTGCTGTCGCTCGCCGTCGTGCCGATCCTCTTCTACATCTACGGCGCGGTTCTCCTTGGCTGGGATTTCAATTCGCTGTCGGGTGCGTTCGTCATCGCGGGGATCGCGATCGGCCTCGTTGGCGGACTCGGCGTGACCGGCACCACAACCACGTTGCTCGAAGGTGCGCAGGCCATGCTGCCGGCGGCGCTGCTGGTGGGGCTCGCCCGCAGCATCTCGGTGGTGCTCAGCGACGGACGGGTGATCGATACCATCCTGCATGGCCTGGCCACGCCGCTCGGCGAGGTGCCGGCGACGGCATCCGCGCTTCTCATGATCCCGTTCCACGCCCTGCTCCACGTACCCGTTCCGAGCGTGAGCGGGCAGGCCGCGCTGACGATGCCCGTCCTCGTTCCGCTCTCCGACCTGCTGGGTATCTCGCGTCAGATCACGGTGCTGGCCTACCAGGCGGGTGCGGGGCTCACGGAGATGCTCACGCCCACGAACGGGGCGCTGATGGCGGTGCTGCTCGCGGCCGGCGTCCCGTTCTCTCGCTGGTTGCGGTTCGCGGTCGGTGCGTACGCGGTGAGCATGCTGGTCGCGCTGGCGGGCATTGCCGTGGCGGTATTGCTGGGCATTTGAGGGGCGGCTGGGACGGGTCGCCTGACGAGCGCGGGGGCGGAGGCGTCCCGGACGGATCCGCCCGGGGGGCGGCTCCCTGCTAGATTTCCACGATCGCCGCCGAGGAGCGGCTGAGTACCTGTACTGAACACGAATGCCGACATCGAAGAAACGACACGGCGGTCGCCGAGGTGGTGGGCGAGGCCGCGGCGGAGCCCAGTCCCGAACGCCCCAACTTACATCCAGTCCCATTTCCCGGTCCGCGTATCTCGACACGCGGCACTGGCTGCTCGAAAAGCACGGTCCCGTGTGCGCGTACTGCGGAACCGTGGTCAGCGCACGAACCATCACGCTGGATCATGTGACGCCGCGGCGTGGCCAGAACGCATACGACCGCCGTGACAACCTGGTGCTGTCGTGCCAGGCATGCAACGCGTCCAAGGCGGACAAGGCGTTTCTCACGTTCCTGCTCGCGCGGCCGCAGCGCGCCGCCAACATCCTGCGCTACGGCGACCACCTGAGCCTGATGCTGCTGGACCTGGCGCGACAGATCGCGCCCAAGGATGCCAACGGGCAGCCGGTGCTGCCGGCGCGCGCGCGCCCGGTCTACGGCCCCGACGACGATGACGACGCGGAGTCGCCGTACAAGGAATCGCCATACAGCGACTAGCCCGGCTCGCGACCGGCGGCTGACGCGGCGGGCGCGCGATGCCGCGCGGTGGCGGTCCGCGGCCGGCGCGCCGCTTATTCCCCGTATGGAATCCAGATGTTCTTGACCTGGGTGGCGCGGCGGAGGAACGACCGGCCGCTGCCCTGCCGGTCATCGAACCAGTCGCGCTCGTGCCAGTCGGTCCAGGTGCGCTTCATGTTATCAGCGGCGGCGCGCTCGACGTCGGCGGCACCCCGCGGCGTGCCGAAGTACCAGAGGCCATCCACCTCGTCGTGGGCGGCCAGCACGGATGCGAGTGGGTCGCGCGAGCCGGTGACGATGTTGATCACGCCGTCCGGCAGGTCCGAGGTCTCGAGCACCTGGTAGAAGTCGGTCGCCGCGAGCGGCATGGCCTCACCCGGGACGGCGACGACGCAGTTGCCCATGGCAACGGCCGGCGCCACGAGCGAGACGAACGCCAGCAACGGCGCGCTGTCGGGGCAGGCGATTCCGAGCACGCCTAACGACTCGTGCATGGCCAGCGTGACGCCGCGGATCGGGACGTCGTGAACGGCGCCATCGAACTTGTCGGCCCAGGCGGCGGCGGTGAACAGCCGCGTGAGCGAGGCGTCCACCTCGCGCGCGCCCTCACTCGATGTGCCGGCGGAATCGAGGCGACGGGCGAATTCGTCGGCGCGCGTCGCGAGGTTCTCGGCGATGTAGTAGAGAATCTGCGCGCGTGCGTGGCCGGTGCGCCGGGCCCACCCCTTCGCGGCGACGGCGGCGGCGACGGCGTTGCGGATATCCTTCCGGTTGCCGTCGCCGACCTCGCCGAGCGCGGCGCCGCCGTGTCCGGCGGTGACGGTGCGGCTGCAGCCCGAATCGGGGCGCACCTGACGGCCACCGATGAAGAGCTTGGGGGAGCGGTCGATGGGGGGACGGCTTTTCGCATGCGCTGGATCGCTGGGCGGTGTGGGTTCGTGGTGACGGCGATCGTCGGGGGTGGCGCGATACTGCTGTTCGGGGGGGGCCCCCCGCTCACCGGCCCCCCGCTCACCCCCCTTCCGCTCCGCCTCCCGATCCGACACCAGATACTCCCACATCCCCTCGCTCCCCCCTTCGCGACCGAATCCGCTCTCCCGATACCCGCCGAACCCCGCCGCCGCATCGAGCAGATTGGTCGAGTTCACCCACACCACGCCGCTCGCCAGCTTCGACGCCACATCGAGCGCGAGGTTGATGTTCTCCGTCCACACGCTCGCCGCCAGCCCATACGGTGAGTTGTTGGCCAGCGCCACCGCCTCCGCCGGCGTCCGGAACGTCATGCTCACCAGCACCGGTCCGAAGATCTCCACCTGGGCGATCGTCGCCGAGGGCGCGACGTTCGTGAACAGCGTCGGCGGATAGAAACAGCCGTCCCGGGGCACCGCCCACGTGGGCTGCCACATGGTGGCGCCCTCGCGCACGCCGCGCTCCACCAGTTCGCGAATGCGCTCGAGCTGCACCGGCGCGACGATCGCCCCCATGTCGATCGCCTTGTCCAGCGGCGCACCCACGCGCAGTCGCTCCATGCGCTCGCGCAGCTTCGCCTCCAGCGCGTCAGCGATCCCCTCCTGCACGAGCAGCCGCGATCCGGCGCAGCAGACCTGCCCCTGGTTGAACCAGATCGCATCGACGACGCCTTCGACCACGCTGTCCAGCTCCGCGTCCTCGAACACGAGGAACGGACTCTTTCCCCCCAGTTCCAGCGAGAGCCTCTTCCCCGAACCGGCGGTGGCGCGACGGATCTGCCTGCCCACTTCCGTGGAGCCGGTGAACGCGAGCTTGTCCACGTCGGGGTGGTCGACCAGCGCTTTTCCCGTCTCGCCGTCTCCGGTGACGATGTTCAGCACCCCTGCCGGCAGGCCGGCCGCATGCGCCAGCTCGGCGAAGCACAGCGCCGTGAGCGGCGTGAACTCCGCCGGTTTGAGTACCACCGTGCATCCCGACGCCAGCGCCGGTGCCACCTTCCACGCCAGCATGAGCAGCGGGAAGTTCCACGGGATGATCTGTCCCGCGACGCCCACGCCGCGATGGCCCGCGAACTCGTCTGCGAGCAGTTGCGCCCAGCCGGCGTGGTGGTGGAAGTGACGCGCAACCAGTGGTATGTCGATGTCCCGCGTCTCGCGAATCGGCTTGCCGTTGTCCAGCGTCTCCAGCACGGCGAGCAGTCGCGAGTGCTTCTGGACCGTTCTGGCGAGTGCGTACAGGTGCCGTGCACGCCCGTGCCCACCGGCGGCCTGCCACGCAGGGAGCGCCGCGCGCGCCGCGGCGACGGCGTGGTCGATGTCCGATGACGTGCCCTGCGAGGCACGCGCGAGCACTGCACCGGTCGATGGATCGTGGACGTCGAAGAGCCCAGCGGGCTCGGTAAACCGGCCGTCGATGAAGTGTCCCAGCGCGCCATCGTGCCCCGCCAGCCAGGCTCGCGCCGGCGCATCCGATTCGGGCGCCGGCCCCCACGACATGGATTCGAAAATCTCTGCGATGCTCGACATCGGGCAATCCGACGGTGAAGGGACGAACGTGACGCCCGCGTCAGGGCATGGGTTGGCGCCAGGCCGCGGCATAGCGGCCGGTGACGTGGTGCTCGAGTTGGCGCTCGATGTCGGTCAGCAGGCCGCTGGCGCCGAGGCGGAAGCGATGCGCCGAAAGCCAGTCGTTGCCCAGCTCTTCCTTGATCAGCGCCAGCCAGTCCAGCGATGTCCTGGCGGTCCGGATACCGCCCGCCGGCTTGAATCCGACCGCGTATCCGGTCTGCTCCGAATAGGCGCGAATCGCGCGCACCATCACGATCCCGACGGGCAGGGTGGCGTTCTCGGGCTCCTTCCCCGTGCTCGTCTTGATGAAGTCGGAGCCGGCCATCATGGCCACCGCGCTGGCCCGCGCCACGTTCGTCAGCGTGGCCAGGTCACCGGTGCCGAGGATGGTCTTCATGTGCGCCGCGCCGCACGCGTCGCGGAAGCAGCGCACTTCGTCGTACAGCGCACGCCAGTTGCCGGTCAACACATGGCCGCGGGTGATCACCACATCGATCTCGCTTGCGCCGGCGGCCACGCTGGCCTCGATCTCGGCGATCCGCTGTGGCAGGGGGTTCAACCCGGCCGGGAAGCCGGCGGAGACCGCAGCGACGGGAATGCCGCTCCCGCGCAGCGCCGCGACCGCCGTGGGGACGAGCGCGTGATAGACGCAGACCGCCGCCACGGTGATGCCCATGTGATCGACGCCGAGCGCCGCGACGATGTCATCGCGCATCGGACGGCGGGCCTTCTGGCAGAGCCGGATGACGTTTCCGGGGGTATCGTCGCCGGCGAGCGTCGTGAGGTCGATACAACTCAGCGCACGGAGCAGCCACGCCGCCTGCCACTGCTTCTTGACCGTGCGCCGTGCGGGCAGCGTGGCGGCGCGGCGTTCGACGGCGCTCCGGTTGATCCGGATGGCACGAACGAGATCGAGATCGAGGGCGGTGCCCGCATTCCGTGCGGACTCGTTGCGTGATGGTGCGTCGCCGCCGACGAGCGCGGGACGTCGTGGCAGGGGAGCCGGAGAGGAAGCGGGCGCGGTCACCGGGCGTGGCATGTGACGAAGTCGGGCACGATGGTTGGGACGAACCGCGCGAGGGCGATGGATCCGATCGCGACCGCCGATGCGGTCCCCCGGCGCACCCTGCAAGTTACGGCGGAGGTGCACGCGGGCAACCGAAGCCGGCGTGCGCGTGGTTGCGTACACACGAGGCATCCGGCAACGTGTGGCATGGTGGACAACGCCGATGACGCTGGCACGACCGCGTCCGGGGGGCGATGCATGCGAGCAGGAGGCACTGCTGCGCGACGCGTGAATGCCGGGGTACGTGCGCGCACCTCGGCCGCGCGCTCGCTGGCGCTCGCGCTGTGCACCGGCCTGCTCGTCGCGTGCGACGGAGCGGCGACCGCCCCGCCCGCGGGGATCTGCTCGTATCCCACCGGCAACGCGCCGTGTGAGCGCGCGATCGCCGAGGCGATGCAGGCGGCGGGGGTGCCGGCGGTGAGCGTGGCGATCGTGCGCGATGGTCGCATCGACGCGTTCTGGTCGCGCGGTGTGGCCGATGCCTCGACCGGCTATCCGGTGACACCGCATACGTACTTCCAGGTCGGTGACCTCTCCGCCTCGGTGACGGCGTACGCGGCGATGCGACTCGTCCAGGACGACCGGCTCTCGCTGGATGCCGACGTGAACGACCGGCTGGTGCGCTGGCGGATCCCGCCTAACGACTTCATGTCGGTGGAGAAGGTGACGCTGCGCCGGCTGCTGTCGCACACGGCGGGGCTGTCGGTGGAATCGTTCGACGGTTATGCGCGTGGCGACCAGCGTCCGTCGCTGGTGCAGGTCCTCGATGGCGCCCCGCCAGCGACGTCGCCCCCGGTGCGCGTGGTGGCGACGCCCGGCTCGGTGCTGGCGCGGTCCGCCGGCGGCTATGCCGTCGTGCAGCTCCTGCTCGAGGAGGTGACCGCCCGCAGCTTCTTCAACCTGATGCAGGGGAGCATCCTGCCCCCGCTCGGCATGACGGACGGGGGGTACTTCCAGCCGCTCGTGCCGGGGCAGTGGCCGCTGGCGGCCTCGGGGCACCACGCCGACGGATCGGTGGTGCCGGGCGCGTGGCGGGTGTATCCGCAACTGGCGGCGAGCGGGCTCTGGCTCAACGCCGAGGACATGGCCAGGTTCGTCATCGAGGTCCAGCGGGCGTGGAGCGGCGATGCCTCGGCGCGGCTGCGCCAGGGCCTGGCGCGCACGATGCTCGCGCCGGTACGGGGCGAGCAGGCGCTGGGCTTCCGTGTGGAGGGGGCCGGCGAGACGCTGCGATTCGTGCAGGATGGCGCGACCGAGGGATTCCGGGCGCGGCTGATCGGCCTGCTGGAATCGGGCTACGGCGCCGTCATTTTCACGAACGGTGACGGCGGGGCGGCGCTGGTCGACGCGCTCACGGAGGCGATAGCGCGTGACGAGGGCTGGCCGCGGTGGTGAGCGCGGGGCCGCCCCGTACTACTTGTGGCGATAGGTGATGCGCCCGCGGGTGAGGTCGTAGGGCGACACCTCGACCTTGACGCGATCGCCGGTGAGGACCCGGATGCGAAAGCGGCGCATCTTGCCGGCCAGCGAGGCGAGCACCGAGTGGCCGTTCTCGAGGTCGACGCGGAACGTCGTGCTGGGCAGCACCTCGGTGACGACCCCTTCCAGTTCGAGTGCGGTTTCCTTGGACATCAGCGGGGCGCGCGCCTAACGACTGCGGGACGGCGTGCGTGCGCGCCGACGGGCCGCGGCCGCCTTGAGCTGGCGGGCCTCGCTCGGCTTCACGTAATGCCGCTTGCGCCGGAGGTCCTTCAGGATGCCGGACTTCTGCACCTTCTTCTTGAACGCCTTGAGCGCCCAGTCGATCCGATCGCCTTCGTCGAGCGTGACTTCAATCATGTGGCAACGAGGAGTTGGGGAACCCGCGACCAACGCGGGAAATGCCGTGCGAGAGAGTGACGAAGGGCCGACCCGGGTTCCGGGCCGGCCCTCGGTCTGTTATCGCCAATCCGAACGTGACCCGAGGGTCAGCTTTCGATCTTGGTGACGTTTTCCGCCGCGGGGCCCTTCTGGCCCTGCACGATGTCGAACTCCACGCGCTCGCCTTCGGCAAGCGTGCGGAAGCCCTGGCTCTGGATGGCGGAGTGGTGCACGAAGCAGTCCTTCGAGCCGTTCTCGGGCGTGATGAAGCCAAAGCCCTTGGCGTCGTTAAACCACTTCACGGTGCCGGTGGTACGCATCAATCGATCTCCTGTCTGGTCTGTGGTCGGAGTCCGGTGATGCCGTACGTCCCGACTACATGTGGATCGTGGAACCCCCACGCGGGCTTCCTTGCGACTGATCCCGGGACGGGCCCGAATCATCAGCGGCGAGGAAAACAACAGGGAACCGTCGCACTCGCAACGGTTCCAGCAGCCGCGACGCAAGTAAGCGCTTCACGACCGATCAGGTATGATAAGCCTCAAATGACCGGTTGTCAACGAGAAAACGGCGCCCCGGCCCGATCCGGGCAGGGACGCCGTCCTGTGAGCCGTTACAGCTCAGCTCGCCAACCTACTGCTCGACCGAGAAATCCTTCGACGCCACCTGCACGCCGTCCAGCAGGATCTCCACCGTGTACTGCCCCGTCGGCCACGGCGTCTCCTTCATGATGTGGAATTCCGTCGCGCCGGGACCCGTCGGATAGATCACCTGCGACGTCGAGTCCACCAGCGCCCCTGACTCGTGCGTCCACCGCGCCACCAGCGTCGCACTGGGCGGCATCCCCTCGTGCGCCACGCTCGCGTAGATCGTGTCAGTCGTCGTGAACGTCGCCTTCGAGTCGGCTGCGGGAACCATGTGGTCAGCGCCGATGGCCGAGCCGAGCGTCACGCCCGACACAGTCAGCATGGCTGCGGCCGGCGGAGCCGCCGGGGCTGCCGCCGTCGTCGTGTCTTCCATCGTAGCGTCCTGCTTGTTGCACGCGCCGGCGATCGCCACCACGCCGGCCAGCGTCAGCGCGCTCGCGGCGCGCGAAAGGTTCGTCAGCATCTATCGGTCTCCTGTACTCGGGTTCAGGAAGCGGGAATCTTGAAGACCTGGCCTGGATGGATCAGGTCGGGATTGTCGATCTGGTCACGGTTGGCCTCGAAGATCCGCCGCCACTTCGACGCGTCGCCATACTGCGCCTTCGCGATCTTCGAGAGGGAATCGCCGGCGCGCACCGTGTACGTCGTCTCGGCAGAGTCCTTCGCCGCGCTCCCCGGCGCCGCCTTGCCGGCAGAGCTGGTCGACCCGCCTTTCACGTCGGAAAAGTCGGGGCGTGGTTCGCTTGTGCTCATGATCACTCGCTCCGCATCCGCCTCGTGGGCGAACGGTCGGTGTAGGTATTGCCGCCTCGCATCCCAGGTTGGCACCCGCGAGCGGCAACGGTCGATGTCCGCGCCAACAGCACACACATGCGCACGGCGCGTGCCAACGGCGTGCGTACCTCATGCACGGGACGTCACAATGCATGCTGGTTACGCGCGCGTGCCGCCGGCTCTACGTTTCCCGCGCGCACATCAACTACACGGAGGCACGTCGTTGCTCGAACAACCGTCAGAGCGCTCCCGGTCGTCCATCGGCGATCTCGTTGCCGAGCGCCTCTACCGCGCCCGAACCATCGTCCTGAGCGGGGAAATCAACCAGCGCGTCGCGTCCTCCGTGACCGCGCAGTTGCTGGCCCTGTCGGCCGACTCGCAGGATGACATCACGATCTTCATCAACTCCCAGGGTGGCCACGTGGAGTCGGGCGACACCATCCACGATGTCGTGCGGTTCGTGACGCCGCGCGTGCGCATGGTCGGCACCGGATGGGTCGCGAGCGCCGGTGCACTGATCTTCGTGTCGGTCCCGCGCGAGGATCGCTACTGCCTGCCGAACACGCGCTTCCTCATGCACCAGCCGTCGGGCGGCGTGGGGGGCACGGCCAGCGACATCGAGATCGAGGCCCGCGAGATCCTCCGCATGCGCGATCGCCTCAACAAGGTCTACGCCGCCGCCACCGGACAGCCGCTCTCGCGCATCGAGGACGACACGGGGCGCAACTTCTGGCTCAGCGCCGAGGAGGCCATCGAGTACGGCCTTGTGGGCAGCATCGTGGCCAGCATGGATCAACTGCCCGGCCGCTGAACGGCGCGGCGCTCCCGACCCCGTCACAGGCAGACCCACGTGCCGACCAGATCGGAGCAGGATTTTCTCCTCGCGCAACTCAAGGCCGTCGCCGAGGCGATCGCCCGTGCGCTCGGCGCACGCCCCGCGGGCTCGGCGCACCTCGAGGACGTGGACCGCGAGTTGGCCGAGGCATGGCAGACGCTTGCCGGCCCGCTGGCCCCCGCGGTGCGACACGCCGACGCGACCACGCTTGCTGCCGTGCTCGGCGATCCGCGACGCGTACTTGCTGCCGCTGAACTCGTGGCCACGCGCGCGTCGCTGATCGCCGACGATGCCGCGCGTCGGGCTGATCGCGCACGCGCCTTCGCCCTGCTGGAGCAGGCGTTCTCCCGGGATCAGCAGGTGCCGGGCGGCGACGCGCTCCTGCGCGCGCTCGCAGACGTGGAGCCGTCGCTGGTGCCGCCTTCGCTCGCCAGGCGCGTCGCACAACTGCCGGCCTGAAATCCGATCGCCGCTCAGTGCAGCGCCACGTTGCCGAACATCAGTACCTTGCGCTCCTCGTCGAACATGACGTTGGGCGCACGGCGCAGCATGGCCATCAGGACTTCCGCATCCGACGCAGTGGGGCGCAACACGTACTCGTCGGCGCCGTGGTCGAGGATCAACTGGATGGTGAACGCGCCCGGCATCCCGCGCTCCGCTTCCGTCCATGATGCCTGCACGTGCGTGACCTGACGAACCTGGATGCGACGCTCGGCGGGGGTTGGCTCGAGTTGCGTCATCGTGTCCTCCGTACCGGAGTGGATGCCGGCTGCTCCGGGGTCGCGGCACCGCGCCGCGTCCCCGGTCACACGATCGCTTTCCTACGCATCACGCGCGCCGCGGCGGAGCGGGTAGATCCCGCGTCGCACCGCTGGGACGGGGGCCGTCAGCCGCCAGCGCCGTCCGCGACGCCCCGACTCACCTCGGCCAGAGCCAACCCATGACGCCCCCAGTCAGCAGCGCGTAGACCAGCCCGTCGAACATGGAGATGAGCGTGGAGCGCCAACCGCGATGGAACCAGATGGACCCCTGGGCGAGTGCCAGCGCGTAACCGGCGAACGCCGTAGTGCCCGCCATCCGGAAGACGTCCAGGTACATGGCGTCCGGGGCCAGCGCGCGACTGGCCACGTACGCGGCGAAGATGCTCACCACCACGGTGAAGCCGAACCACATCGCGAGGCTGCCACCCATGCCGATCGGTCCGCTCGGCATGACGGTCATGATGGCGACGGGTCCGCGCGCGCGCTTCTCGATATACGCGGGATCCTTCATCCCGGCGCCGGTGCCGGCCCATGGCATCATGTAGTCGCCGGGCGGGATGTCGATCCCGGCCAGCGCGCGCATCACCTCGTCCTCACGCGGGAGTCGCGCGAAATCGTTGCGATGATAGCCGAGTACCGTGTGCACCATGGAACTGGCGACGAACACGACGACGGCGGACAGCAGGATCGGCAGCCACAGCGACATCAGCGATACCATCGCGACCTCCGGCTCAGGGTGCTCGATCTTACCGGCGGTGGGGACGGCGCGCAATCGTTCAGGGGGCTGCCTGGTAACTCCGCAGCAGGTCGAGCATACGGCGATCCACGGTGGCCGGATCGTCCAGCTTCGGTGTCTCGATCACCTTGGGGATGGCGGCCAGTCGGGGGTCGGTCATGATGCGACGGAAGACCCCCTCACCCAGCGAGCCATCGCCGATCAGCTCGTGACGATCGCGACGCGAGGCGAACGGGGTCTTGGAGTCGTTGAGATGCAGCGCTCCAAGTCGACCGAATCCGATCGTATCGCCGAAGCGGGTCCAGACGCCGTCGTAATCGCCGACGAGATCGAGTCCGCTCGAGAACACATGGCAGGTGTCCACACACACGCCAACGCGCTCGCGCACCGACGGGTCGACGAGTTCGATCAGCGATGCCAGCTCCTCGAAGTTCGCGCCGAGAACGGTGCCGCTGCCGGCGGTCGTCTCCATGAGCAGCCGGACTCCCGCTGGCACGCGGCCGAGTACTTCGCTGATGGCATCCGCGTTCCGGGCCAGCCCGCTGGCCCGATCATCCATGTAGTTCCCCGGATGCGAGACCAATGCGTCCAGCTCGAGCGCGCTGCATCGCCGCAGCTCACGTTCGAAGGAGTCGATGGAACGCGCCCGGAGCACGGGATCGGGCGAGGCGAGATTGATGAGGTAGCTGTCGTGCGCGCAGATCCACGTGAGCCCGGCCTCGCTGACCGCGCCGCGAAAGGCGGCGTGCTCGGCGTCATCGCAATCGCGCTCGGCCCAGCGATTGGCCTGCTTGGTGAAGATCTGCATCGTGTGCGCGCCGACGACCTGCGCGCGCGGTGGCGCGGCTGTGGTCCCACCGGCGGTGGATGTATGGGCACCGAGTAGCATGGCGTTCGCGTGCCGGGGCGATCAGCGCTGCGCGCGCAGCCACGCGAGGGGATCCATGGCGCGCCCCTTCGGGCGGATCTCGAAGTGCAGATGCGCCGGCAGCTCCGGATCGGAGACGCCGACCTGGCCGATCACCTGCCCCTTGAGCACCTTCTGCCCCTTCTCGACGTTGGCCATGGCGAGCGAACCGTAGACGGAGTAATCGCCGCCGCCATGCTGGATGATGATCGTCAGCCCGTACGTGCCGAGGGACTGGACGACCATCACCTCGCCGGCCGACACCGAGCGTACCGCGGTACCCGATTGTGCCGCGATGCCAACTCCGTTCCAGCGGATGGTCGTGTTGTTCGGATTTACCGCGCGACCGAAGCGATAGAGGATCTCGCCGCTCACCGGCCAGTCGAGGTTGCCGAAATCGCTGGTGCGGATGCTGCTCGTGGATGCCGCCCCGGCGCCGGCGGCGGACTCGGCCCGCTTGCGCGCCTCCTCGAACGATGCGATCACGTCCGCGAGCCGCTTCTCGTCGCGCTGGATGCGGGCGAGGCGATTCTGGATTTCCTTGCGCGAGTTCTTGGTCTGCGCGAGGCTCCGCGAGCGTTGCTGCTGCAACGTGCGCAGGCGCCGCTGTTCATCGAGCTTCTCCTGCCGGTTGCGTTCGAACTCCGACTGCAGGCGGACGAGCTGTTCGCGCTGTGACGAGACCTGCTGGTAGAGCGCCTCCACCCGCGAGAGCAGCGCCCGGTCGCGCACCGCCAGCTCGTGCAGGTACTTGTAGCGGCCCACGAGATCGCCGAACGAACGCGCCGAGAGCAGCGCTTCGGTGGTATAGAGCGGGCCGCGCTTGTAGATGTCGACGAGGCGCTGTCGCAGGACCGAGCGCTTGATCGCCAGTTCATCCTCGGCGCGAACGAGTCCCGCGGTCGTTCCATCGACTTCCGCGATGAGCGACTCGAGCTGGCCGTCGAGCGTCCGCACCACGCGCGCCGTGGCATCAGCCTGGCGGTGCAGGTTCTGCACCTCCTCGGAGAGATCGTGCTCGCGCCCCTGCAGCGATCGCATGCGCTCCTGCAGCTCTTCGCGTTCGCGACGGATGCGCTCGAGTTCGGCGCGCTGCTCACGGATCTTCGCTTCCGTCGCGGGCGGGTTCTGGGCGAGCGCAGTCGCCGCGGGGAGACCCGCGAGCGCCACCAGCAGCACCAGCCGCGTCAGACCCGACGTAGGTGCCTCCCCACCGACAGCGCGCTGCCGATGAGCCCGATCAGGGCGCCCCCCAGCACGCCAACCAGCGCCATGCGGGAATCGAAGAACTGCGTCTCGATGAGATTGCGGTTGATCAGCGCGTTCGCCACCCACGTCATGCCGAGCGCGAGGAGCCCGCCGAGGATGCCCTTGGCAAAGCCCTCGATAAGGAACGGCCGGCGAATGAACGCGTCGGTGGCGCCCACGAGCTTCATGATCGAGATCTCGCGGCCGCGCGACATGACCGCCATGCGGATGGTGGCGCCGATGATGATGATGGCCCCCGCCGCGAAGGCAAGACCGAGGACGAGTCCGGCGGCCGTCGCGATGTTGCGAATGCGATAGAGCTTCTCCACCCACTCCTCGCCGAAGCGCACGTCGTCGACGAACTGGTAGGACTCGAGCCGTTGGGCGACGTCGCGGACGGTCGCCGGGTTCCGGTTCCCCTCGCGGAGGCGGATGTCGAGCGATGCCGGCAGGAAGGCGCCATCGAACACGTCCTGGAACTCGCCGAGCTCGCGGCGTGCGCGTTCCAGCGCCTGTTCCGAGGAGATGTACTCGACGCGATTCACTTCCGGGAACGAGCCGATGTCGCCCATGGCAGCGGAGATGGACTCGATGGGCGTGCCGGCGGCGATGAACGCGCGAAT
>DASSBZ010000265.1:0-13779 GCA_035698205.1 Gemmatimonadaceae bacterium | reverse complement strand
TCGTTCCGCATGCGCGTGCTCGGCTACTCCTACGATGGCGTGGAGAAGCTGGCGCTCGACCTGAAGAGCCGTCTCGAGCGCATCGCTCGGGTGCGGAACGTCAACATCAATTCGGCGAGCTTCTTCGCGCAGGAGCGGGCGCACGCGGTGACGATCGATCCCGACCGCGATGCACTCGCGCGCTTCGGCATCACCGCTCGGGATTTCACGCAGGCGGTCGCGCGCGAGGTGCGCGGACCGGTGGGGCGCCAACTGCTCGAGATCGGTGGCGACGAGGTGCCGGTGACCGTGAAGGCCGCTGGCGCGCGCGACCGCTCGCTGCTGGAGCTGCGTGATGCCCTGATCCCCACCGCGAGCGGCGCGCCGGTGCGCATTGGCGACGTATCGACGGTGGACGAACGCGAGGCGCTGAGCACGATCAGCCGGGAAGACCAGCAGTACGTGCGCATCGTCGGCTACGAATTCCGTGGTCCGAACAAGCTCGCGCAGCGCACGCATGAGGGGTTCATGGCGTCCATCAGCACGCCGGCGGGGTACAGCGTCGCCGATGCATCGTTCGGCTTCGGCTTCAACCCCGACGACAGCGAGAAGGGGCTGTACCTCGTCTTCGCGATCGGCGTGATCCTCGTGGTGCTCGCCTCGGCCATCGTGTTCGATTCCGTGTGGGCGTCGGCAATGGTGTTCCTCAGCATACCACTGGCGCTCGCCGGGGTGGTGGGTGCCTTCTGGATCGCGAAGGCCACCTTCTCGCGCGAAGCGGCGGTGGGGGTGATACTCGTGGTGGGGCTCGCGGTGAATCAGGGGATCCTCCTGGTCGATGCCGCGCTCGCAAAGCGGAGGCGGGGCAGCGACAACGAGCCAGGTCGTCCGCTCGACGGCATGGCGGTGCTGCAGGCGTCGCTGGACCGCGCCGGCGTCATCATGCTGGTGACCGTGACCTCGCTGGCCAGCCTGATCCCCCTGGCGGTGGGTACCAGCGCGAGCGACCTGTTCGGTGCGATCGCACTCGCCACCGCCGGGGGCACGGTGGCCGGCACTATCGGCGCCATGCTCGTCATGCCGGCGCTGCTGCTGGGGTGGCGGCGGCGGAAGCCGCGGCGCGCAGCAAAGGCGGTGGCGGTGGCGACCGACTGAGGCGCGATGGACAACCTCTGCCACACCCTCGTCGGCGCGGCGCTGGCCAAATCGGGGCTCGAGCGACGTACCGCACTCGCTGCCGGCACGCTCATGATCGCGGCGAACCTTCCGGACATCGATGCGCTGGCCGTGCCATTCGGCGATATACAGCTCGACATCCGGCGTGGCTGGACCCACGGGGTGCTGGCCATGCTCGTCCTCCCGTTCGTACTCACGGCGCTCGTCGCGCTCTGGCACCGGGTGGTTCGCAGGGGCGTGGTACGCGCCGGCCAGCCCGCATTCGACTCAACGCAGCTGTTCCTCCTCTCGCTCATCGGGATCCTGTCGCATCCCGCGCTCGACTGGCTGAACACGTACGGCGTGAGGCTGCTCATGCCGACGTCCCGCGAGTGGTTCTTCGGCGACACGCTGTTCATCGTGGACCCATGGCTGCTGCTCGCGCTGGGGGTGGGCACGTGGTGGTCGTGGCGCGCGCGAAAATCCGGCCGGCCCCGGTGGACGTGGGGAGCGCGCGCAGCGCTCGCGGTGTCGGTCCTCTATATCGGCGCGATGCGGGCGCTGCACGATGTGGGCGAGAGTGCGACGCGCGCCGAACTCTCGCTGGAGGGTGCCGAGTATCGCCGGCTCATGGTGGCGCCGGAGCCGGCGAACCCGCTGACGCGGGCGATCCTGGTGGATGAAGGGGAGACGTACCGGAGCGGTACGGTACGCTTCGCGCCGCGGCCGGTGGTCACGTGGGATCCACGGGCGATTCCGGTCAACGAGTGGACCACGGCGTCCCGTGCCGCCGCCCGAACGCCGCACGGCGCGCGTTTTTTGCGCTGGGCGCGCTTTCCGTTCTTCGTCGAGCACCGTCGGCCGGACGGGCGTGCGGACGTCTGGATCGGCGATGCCCGTTACGTGCGCGGCGAGCGGGATTCGTGGGCATCCATCACCGTCACGGTCGATCCCTGACGGCATCGTGCACGTTCGCGAGCGCCGGTGGAATCCGCGCGCCGCGCATCTCGGCGCCGTCGTCCGCCGCATTGACACCGTGTGCGCGGCTGCCGAGAGTTCGCCATTGCACCCTGACCGGAGGTTCGTCGTGTTTCGTGCGCTGTTCCGCTGTGCCGTGCTGCTTGCCGTCGTGGGCGCAGCACCCCTCACCCTGCCGCGCGCGCTCGATGCCCAGGCATCCGCGCTGGCCGGCCCCATCGATGCCCGCGCCGTCGCGCTGCACCAGAAGCTCGTCACCTGGCGGCGCGACTTCCACGAACATCCGGAGCTGTCCAACCGCGAGACGCGCACCGCCGGGATCGTGGCGGCGCACCTGAAATCGTTAGGCATCGAGGTCCGGACCGGTGTGGCGAAGACGGGCGTGGTGGGTGTGCTTCGTGGGGCGCGCCCCGGACCCGTTGTGGCCCTGCGCGCCGACATGGACGCGCTGCCCGTCACCGAGGAGGTGGACCTCCCCTTTGCGTCCAAGGTGCGAACGACGTTCGGGGGGCAGGAGGTCGGCGTGATGCACGCCTGCGGCCATGACATGCACACGGCCATCCTGATGGGCACGGCCGAGGTGCTGGCCGGGTTGAAGGACCAGCTCGCCGGCACCGTGGTGTTCGTCTTCCAGCCTGCCGAGGAAGGCGCGCCGCCGGGTGAACGCGGCGGCGCCGGTGTCATGATCGAGGAGGGCGCGCTCGACAACCCCAAGGTCGATGCGATCTTCGGCCTGCATGCGTTCCCCTTCCCCACCGGGAGCGTGCAGTACCGCGCCGGGGGGATCATGGCGAGCTCCGACACGTATCGCATTGTCATCCATGGCCGCCAGACGCACGGCGCCGTCCCCTGGAACGGCGTCGATCCCATCGTCGTGGCCTCACAGGTCGTGCTCGGCCTGCAGACCATCGTGAGCCGGCAGGTGGACCTCACCACTACCCCGGCCATCGTCACCGTAGGGAGCATGCACGGCGGGGTGCGGTTCAACATCATCCCCGACAGCGCCACCCTCGATGGCACGATCCGCACGTTCGACCAGGGAGTGCGCGCCGACATCATCGAGCGCGTGAAGCGCACGGCGACGAACATCGCCGCAGCCGCCGGCGCCACTGCCACGTTCTCCATCTCCGGCAGCAACCCGGTCACGAGCAACCACGGCGGGCTCGTGGCGCAGATGCTCCCCACCCTGGAACGCGTGGCCGGCAAGGACCAGGTGTCGATCGCCACGCCGACGACGACCGCCGAGGACTTCGCGCTCTACCAGCAGAAAGTGCCGGGGATGTTCTTCTTTCTCGGCGTCACGCCGGTGGACTCGGACTGGACCAAGGCCGCTCCCAACCATTCGCCGCGCTTCTTCGCCGACGAGTCCGCCCTTGTTCCGGGCGTGCGGCTGATGGCCAACCTGGCGGCCGACTTCCTCTCCGAAGGCGGGCTGCGCCCCTGACGCGCCGGCGGCGTCCGCGTTATGCTGGGAGCGGCCGCGCCGCGGCCGGCGCGATTCCACACGAACCCCACGAGCCATGAAGAGCTACCTCACGGAGTTCATCGGCACGTTTTTTCTCGTGCTCACGGTCGGATTGTCGGTGCTGGGGCAGTCGCCCATGGCGCCGCTCGCGATCGGGACGTCGCTGATGGTGATGGTCTACATGGGCGGGCACATCTCCGGCGGGCACTTCAATCCGGCGGTCACGCTCGGTGTGTTCATGCGCGGCAAGCTGCCGGCGGGTGAGGTGGGCCCGTACTGGATCTCCCAGCTCCTCGGAGCGATCGTCGCCGCGATCGTGACACGATCGATCATGGGGCAGACGCTGGTGGTGGCCCCCGGACCGACGGCAACCCCGATGGCCGTGCTGCTCGTGGAGTTCCTCTTCACCTTCGCGCTCGTGCTCGTGGTGCTCAACACGGCCACGGCAAAGGCCACCGAGGGCAATTCCTATTACGGCCTGGCGATCGGCTTCACCGTGATGGCAGGTGCCTTCGCGGGTGGCGCGATCTCCGGGGGCGCGTTCAACCCCGCGGTCGGTGTGGGACCGATCATCGTGGACGCCACCATGGGCGGCGGCTCGTGGGGCGCCCTCTGGTACTACCTGGTGGGTCCGCTGCTTGGTGGAGCGGTGGCCGCCTGGGTGTTCCTCTTCCAGCACCCCGACGACCGCTGAGCGATCAGAACTCGCGCTTCTTCATTTCCTTGAAGATGGCGTCGCGTTCCTTGTCGTCCTCGGTTGACTCGCGCACGGGCGCGGTGTGGTCGTAGGCGCGCGCCTTGCGCCCCTGCTGCCGCTGCTCCGCCTTGGCGCTGTTCTTCCGGATCAGCTTTGCCAGTTGCTTCTCATCCATCGCTGTCTCCACGAGTTGATCTGACAGTTCCCGCGTTCACCTGTGGGCGGCACGGAGTCTCCGTGTCGCCCGCTTCGCACCACACCCCCTACATGAACTGGTGCAGCGTATACAGCACCAGCCCCACCAACCCTCCCACGAGCGTGCCGTTGATGCGCACGAACTGGAGGTCCTTCCCGATCTGGAGCTCGATCTTCTTCGACGTTTCCTCGGCGTCCCACTGTCCGACGGTGTGAATGATCAACTGTCCGACTTCCTCGCGGTACTGCTCGACCGCCGTGCAGATCGCCTCCAGGATCCAGCCCTCCGCCTTCGCCAGCAACGCCGGATCCGACAGCGCGTGCTCGCCCAGCCGGACCAGCCCGTGCTCCACCGCACCCGGCGGATCGTCGTCGCCACGCTCCGACGCCCGGATGAGCGCCGCCTTTGCGTCGGTCCACAGCGACGCCGAAAACTGCTGGACGGCGGGGTTGGCGAGCAGATCCTCCTTGAGCGCCTCGGCGCGTGCCATCGTCTCGGGGGACGTGCGCAACCGTTCGATGAACTCCCGCAGCGCCTCGTCGAACCGCCCGCGCAGCGGATGATCGGGATCGGCGCTGACATTGCGCAGCGTCGTCTCGATGCCGTTGACGATCTTGACGTGGATGCGGTCATCCACCGCTTCGGGCACCCACCATGGGCTCTCGTCGCGGATCTTCTGGCGCAACAGCTCCTCGTTATGCGTAACCGCCTCCGAGACGAGCCGGATGGCCTCGTCCAGCAGCTCCTGGTGGCGATTGCCGGCGGTCAGGATGGTGAGCGCCTTTCCGAGCATGGGAGCCACCTGCGTCTTGCGGATGCGCGCGACCAGGCTGCGGTCGATCATCCCCTGCACGTCCTCGTCGCGCAGCACATCGGCGGCGCCGGCCAGCCCACCGGCCACATGCCGGGCGATGCGCCGGCTGTTCTCCGGGACCGCGATCCACTTCGCCAGCCGTTCCGCCACGTGCAGCGACTGCAGGCGAAGCGCGATCACCTCGCGCGAGAGGAAGTTGTTCTGGACGAATCCGCCGAGGCTGCGGCCGATGCGGTCCTTGCGCCGCGGAATGATCGCCGTGTGCGGGATGGGGATGCCGAGCGGGTGGCGGAAGAGGGCGGTGATTGCGAACCAGTCGGCGAGCCCGCCCACCATGGCCGCTTCCGCCGTTGCCCGCACGTAACCCAGCCATCCGGGCCCGGGTTCGAACCAGGCGGTGACAAGGAACACCGCGGTAAAGAAGAGCAGCAGCCAGGAGGCGCGCCGCTTCATCCGGTCGAGCTGGATCTTCTTCTGCGGATCGTCCTTGACCTGGATCGGCACGCGCGGAGGGAGCGGCGCAGGCACCGCCGGTTCCGGCGGTGCACTCCCCTCCCCCTGGCCCCTCGTCCCTGAGGACACCCGAACGCCGGGTACCGCCATCCGCTACCGGACCACGACCCGCGCCCAGTCCCACCCCTCGAGGCCGCGGTTGTTGATCGCCTTCACGCGCACCTCAGTCCCCTCGTTCACCCCCGACAGCCGGACCTGGGTCTCGCGCACACGCTGCGAGCGCGTACGACCGCCGTCTTCCCATTCCACGAGATAGGAGATCACGTCGGTCTCCGGGCTCGGCTGCCACGAAAGCGTTGCCGTCCCCCGCTCGCCCACAACCGCCTCCAGCCCGCGCAGACGCTGCGGCGCGGACGCGAGATACATGAGCGTCGCGACGTTCGCGCGCGTGGTCTCGGTAATCAACTCGTGGTTGATGGTTTCGAGCACGTCGTGCGACTGGTGATAGTGGGGGTTCGCCAGCACCGGATACGACCCGAAGCCGCCGACGATGTCGCCGTAGGCTTCATAGAAGGCCGCGGCGTCCGTGCTCTTGTAATAGAGCGCGTCGTAAGTGATCAGGTCGGAGTACTGCATGGCGGCACCGTGCTGCACGTCGCGGATGCCGGGGTTCGAGTAGCGAATGGTGTTGTCGAGGCGCTGGTCGTTGCTGAAGCCCATCATGTCGTTGTTCATCGCACCGGCGAGCACCACCGAGTCGGCCACGAGGTTGCGCACGAACTCACGGCTGCCGAGCAGGCCGGCCTCTTCGCCGGTGAACGACACGAACATGACGGTGGCCGGCAGCGGGCGATCGCGCAGCACGCGAGCGGTTTCCAGCAGCATCGACGTGCCACTGGTGTTGTCGGCGGCGCCGGGGCCGCGTTCCACGGAGTCGAAGTGGCTGCCCACGACGTAGACCACGTCCGGCGACACCGTTCCACGCAGCGTGGCCACGATGTTCGCCGTGCGCACGCCGCGCGTCTCGAACCACTGCACGTCGGGCTCGTAACCGAAGCTCGCGTACGTGCGGGTCAGGTAGTCGATGGCCTTCGCGTTACCGGGTTGCGTGATGTGCTTCGAACCGAATGCGAACAGGTCGCGCTCATACGAGTAGATGCGATCCTTGGAGACGAGTTGCGCAACGGGCCGCACGGCGTGGGTGATGGGCGCGAACATCGCCGTCGTCCGCTGGCGGAGTTCCTGCTCGGTGGCCAACTGCTCTCGCACGCGCGCGCGAATGTCGGTGGCCGGCAGTTCCTGGTCGAGGCGGGTGATGTAGACGCCACGTTCCGGAGACACGGTATCGCCGTCGCGCTCCGACTGGGTCACGATGGTGGAACCGTCAGCGCTGGCCACCCACTGATACTCCGGCGCGATCGTCCGGACGGTGTTGTTGTGGAACAGCCGTTCGCGCGCCCCGGTTTCCAGGTCGTACAGATAGGAGCGGCGATGGCGCCCCTCACCCATCACGCCGAGCAGCCTCTCGTTGGTGATCCACATGGGCAGGATGTCGTGCTGCACATCGTGCGTGAACTGCCGATCGCCCTTGCCATCGGTGCCGGCCACGTACAGCTCCCAGTTCTCGCGCGGCATGCGCGAGTAGGCCACGGTGGCACCGTTCGGCGACAGCGCCGGCGTATTCAGCCGATCGGCGGTACGCACGATCTCCACCGGTTCACCGGCGGCGGGCAGCGCAAGCGACATCAGGACGGATGCGCTGCCGTCGGTCTCGATCCACGCCACCCGGTTCCCCGAGGCGGACACGACCGGCTGCGCACCGTTGATGACGCGCGCCTCGCCCGAGGCCAGGTCGTACAGCGCGAAGGCACTCGCGCGTCCGCGCGCGCCAGCCGCCGCATTGCCACCCGCGGCGGTGGCGTACATCAGCACCCGTCCTCCGGCCACGGCGACCAGGTCGGCGCGCACACCGCCGGTCGCGGTGACCCGCGTAACGGAGCCGCCGGGGAGTGCCACGCGATAGATGTCCGTGCCCGCTCCACCCTCGGCGTCGCCCAGCACATACAGCGCGTTGCCGTCGGCCGCGAACACCGGCGAGTGCACGGCGAACCCGGGATTCCCGAAGTCGGTGTCGGTACCGGTGGCGAGGTCGCGGACGATGAGCCGTGCCGATCGGCGTTCCAGATCGCGCGCCCGCGCGGAGGCCTGCTGCATGGCCGGGAACTCACGCGCCCGCTGCGCGCGTGTGACTTCGGCGCGCGCGGTCGCAAGCTCTGCGCTCTCGGGCACGCGCACGTACACGCCGCGCGCCGCTGCCGTACCCGATGCGAATGCGAATCCGCTCCCCGGCATCGAGTCAGCGGTGACCACGCCATTCGCCACGCGCGCGATGTGCAGCCAGGTCGCGCCCCCCGCATCCGATTCCCAGGCCACCCACTCGCCGCTGGCGCTCACCGCCGGCGAACTCCCGTCGGTGGTAAGCTCCACGGTGCGGTAGCGTTCGCCTGTGATTGTCGCAATCCGGCTGACGAACGACGCGGCGTCGCTCGAGCCGAGCAGCTCGTCGAAGGTGGTCAGCGCGGCGGGGTAATCTCCCCGCTCCCAGGCGAAGGCGCCCTTCTGGAATTCGGTCTCGGCGCGCGAGAGTGGCGCCGGGGCCTGCGACCGCGCGATTTCCGGCGAGACGAGCAGGGCGAGGGCGGAGAGCAGCGTTGTCGTGCCTCTGAACGAGCGAAGGGTCATCGGTCGGGATGTGAGGAGTCGACGATCGGGCGCCCCAATCTCCCGGAGGCGGGGCGTTACCGCAGTCTAGCCGCCGGCGTGCCGGGGGGCGAGAGTGGCGCTCAGGTCGCCTGATCGCGGCGGCCGGAGGCCCGGTTTGCAGTGTGCCGCGCACCGTCGCTGACCGGAGTCCGGCACGCGGGGCATGGGCCCCCAAGGACGTAGCGGCAAGGGACATGCTACTTGCCTCGTGCGTACACCGGCGATGGCGAACCGGTTGCAGCCGTTGTCGTGTATGATCGAATGCGATGACATCTCCCCGCCACCGGCTGGCGGCCCGTCCGGCGCGCGCGGTAGCCGCCGGACGATGCGTGACCTATCCTCCTGCGTCAGTGTTCTCCTACGAAATTCCTCCCCCACACGTTCCTCACCGGACCCTGCTCCCTCCTCCGCCCGCGCTGCGCCGGTCGAGCCGCGCCCCTGTGAGCCGCCGCCGGCGGCGGAGCGCGCTGCGCGGCGTGATCCTGGCCGCGTCCGTCGGCGGGGCGCTCGCGGCGCTCCCGGGTACGGCACAGGCGCAGGATCCGTCGTGCGAAGTGTCGAATGTGCAACTGCTCGGCGTCTCGTTCCGCGGCAATTCGCAGTTCGATGACTCCGACCTGCGCGCGCGCATTGCGGTGGAGCCATCGTCGCTGATCCGTCGCGTCTTCCGGATTTTCGGTACGGAGCGATGCCTCGACAGTGGGGAGCTGCCGGGCGATCTCGTCCGCGTGATGCTGTTCTATCGCCGCCACGGCTTTCCGCTTGTGCGCGTGGATACCATCGTGGAGCGCCCCGACTCGAACAGCGCGCGTGTGACGTTCCGCGTGGAGGAGGGCCCGCCGCGCCTCACCGACTCCGTCGTGGTCACCGGGATCACGGGCGACACGCTGCGTCGCGCCCTTCGCGCGCTCATCGAACTCCAACCCGGCGACCGCCTCGATGAATTCGTGCTGGACAGCGGTCGGGCGGAGATCGAGCGCACGCTGCGCCAGCAGGGGAGGTTGCAGGCGCGGGTCACGTCGCGGGTGGAGGCCGCCGACGGTGCGCTGCACGGCACCGCCCTGGTGGATGTCACCGCCGGTCCGGTGGTTCATCTCGCGAGCCTGCAGGTGACGGCCACGCCGCACGAGGATGACCCGCTCCGGGTGCCGGCGCGCGAGGTCGAGCGCCTCACGCGGCTGCGGGAGGGGCAGGTGCTCGGCTCCACCGATCTGCTCATGGCACGAGCGAACCTCCTCGATGCCGGCGTGTTCGCGTCGGTCGACGTTGCGGTCGACAGCATCACCCCTGGCGACAGCGGGCAGGCCACGACAGCGGTCCAGGTGACCGTGGTGGAAGCGAACCGCTACGATGTGGAGGGGCGCGCGGGCTACGGGACGCTGGACTGCGGGCGCTTGCAGGGTGACCTGGGGCGCGCCGCCAGCATCCGATCAGCGGGACGCCTCGACTTCACCGTGCGACTCTCGAAGATCGGTGTCGGTGAACCGGCCGACTTTGCCCGCGCCCTCTGCTCCAGCGCCGCGCGGCGCGACATCTACGGGCAGCGGCTGAACTACTATGCCGGTGCAACCTACAGCCATCCGGCCATTGGAGCTCGCGGCACCAGCCGCGCCCTCACGCTCTACTCCGAACGACGCAGCGAGTACCAGGCGTATCTGCGCACCACCAGCCTCGGCGCGCTCGCGTCGCTCGGGCATCGCCTGCCGAGGGGGTGGCTGGCATCGCTCTCGTACGATTTCTCGTACGGGGCAACGGAAGCCGAGGCGAGCGTGCAGTGCTGGATCTTCGGCGCCTGCACGGCAAGCGATCGCGAGACGCTGATTGCCAAGCGCCCGCTCGCAGTGCTGAGCGCAGCGCTGTCGCGCGCTCGTACCGATAACCCCGCCGATCCGCATCGCGGCTACTCGGTTCGCCTCGAGGGGCGCAGCGCGCTGTCGGTCATCGGGTCGAGCCACGCCGACCAGTTCGCCGGACTCGTGCTCGATGGCTCGAGCTACATCCCGTTCGGTTCGCGCACGGTGCTCGCGACGCGACTCCGGCTCGGTACGATCACGAACGTCGGCAGCGGGACGCGGATACCGCAGCAGGAGCGCTTCTTCGCGGGCGGCGCCACCACGATTCGCGGCTTCCGGCATAACGAGGTCGGTCCGCGGGCGTACGTACCTGACACCGCATTCCTCGTGCAGGAGGGGGGCGAGACATACCTGCGCGCGTCACCGGACAGCAGCGCGTTCCGCGTGATCCCGTCGGGGGGCAACACCCTGGCGCTGGCGGGCGCCGAGCTGCGCTGGCGGGCGCCCATGCTCGATGACATCGTGCAGTTCGTGGCGTTCCTGGATGGCGGGGCGACGTGGAACCGCGAGAGCGAGCTGGGCGGATTGCGCGTCGATCGCCTGCGATGGACGCCAGGGGTGGGCGTGCGCGTGACCACGCCGATCGGTCCGGTACGGCTCGACGTGGGCTACGCCAACTATGCGCCCGATCGGGGCCCCGCCTTCATCGACTCGCCTTTCGAGCCGGACTTCGCCAGGCGTCCGCTCTTCTGCGTCAGCCCGGGCAACCGGCTTCCCGTGACGTTCAGCCAGGATTCCACCGTCGTCACGCAGGCCGACGGCCCGTGCCGCGATACATTCACGCCCGGAAAACCCGGGGGCTTCTGGCGGCGCCTGACGCTGCACTTCTCGTTAGGCCAGGCGTTCTAGATGGCGCGCGTCCGGCGGGCGGCGGCGTGGCTGCTGGGGGTGGTGCTCGGACTGGTCGTGCTGGTCACGGCGGCGCTGTTCGTGCTGACGCAGACCGGCATCGGCGTCTCGTGGGTGCGATCGTTCGCCATCGACATGGCGCAGGACGCCGTGCACGGTCGCCTGTACCTGGGACGGCTGGATCTCGGCTTCGGCTGCGCCGTGTCGGTCGATTCGGTCGAGATCCGCGATCCGTCGGATTCGCTCATGCTCGCCACCGGACCCGTGCGGGCACGCTGCGACCTTGCGTCGCTGCTGCTGCGCCGGAGACTGGTGCTTCGCAGCGCCGATGTCACGCGCCCGGTAATGATCCTGCGCGAGGATTCCGCATCGGTGTGGAACGTGTCGCGCGTCTTTCCGCCCGACACCACGATCCTGCAGGACACGATTCGCGGCCCGGGGGTGATCCTGAACGACGTGCGCATCGTGGGCGGCTCCTTCCTGCTCGAAATGCCCTGGTCGCCAGACGAATCGCTCACCGGGGCCGCGCGCGACAGCACCGTGGCGGCGGCCCTTGCCATGGAAGGGAGCGAGATCGTACCCGGTGCCGGCTCGTTCGTGCGCCGCTGGCGCTGGACCGGCGTCAATCTCAGCGCCCCGCGCATCGAGCTCGCGACCGTCGCCTCCGACATGGAGCTGGACATCGCGGCGCTGTCGCTTCTGGAGTCCGACCCGCCGCTGACGTTGAGGGACGCGCGCGGCACCGTGCGCCTCGCCGACGACACCGTTACGATCGACCTGCCGGCGTTTGCCCTCACGGCATCGCGAGGCGCACTCGCCGGCACTCTCGCGCTGGATGGGAACGAGGGCAACCTGGGCTACAACCTGCGTCTGCGCGGCGACACCGTTGCACTGGCAGACGTTGCCTGGATCACCGACCTGCTGCCGCGCGAGGGTGGCGGTCGCGCCGATGTGCATATCGTCAACGGCGACGACCCGTCCGTGGTGGAGTATCGCGTCACGGACATGGATGTCGTTTCCACCGATTCGCATCTGCTCGGCGGCATCACCTTCGGCGTGGGCGGCCCGCTGCTCCAGATCACCGACGTGGCGCTCGACCTGCAGCCCATGGACATGGATCTCGTGCGCATCCTCACCGGCGGTCCGCTCCCCTATGATTTTCAGGGGACGATCACCGGGCGCCTCGATGCATCCGGCGGCCCGCTGAACCGCTTCATCGTGGATTCGGCGCGCGTGCGATACGACGATCGCACGGTGACGGGCGCCGTGAGCATGATCCAGGCACGCGGCGGTCTCGACATGAGCCGCCCCGGTGCCACGGCGTTTCGCGCGTTCACGCTCGACGTCCAGCCGTTCGATGTCCGCTCGTGGACGCGGCAGGACAGCATGCTCCCGCCTCTCTCCGGAACGCTCACGGGACGCGTCACGCTCGACTCCGTGTACTCGGACATCCGGCTCCGCAACCTCGACGCCTTCTATCGTGAGGGACCGGCGCCGCCGCTGCACGCCCTTGGTGGCGGTCGCATCATCTTCCTCGATGAAGGGCTGCGCTACAACCTCGACCTCCAATTCGAGCCGCTGTCGTTCGGCGCCCTCGCCACGGCGTATCCGGCGGTCGACAGCCTCTCGCCGGCCAGCGGCGCGCTGCACATCGAAGGCATCACCTCCGATCTCGCCATCGTCGGCACGCTCGCCGGCCCGGGCGGCACGGTGAACGTGGATGGCCGCTTCGACGTGGAGCAGCCGCAGTGGCGCGGCGTCGGAACCGTGCGTGCCTCGGAACTCGATCTCGCCGAGGCATCCACGCGAAATGGCCTGCCGCATACACGGCTCGATTTGGTGGCCGAAGCCGATATCGCCGGCGACTCGCTCGCCAACCTCGTGGGTCACCTGAATGTCGACGTCGACTCCTCCAGCGCACAGGGGGTGGACATCGTGAGTGCAACGTCGCGACTCGTGTTCGCCGACGGCCGCGCTCGCGTCGACTCGCTCGAGGCGTTCACGTCGGTGGGTGACCTCCGCGCCACCGGTGCCCTGTCGCTCACACGCGACCGGTTCGATTCGCTGTTCGTGGTGGCGCTCAGCGACTCGGTCAGCCGAGTGCTCGCGCTGCTCGGCGCCATCACCGACTCCACGGCGATCCCTGATTCCACCGAGGTTGGCGGATCGCTCGGTATCACCGCCGTGCTCACGGGGTCGGTGGATTCGCTCGACCTCAACGGCACCGCGCGCGCGCAGTCGCTGCGTGCCTTTGGCACCTACGAGGCGTACGCACAGGCCGACATCGCACTGCAGGGGCTCCCCTCCGAGCCGCACGGCACGCTGGAGGTGGTGGTCGACAGCGGAACCATCGGCGGGGTGCTGCTGCAATCGGTGCTCGCGTCGGCCACCTTCGGCGGACTCGATGACATCCAGTACTCGCTGCGCGCGGAGACGGGCGACACGATCCAGTTGCGTGCCTCCGGTTCGGCGATGCTCGGCGACTCCACGCGACGCGTCGTCACCCTCGACTCGCTCTACTTCGCATCGTACCGGTTGCCGCGGAGCGCGCTGACGCTCGCCGCGCCCACGCAGATC
>DASSBZ010000264.1:0-20400 GCA_035698205.1 Gemmatimonadaceae bacterium | reverse complement strand
GTCGCTGATCGCTCGACCGCGCCACCGGCCACCTTCGCGCAGGCGATCCCCCGCAGCGCGCCCTCGTTCGCCCGCACCGCTGTCACCGCCCGGTTGCGGGCGAGGTTCCACTGCGTCCAGCTCCCGGTCTTCTGCGCGCCGCGTTCGCCGGTCCACCGGTCGAGTACGGTGGCGGCCGCCGAGCAACGTGCGGCAGCGGCAGCGGCATCAGCAGCGGGCGGCGCGGACAGCAGCGCCGACACCAGCACCGGCACGGCATCGCCGCCTAACGAGGCCAGATAGAGCGGGTCGGCACCGGCGGTGCCGGGGCGCGCCGTCCCGGCGCGCGCCAGGTTCGTGCGCGCCACCAGCGCGTCGGGATTCAGCAGATGGAGCGCCAGCAGGACGGCGTAGCCGCTGGCCACCATGCCGGCGGCGAAGAGGCGCGGCCGGGCGCGCAACACGGTCGCCACGAGCCAGACGAAGACGATTGCCAGCCAGATCATGATCGCGGTCGCATACAGCCGGTCCACTGACAGGCCGTAATACTGGACGTAGAGCCGCATCCGCGCCCCCGCCGAGACCATCATCGCGCCGAGCAGCACGACCAGCGGCAACGCCAGCCGGCTGTGCAGGCGCAGCGTGCGGGCTTCCGACTCGGGAACGAGGGCGCGCGACGCGAGCAGCACCGGCAGCAGCAGGCCGGCGACGCACATCAGTTCGAAGAAGCCGCGGCGCGCGTAGTCGGCGTAGCCAAGCCCGGTGGTCCGAAGCACGAGCGCCTCGCCCCCGAACAGCCAGCCGATCTGCACGATCACGAACGCCGCGAACAGCACGTTGAGTGCGCCGAGCGCGAACGCCACGTCGGTGGCACCGAGCGCCAGTGGGAAGGGCGTCGTCACCGGTGTGCGGCCGCCGCGATGCGCCAGCAGCGAGCGGCGCAGCCAGCCGGTGACCACCCAGGCGAAGAAGCCGGCAATCACGACGTGTGACAGCACGACTTCGATGTCGATCGGCGGGAGGATGAAGAACGACCCGAAGATCGGGTCGGCCTGCGTCAGCAGCAGCGTGAACACCAGCAGGACCGGCAGGGTGATGACCAGCGCGCGAGCGATGCGGCGGGTGGGTCCCTCGCTGGCGGAGCGCAGCGCGGTATGGAGCTCGGCATCGCGCAGGACGAGCGGGATCGCTCCGGTGGCGACCTCGAGACCGGTGCCGAATGCGGCGCGGACCAGGTCGCGCACGCGCGCGCGGGAGAGTCCCGCAACGGGAATGTTCGCGAGGCTCATGGCGAGCAGCACGAGCGCGATGAGCATGGCCATGACGTCGAAGACCATGAGGGTATCGGCATCGTGCCAGGCGAGACCGGCCGCGCAGAGCACGGCGACGGTGAGCCAGAGGATGCTTTCGCGTTCGAACGTTCGTCCTGTCTGGCGAACGAGCGCCACGACGACGGCGGCGAACTGCAGCATCCAGATCAGCAGGCCGATCCCCCACGGCCCGTGTCGGAGCAGCGGATCGGCAACGAGACCGAGGAGCACGGCGCCCAGGAGTGCGCGTCGGGCGAGCAGCGCGCGCGGGGAGGGGACCGTGGATGCGGGGGCGGTCGACAGGCCGGACATATCGTTGCTCGTGGCGCCGGCGGCACCGGCGGATAAGTCGGAGGAATGGTCGTACATGAGGCCTCGCGGGGTGGTCGTGCGGAGTACTTTACGAAATAAAGCTTGGCCGCGCAAGGTGGGACGACCGGCCGCCCCGGCCGGCAACGCTTGGCGTGCCGCGATTGTCGCACCGTCCGGCGACGCCTTGCCCCGGGCGTCCCCGATTCGCAGTGTCGGACTCGCGCGGCTCTTACTCCCCCCAGCCCAATCAGCATGTCCGGACGCCTCCCGTTCACCTCGCTCGCCACCCTGCTCGCGCTCGTCGCCTGCGCTCCGGCCGATGGCGAACGGCTGGGCACCTGGGTCGCCGAGCGCGACACGATCGGCGACACGATTGTCGTGCGCACCATTTCCGGGAGCATCCGGGACGGCACCGCGACCCTCGTCGAAGACCTCTCGATCGGCGTGCTCGAAGGCGCCGAGGAGCTCATGCTCGGGCAGATCTCATCGCTCGCCGTCGACAGCGCGGGGGGCATCTATGCCTTCGACGGTCAGGTGCCGGCGCTGCGCTACTTCGACTCGACCGGCGCCTACGTGCGCACGCTGGGCGCCAAGGGCGCCGGGCCGGGAGAGTACGAGGATGCTTCGCTCGGTCTCGCGGTGCGACATCACGACGGCCGCGTGGTCATGCGCGATCCCCGCAACGGGCGCATGAACGTCTACAACCCTGATGGCTCTCCGTCCACGCAGTGGACCGTGACGAGCGGGCTGTTCACGAACGACGCCACGGTGCTCGATACCGCCGATCACCTCTATCTCCGGATTCTCCTGTCACGGCCCGAGCGCAACAAGCCGTGGAACATCGGGCTCCTGCACCTCGATGACTCGGGGCGTGTCGTCGACTCGATCGCCATCCCCGCCATGCCGGGCGAGCCGGAAGGCGCGGGCGGAGCCTTCCTCCCCGCGAAGATCTGGGCCTGGAGCCCACTCGGCTACCTCGTAGTCGGTGTGAACGACACCTATCGCTTCGAGGTCCGTGCGCCCGGCGCGCCGGTGGTTCGCATCGAACGCTCCGTTCCCGTTGTCGAGGTACTGCCGGAGGAGCATGCGGAGCTCGAGGCGCGAAACGACTGGTACCGAAAGTACCAGGGGCAGTTCATGACGGCCGAGCTGCCCCCGGTGCCGCACACCAAGCCGCCATGGCGCTCCTTCCTGATCGGTCAGGACGGACGCATCTGGGTTCGCCGGCACACGACCGCCGAGCATGCGGAGGTCGAAGGCGAGGCTACACCGCAGCGCCCAGCGCCGCCGTCGTGGGTAGAGCCGGCGGTGTACGATGTGTTCGAGCCCGACGGCAGATATCTGGGCGAGGTGCGCGCGCCGACGGGCGTCAACGTGTCGGTTGTGCGCGGGGATCAGGCGTGGGGGCTGCGCCAGGGCGATATGGGCGAGCAGTTGATCGTGCGGTTGCACCTCGTGCACGCGGACAGTGCCGTACAGCAGCCGGCGCCATGATCGGTGTTGATGCTGCATGCAGCATGCAGTGTTCGCGACAAATACCGACCGCAGTCCAACCAGGGCAGGACGCAAAGAGCCACCAGCATACAGCGCGCAGCAGGGCAGCATCATTCACATGCAAAACGGGGCGCCCTCTTGCGAAGGCGCCCCGTTGTTCCTGCGTGGGTGCGGTGTCAGCTGGTCTTGACGACGTTCTCCGCCGCCGGACCCTTCTGCCCCTGCACGATGTCGAACTCCACCGAGTCACCCTCGACCAGCGACTTGAAGCCGTTGCCCTGGATGGCGCTGTAGTGGACGAAGCAGTCCTTGGTGCCGTTGTCGGGCGTGATGAAACCAAAGCCCTTGGCGTCGTTGAACCACTTCACTTTTCCGGTCGTACGCATTCCTGCTCCTGGTAAGAAAACCTTGTCGAGGGAGCGGAACGCGCCGGACCCTGACAATGCATCGCGGGACCCATGAGACCCCCCACGCTGGATCGCTCGCCTCCGTCGTCCAGCCCGCTGGCGAGCGGCGACAATATACGTGAGCCAGGTCCGCGCAACAATGCATGCGCCAGTCCGGATTTTCGGGATCTGTACGGGCAGGGCGCCGCGACCCCTTCGCTCGTCCCGGTATTATTCCCCCACGGTTTCGAGGAGCAGCGCGTGCGGTTCGGCCAGCGAAGACAGACAGTTACGGTGACAGTCGGGGGCGTGCCGGTGGGCTCGGCCCACCCGATCGTCGTCCAATCCATGACGAACACCGACACGGCCGACGCCGCCGCCACGGCGCGGCAGGTCGTCGCGCTCGCACGCGCCGGTTCCCAACTCGTCCGCGTCACGGTCAACAACGATGAGGCGGCGGCCGCCGTCCCCGAGCTCGTCGAGCGGCTCGCCGACGCGGGCGTCGATGTCCCCATCGTGGGCGACTTCCACTACAACGGTCACCTGCTTCTCGCGAAGTACCCCGGCTGCGCACGCGCCCTCGCCAAGTACCGCATCAATCCCGGCAACGTGGGGAGCAAGCGGCGCGACGAGAACTTTCGCGCAATCGTCGAAATCGCCGTCGCCAACGACAAGCCCGTCCGCATCGGCGTGAACTGGGGCTCCCTCGACCAGGATCTCCTGACGCGCATGATGGACGAGAACGCCGCGCGCGCCGAGCCGGACGACGCGCGCGATGTGTACATCGAGGCGATGATCGAGAGTGCGTTGCGCTCGGCGGTGCTCGCCGAGGAAGCCGGCCTCGCGCACGATCGGATCATCATCTCCGCCAAGGTGTCGCAGGTGCAGGACCTCGTGGACGTCTATCGCCGACTTGCCGCGCGCTGCGACTTCCCGTTGCACCTGGGGCTGACCGAGGCGGGGCTCGGCATGAAGGGGATCGTCTCCAGCACCGCGGGGCTCTCGGTGCTGCTCGCCGAAGGCGTAGGCGACACGATTCGCGTGTCGCTAACGCCGCGCCCAGGC
Organism: Gemmatimonadaceae bacterium; assembly: GCA_035698205.1. GTDB lineage: Bacteria > Gemmatimonadota > Gemmatimonadetes > Gemmatimonadales > Gemmatimonadaceae > DASSBZ01. The sequence continues at coordinate 15,854 of DASSBZ010000264.1, read as the reverse complement.
GGAGATCGCACCGAAGAGGTGCAGGTCGCCCAGCAGATTCTGCAGTCGCTGGGGCTGCGCAACTTCGCCCCGCAGGTGACGGCGTGCCCCGGGTGCGGACGCACCACCAGCACGTTCTTCCAGCAGATGGCGGAGGACATCCAGTCGCACCTTCGCGAGCGGATGCCCGAATGGCGCGATCGCCACCCCGGCGTGGAAGCGATGCACGTGGCGGTGATGGGATGCGTGGTGAACGGCCCCGGTGAATCGAAGCATGCGAATATCGGCATCTCGCTGCCGGGAACGTTCGAGGAACCGAAGGCGCCGGTCTACGTGGATGGGCGGCTTTACGTCACGCTCAAGGGCGACCGGATCGTCGCCGAGTTTCTCGAGATCCTCGAGGACTACGTGGAGCGGACGTACTCACCCGCGGAGCCGGCGGCCACGCACTGACTTACGCGGGCGCCACCGCGCCACGCTCGGTCAGCGCAGCGGCGCCGCCTGGCTCGCACGCTCGAGCGCGTTGGTGGTGTCGGCCAGTTCGTCCATGATCGGGGCGTTGAACCCCGCTTCCCGCAGCGTCTCGTGCACGCGGCAATACCAGCGCGCGACGCGCTCGGGCGAATCGTTTGCGCGTGCCCATACATGCTCCGGATACTCCGTGCGCGCGAGATCGGCGAGGAGGGATCCGGCATCGTGCAGCGTGCCGGCGGCGCACACCCACCGTGCCGCATCGCCGGCCATGCGCAGGCGTTCGAGGCGATCGAGCCGGGACTCGTCTGCCGACATCTCCACGCCCGCTGCGTCCATGAGACGGCGGGCCACCTGCAGCACGGTCTCCAGCACCTCGACGCCGAACTTGTCGGCGATACGGGAGACCAGGGAATCGCGTGACTGTCCTTCGCGCAGGCCATCCTCGATCACGTCGTGCAGGATGCCGGCAACCACGGTCGTCTCGTCGCGGCCGTAGCGCGTCAGGATGACCGCGATGTTGGCGGGACGCGTGAGGTACGGTGGACGCGTGCCCTTGCGCACCTCCTGGTCGTGGTGCTTGGCCGCGAACGCGAGGGCGTGGTTGACACGATCGGAATAACCGCGATCAGGCATGACGGCGACGGTGGCGGATGATTCGAACCGGTGCGCTCCAAGTTAGCGGCGGCCCGATCGAATGGGCAGCAGCCATTGCCTTCGGGCCATCAGCGGCGCGCGAACCACGTCACGAGCGTCTCGATGCCGCGCGCGTCCTCGTCGTCGAACGTTTCCAGATGCTCCGAATCGATGTCCAGCACCGCTGTCAACTCGCCCTTTCCGTTGACGACCGGCGTCACGATCTCCGACCGCGCGCTGGCGTCGCAGGCGATGTGCCCGGGAAAGCGGTTCACATCGGGCACCACCACGGTGCGACGCTCGGCGGCGGCCGTCCCGCAGACGCCGCTGCCGAACGCAATCTCGAGGCAGCCGAGCGATCCCTGATACGGTCCTACACGCAGGAGCCGATCCGGCTCTACGACTCGATAGAATCCGGCCCACAGGTGACCAAAGCCATGGTAGAGCATCGCGCTGATGGTCGCCATGGCGGCCACGTCGTCATCGATGCCTTCGAGCACGGTCCGGACGTCGGCGTTCAGGCGGGTCCAGGCCTCGACCTTGGGGAGGTTGGAGTAGTCGGCGATCTGCTCTGACATGCACGCGCGCTGCGAGGAGGGGAATCAGGAAGGTGCGATTTGAAGTGTAGCGGGCGCGTTGTTCCGATCGCGAGGCGGCGGTGTCAGTCGGCCGGCATGATGGGTCGTCCACTGACGACGTATCCGACTCGTCGTGGCCCTGTCAGCTTTCTGCGCGAATTGCCTCGGTTGCTTCGATCGCGAGAACCCGTCGTGTGGGCACGAGACAGGAGCTCAGCCCGACCAGCGCGACGATGCCCGCCGACAGGCCGAGTGCCAGCGCCATCGAGCGCAGGACGGACCCTCCGCCGTCAGGCGTGCCCGTAAGCTCGAACACGAAGCGCGCGGCGATCGGGAGACCGATTGCGGCTCCCAAGCCGATCTGCAACAGCGAACGTTTCAGGATCGTGGCAAGCAACGAAGGCCGCGATGCGCCAAGCGCCGCCCGGATGCCGATTTCGCGAGTACGCTCAGAGACGGAGAGTGAGAGCATGGCGTACAGACCGGAGGTCGCCAGGGCGATGAGTACGCCGACCAGCAGGACCAGCCCGGCGGCGAGCCCCATCACGAGGTACCAATCGCCCTGCCGAACGTCGCTGAGCACCGACACCCTTCCCATGACGAGGTCCGGATCCACCGTCCGCGCCACCTCGCGTACGCGGCCGGTAAGGCTCGCCGGTGACGTCACCGCGTGCACGCCCAGTTGCATGGGGTTGATCGTGCCCGGTGCCGCTGGCAGGTATACGGCCTCGCCGCGCTCGGCATTCAACATGTCCACGCCCAGCGGGCCCACCACCCCGACAATCCGGTACCATGCCGCACTCCCCGTGTCGGCGGCCAGGGGGAACCGCACGCGTCGACCGATCGGGTTGCGACCCTCGAGCACGCGTTCCACAAACGCCGTGTTCACGATGGCGACCTGCGCGTCCTGCTCCGCATCGGTCCGCACAAAATTGCGTCCGCTGAGAATCGGGCGCTCCAGGGCGTCAAAGAAGCCCGCATCCACACGCGCCAGCCGCGTCCAGCGACGCGGCGCATCCGGCGCATGATCGACCCCCTCCAGTTCATAGGGCCGTGATCGGTGTTCCATGCGCGGCAGCACGTCGCCAACCGCCACGCGCTTGACTCCGGGCTCCTGCTCGAGGGCAGCGACGAGCGCCCGCTGGTCGGCCGCGAGTCGCGCACGCAGTCGATCGCGCGCGCCGAGGTCCGCTCGCGCGCCGGTGAAGCCGCGGTCGTCCGCCGGCAGACGAAACTCCACCGCCAGATACTCCGATGCCGCAATGCCCGTGGCGCGATTCGCCGCCTGCAGATCCGTGGCGTGCGCAGAAATCGCAAGCGCCATCCCCACGGCCGCGACGGATACCGCGATATCGGCCACCACCAACGCGCTGGTCAGGCCGCCGAAATGCACACCCGATCGGTCACGGATGTTCCGGGAGAACGCGTGCCCCGTGATGGCGATCGCCGGCGCCACGCCGGCCACGGTTGCGCTGACGGCCGCCAGTGCAAGTGCACTGAACACCGTCGCAGGCGTGACGTCGAGCGACAGCCAGTACGGCAACGCGGACTCGCCGGCCAGCGCCGCGAGATTCACGTGTGCGAGTGCCCAATTCACCACAAGTACCCCGACACCAGCTGCGACGACGGCCAGCAGCAAGGTCTCCACGAAGATCTGCGATATGATGCGCGATCGGCTCGCGCCGAGCGCCGTGCGTATCGCGAGTTCCCGGAAGCGCGTCGCGGTGCGCGCGAACACCAGCATGGCGACGTTGCCGCATGCGACGAGCAGCAGCACGAACATCAGCATCTGCACGAAGCGAAACTCGGTCAGGCTGTCGAGTCCGCCCGCGGGAAGCCCGAGATACAGCAAGCCGAAGGGCACCACTTCCGGCCGCAGCCGCGAGCGTTCCGCCGCGTCGTCCGCGTTGATCAGTGGAGGTACACCGGTGGATGACAGCTCCGCCTGTGCCTGTTGCACGGACACGCCGTCGGCCAACCGTCCGAGGACTCGCACCGGCGTCCGCTCATCCACGCCACCGACCGACGCAAGGCGCAGGGGAAGCCACAGTTCTTCGTTGGCGGGGAACCGGAACCCATCCGGCATCACGCCCACCACCGTATGCAGGGTTCGCCCGATGCGGATGCTTCGTCCGAGCACCCCGGGATCACGCCCGAATCGCGACGACCAGAGCGCGTAGCCGATCACGACGACGTCCGGCGCGCCAGCGGCGAAATCCCCTGAATCGAGCACACGTCCGAGCAGTGGTCCGGCGCGCAGCACGTTGAACGCCGAGGCGGAGAGTAGCGCACCGGCGGCCGGAGCCGACGGTCCGTCCGCCAGGGACACGTTGTACGTCGACGTGCGAAAGGCAGCGAGCGACGAGAAGCTGTGCAACGTCGCTTGCCAGAAGGTGAACTCGTCGTCCCACGTGGGCGCGACCCCTGACGAGAGCGGATCCCAGAATCGAATCGCCCGCACGCGGTCATCCGCATCGCCGGGCAGCGGCGCCTCGAGCGCCCGCGCGATGTGCGACGGCGCGAGGCCCACCGGAATGCCCACGGCGAGTGCGAAGACGGCCGCCAGGCTGAGCATCGGATGCTTCAGCAGCATGCGCAGGCCCAGTTTGACGTCGAGCCACGAGAAGCGGAGCTGCGCGAATGACCTCAGCCCGATCGCCTCGCGCGCCTGCGCTCGATGGGTACCCGCGTGACCGAACTCGCGCCGGGCCTGGCGATCCGCGGCATCGGGCGCGAGCCCCTGGCGAATCAGGTCATCGGTACGTTCGGCAAGATGATGCCCGAACTCCTCGACCATGTCCGATTCCACGTCAGCGCGATGCCGCAACCCGCGATACAGCGAGCGCACACGCGCCAGTAGCCCCGCGACCGATGCTCCCCCCGGAAGGCCTGTCATCTCAGGTCTCCTGCAGCGTCGCGGTAAGTGACCGTGCGATCGCGTCGGCGAGACGCTGCCAGCTGTTCTGCTCCTTCGAGAGCTGCCGGCGCCCGAGCGCGGTGAGGTGGTAGAACTTCGCGCGCCGATTGTTGTCCGATGTGCCCCAGCGAGCGGCGATCAATCCCTTGTGCTCGAGCCGGTACAGGGCCGGATAGAGCGCGCCCTGCTGCACGAGGATCGCGCCGCCGGAGATCTGCTCGATACGCAGGAGCACGCCATACCCGTGTACGTCACCGAGCGATATGGCCTTGAGAATGACCATCTCGAGATTGCCGGGCAGCAGTGCGGCGGACGGTGCCAATGCTTCTCCTATACGGGATAGGAGAAAGCTGCCACCCTTCTCCTATCCCGTCAAGGAGAGAGCTCGGTGGCTCGTGCCTGGAGCCGAGCATCCCGCGCGCTGCCCCCTGACATGATCAACGTCCCCCCGGCCAGCTCCGCCTGCCTCCGCCCCAGCCAGACTCCGAGCAGCAGCCAGACCAGCGCCGCCGGCACTGCGGCTATCGAGATGCCAACGAGCCCCAACCCCAGCGCGGTGAGCCCGCCATAGGTCCACGCGCCAACCTGGTCGCCGCCGCGATAGACGAACGTCTCGATGAACGACTTGGCCTTGTACTTGTCCTCCCGACTGACGACGGTGAACAGCGCCTCCATCGACGGATTCGTCAGCGCGAAGTTGGTCGCGCGGCGCAGCACCATGAACACGGCGAGCGTTGCGAAAACGGGCATCGCGGCCAGTACGCCGAAGCCAACCATGGTGAGTATCGGCAGGATGGCGAGCGTAACCGCCAGACCGAGCCACCGGATGATCCTCCCCGTCAGGAACGCCTGCACCGTGATTGTCAGCACCTGGACGGCCAACTCGATCGTGGCCAGCACCGCCGTCCGGGATTCGCGGTCCGGATACTCGCGTCCCACGATTTCCGCCTGCGCGAAATAGAGAAACGTCGATCCCATTGTGAACAGGATCAGGAACGCCGCGATCGCGGCGAGATAGGGTGAGCGTGCGACACGCGTGAAGCCGGCCCAGATGCTCCCGCCGATCGGCGCGTCCCGGCGTGCGACGCCGTTCGTGCCCCCCCCGGCGTCCCGGCCCGAGTCATCGCGCACCGGGAACCGGACCACGGCGAGCACGGCAAGCTCCAACATCACGATCGACACCAGAATCAGGTTCGCCGTACCGATCCGGCTGGCCAGCGACGCGGTCACGGCCGAGCCGATCACGGAGCCCAGTGTGCCGCCAAGTCCGATGAATCCGAACAGACGCTTTGCCTGCTCGCTCCGGTAGACGTCCGCCATGAAGCACCAGAAGACCGACACCACGAACATCGTGAATACGCTGGTCCAGACGAAGAAGGCGCGAGCCGTCCAGACGCTCGTGGCCGATCCCGCTGCCGTCGCGTCGGAGCGGAACAGCACGTAGAACACCAGCAGGTTCGAGACGAAGAAGTGGTACGTGATCGGGATGAACTTTCTCGCCGGATACCGGACCACGAGCGACGCGAACAGCGGCTGGAAGAGCAGCGTCACGGTGAGCGTTCCGGCGAACAACCACGGAAGTCGCGACGCGCCGGTCGCCGCAGCAACGGCGTCGCGGATGGGCCGCAAGACGAACCAGCTGCTCAACACGCAGAAGAAGTATGCGAACGAAACGAACATTGCCCGCGCTTCGCCGTCGCGGACCTCCACGACGCGCCGGAGAAGGCGGCCGGTGAGCTTCTCCTTCAATTCGACCCGGAGCGCTTCCGCGCGTGCCAGGCGGCGAGCACTTCTGCCTCACGGGCCATGGAGATACCTGCAACAGCACCATCCTCCAGCGCCTTCTGCTGCTCTGGAGTTCTCGTTGCGGCCCAGTCGAGCGTCTCCTTCGCGGTCACGGCGAGCGGCCGGAATGTCAACCCGCTGGCAACGGCTTTCGCCGTACTCCGCGTGGAGAACCCTGCGGTATCGGGCGTCTGCGGCACCCAGACCGGCATGTGTCGCCAACCTCGCACCTCGTGCTCGGCGAGGAAGTCGGCCGGCACCCAGGTAAACTGCGCCCCCGCCGTCGTCACCGCCTTGATCCCGTACAGCATCTCCGCGATGGTGAGCGGCTTGTCGGGACCGGTCGCGTTATACGTGCCCGTCGCCTTGGCCTCGATCATCCGGATCGTCCACTCGGCCAGGTCGCGCGAGTCGATGAACTGCACCGGATCGGTCGGATCGCCGGGGGCCATGACCTCGCCACCCTTGTCGATGCGCACCGGCCAGTACGTGAAGCGATCGGATCGATCCAACGGGCCGACAATCAGGCCGGGGCGGATGATCAGGCTCTCCGGATAGGTCTCCTTCACGAACCCTTCACAGAACGCCTTGAGCTGTCCGTAGTAGCGGCCCCTCGCTGCCGGATCCGGCGTGAACGGATCGAGATCGGCGGGCATGGGCAACGTGGGGGCGCTCTCGTCGGCGCCAGCAGTCCTGTTGTCCGCGTAGACCGATATCGTCGAGATGAAGGTGTAGTGCTTCGTGTGTCCCTTCATGTACTGGGCGACATTTCGCACCCAGTAGGGAGCCGTGGTCGGGATGTCGAGGACAGCGTCGAAGGTCCGTCCCCTGAGCGCGCTCATGTCGGCGTTCAGGTCGCCGACGAGCTGCTCGACCTGCGCGTTCCCCTTGAAGAAGTCCGGACGCGTGCGATTCCGGTTGATGACGGTGACGCGATGCCCGCGCGCCAGCGCATGCTCGACCTGCTCGGGCCCGGTGAACCCCGTGCCGCCGATCACGAGTATGCTGAGTGATTCCGGCGCTCGATCGACGGAGCGCGCGCGGGTGGCGCGCTCGTCAGGCACCGCAGCGTATCCGGGGCGTGGCAGTGCGCCGAGGCCGAGTGCACCGGCGGCGGCGCCGGCCCGCTGCAGGAACGATCGTCGATCAGTCATCGCCTGTGCCCTCGGTCCTGCTTGCCTTCCAGGCCGCGAGCACTTCGGCTTCGCGGCTCATCGCCAGGCCGTTGATCTCGCCGTTGAGCGTTGCGTCCTGATCCTTCTGCGGTCGCGTGCGATGCCAGTCCAGCGTGTCCTTCGCCGTCACCGCGAGCGGTCGGAAGGTGAGTCCCTTCGCAATTGACTTTGTGGAACTCCTTCTCTGGTAACCGGCGGTTCTTCCATACGGTGGTTGCCACACTGTCATGTGACGCCACGGCCGCACGCCTTGCGTCTGGAGGAATTCCCATGGAACCCAGGTGAACTGCGCACCCGCCGTCGTGATCGCCTTGACGCCGTACAGCATCTCGGCAATCGTCATCGGCTTCGCCGGTCCGATTGCGTTGTAGAGTCCGAACTCGCGCGCCTCGGCCATCCGGATCATCCACTCGGCGAGATCGCGCGAGTCGATGAACTGGCAGGGATCGTCAGGCGTGTCGGGTGCGAGCACCTCACCACCCTCGTCGATGCGCGCCGGCCAGTAGGTGAACCGGTCGGTTCGATCCAGCGGCCCGACGATCAGGCACGGGCGGATGACGGTGTTGATGCCGGGATAGTGCTTCTCGACTTCCTGCTCGGCTCGCACCTTGAGCGCGCCGTAGTAGCGGCGCGAGTTCGCCGGGTCGAGCGTGTACGGGTCGAGATCTGCCGGCATCGGATGCGTCGGGCTCTGTTCATTGAGCCCGATGATGCTCTGGTCGCTGTACACCGACGTGGTCGAGATGAACATGTAGTGCTTCGTATTGCCGGCGAGGTGCTTCGCGGCGTTGCGCACCCAGGCGGGGAAGGTCGTCGGATTGTCGATGACCACGTCGAACTGCTTCCCCGCCAGCGCCGACGTATCGGAGCTGAGGTCGCCCACGAGTTCCTCGGCAACGCGTCCCTTGAAGAAATCGGGACGCGTGCTGTTGCGATTGAACAGGGTGACGCGGTGTCCGCGGGCGAGGGCATACTCCACCTGCTCGGGCCCGGTGAATCCGGTGCCGCCGAGGATCAGGATGTTGAGCGGGGCAGGGGCCCGGCCGACGTCCCGCGGCTTCGAAACGGGGAGCGGGTTCGCGTGCAACGCCTGGTCCGGGAGCGAGCCGAGCCCCGCGGCCCCGGCGACGGTGGCGGACCACTTGAGAAATGTTCGGCGGCTCTGCGACATACGGTCTCACGGTGATGAGTGGGCCTAAGATGGCTGTCAGGTTGCCGGTTGCGCCACTGTCGACTCGACGCCGGTGGCAGCCGGAGCCGGCGGCAGGTGCGGTTCATCGGCGTCCCAGAGCACGACGTCGACATCGGTCACGCCATGGTCGCGCAGGCCGGTGACGAGCGACTTGAGTGTCGAGAGCGGGGTGTGTGCCACGTGTGCGCACACGATGGCCCTCGGTGAGAGCGAGAGACGCGCGGCGAGGGCAGGGGGCGAGGCGAGCACCACGAGGTCGTAGCGGCGGGCGAGGCGCAGCGTCTCGCGCTTGAACAGCCCGATGTCGTGGTCGGTCAGGGCACGGATCAACGGCGAGCCGGCGGGGAGCACATCAATCGTGGCGTCGCGCCCCACGGGTGCGAGCGCGAGCTCCTCGGCCCAGTCGGCGGTGCGTGCCAGCACCGCCGAGAGGCCGTCGGTGTTGCGAATCCCGAGAACGCGCTGCACCGCGCCGTCCTGGAAGTGCGCATCGACGAGCATGATGCTGAGCGCATCGTTTGCCGCGACGGCGCCGATGTTCGCCGCGATGGTCGCGGTCACCGCGCTCACGTCACCGGTCACCATGACGATGGTCGCGCGCGTTCCCGGTGCCGACACGTGGGACGTGAGCAGTCGGTACGCGTCGGCGGTGGGATCGAGCAGCGGAGGCAGGGCGCCGTCGGCGAGCCGGCGGCGGCGCTCGACCGGGACGTCGCGGGGGCGAAGCACGGCGAGCACGCGGGCTCCGGTCAATCGCTCGACCTCGAAGGGATCGGACACGCGCGCACTCATCATCTCGCGCACCAGCGTGGCACCGAAGCCGGCGCCGATGGCGAGAATGACCGCGGCAGCGAGGATCGCGAACGGCGGCGCGATGGTATTCGCGCGCCGGCGCTCCGCTTCCGCGCGACGGTCTGCGAGCGCGTTCCGTTCACGAGCGGCGGCGAGACGCCGCGCGGTCCGGTCGAGCGAATCGCGCGTGGCCTCGAGCCGCGCACTGGCCGCCGCCGTGTCGCCTTCGAGATCGCGCAATCCTGTTGCGGGCGACGGCGGCGCGCGGGCCTCGGCGAGCTTCGCCAGGTCGCTGCGCATCGTCTCGCGTCGTGTGCGCGCGAGCGATTCCAGCGCGCGACCGACTTCGTTCACCCGCGTCGTGAGCACGACGTAGATGGGATCGACACCGGCGCCGGCGTCAAACTGGTCACGCTGGCGTTCGAGGCTGCCGAGGGAGTCCACGAGCACGCGTGTGCGCGGCAGTTCACGCAGCGCCGCCGCGCCAGCGAGGGCACGCCACGACGCCGGGAGGGGTACGGCTTCGGCGGCGGTGAGGAGTCGATCGAGTTCCGCGCTCGCGCCGGCAAGGAGGGCGCGTCGCGCGGCCGTTTCCGGTGGTACTGCCGGGCGCTCGAGTGCCGCGCGACTTGCATCCGCGAGACGCCGGCGCGAGGTGGCGAGGTCGGAGATGGCGGCTTCGTATGCGATCGCCGCCTGCCGGTTGGCGTCGAGATGCGGGAGGGTATCGACGCGCGCGAGCGCTGGGGGCTGGACAGCGGCGGTTCTGTCGCGCAGTCCACCGGGCACAAGCACGAGTGCGACGAGCGCCAGGACGAAGACGACCGTGCCGACGGTCGCCATGCGCCACGGGTGTCGCAGTGCGTTCCCCGCGCGCGACGCCACCCACATCGCCCGGCGCTCTGCGCGCCCGCGACGCTCGTAGATCCGGAAGGTGCCGGTGATCGTGTCGACCATCGCGGCGAGTATCGGCGGAGGTGGGTGGTTCCGCAAGCGGGGCGGATTCCACAGACGCGAACGGGAGCGCCGGCTGGCGCTCCCGTTCGATGCGACCGCGTGGAACGGCGGTCGGGAAGCTACTGGACCGTGATCTTGCCCGTCATGCCCATCGCGAGATGCGGCGTGCAGTGGAAGTCATACGTGCCGGGTGCGACACCCGCGAACGAGATCGTGTAGGACTCGTCGGGGTTGAGGAACATGGGGCTCGACAGCGGCGCGATCTGGTCGGGCATGTTCGCCGTGAGCTGCGACGCGACGTTGGCGGGCAGCGTGGCGGGATCGAACGCGACGTTATGCGGCGCGCCGGAGACCATGACGAACTTGATGCCGTCGCCGGCCTTCAGCGTGATCTCGTTGGGCTCATAGCGATAGCCCTTCTCGTCGCCGATCATGTGTACTTCGATGGTCTGGCCGGTGATCGGCATTGCCGTACCGGCGGGCGCGGCCACCATGGCCGTGTCGGCCGCGGGCGCTGCCGCCATCGAGGAGTCAGTCGTTGCCGTGTTGTCACCGCCACCGCACGCGCCGAGTACGAACGCGCTGGCCATGAGGGTAATAGCGTAGGACCGCATTCTGTAAGGCCTCCAGGAAGCCGTGCGAGAGTAGCGCGCTGATACAGCATTCAGTGGAGCGCTCGTGGCGCCGACGAGCCTTGTGAATTTATTCACAACGAACCCCGGGGGCAACCTCGGCACTATCCACGCCTTTCCCCTCCCCCATTGACACGGTGCTCCCGTGCCACGTAGCTTGCCCGCCGTCATGAGCTTCCGCGTCCGGCATCATTCGCATTCGCTGCACCACGGCCATTCGGGTCGGGGGCGATCGCGCGTGCACGGATGACCGGATAGACTCCGACCTCCCGTACCGCTGGCGCCACGGCCCGTCCTCTCGACGGGCCGTTTTTTTGTGCCCCCCGCCCGCGCGACACCCCCGTCCCGATCCGCTCCGCCGTTCCCCGGCGTGGCCTCCGAACCCCGCCCACCGCCTCCACATGCTCCGCATCGCACTGCCCAACAAGGGTCGCCTCTCAGGCGAGGTCCGCTCGCTCTTCGACGACGCCGGTCTGTCCGTTCGCATGGCCGGGGAACGGGCGCTGCGCGCCACCCTGGGTTCCGGGCTCGAGGTGATGTTCGTCGGCGCCCGTGACATCCCCGAGTTCGTGGCCGATGGCGCGGCAGACGCCGGAATTACAGGCTGGGACCTGGTATTGGAGTCGGGACGCCGCGTGTGCGTTGACCTCGACCTGCATTTCGGGAGCTGCCGACTCGTCGTTGCCGCCCGGGAGGACAGCGGCATCACCAGCCTGGAGCTTCTGCCCGAACGCTGCCGCGTTGCTACCGTGTTTCCGCGACTGGCCGGATCCTTCTTTCGCGACTCGGGGCGATCCGTGGAGATTATTCCGGTGTCTGGTGCGGTCGAGGCCGCTCCGCACCTGGGCATCGCCGACGTCGTCGTCGACCTGGTGTCGTCCGGATCCACGTTGCGCGTGAACGGCCTGGTCGAACTCTGCTCACTGTTCGACAGCTCCGCCCGGCTCATTACTCCTCACGCGTTACCGAGCGACCCGGCCAGCGCCGGCGCGCTGGCGGAGCTCTCAGCCACGCTCGCGTCGGTGGTCAACGCGCGCGGGAAACGCTACGTGATGGCCAACGTGCCTCGGCGTTCGCTCGGCGCCATTCGCGAGGTGCTGCCCGGCATCACCGGACCCACCATCACCGACATCATGAACGGCGGCGACCATGTCGCGGTACACGCGGTGGTCGTCGCGGATGGCATCCATCAGACGCTCGCGAAGCTCAAGGCTCTCGGTGGCGAGGGCATTCTCGTGACGCGCATCGAGCGGTTGATCGCATGAGTGCCGTGCGATTGTTCCGGCTTGCCGGTTCGCTGGACGACCTGCCGGCCGCGGAGCGCCTGCGGCTGTGCAACCGCGATACGCATCCCGACGATCGCGTGTCATCGACCACGGCATCGATCATTGCGTACGTCCGGACCGGTGGCGACAACGCGCTTCGCGCGCTCGCGAACGAGTTCGACCACGCGCAGATCGACGCGCTCGAGGTGCCTCCGGCGGTGCTCGACGCCGCGCGTCGGGCCCTGCCTCCCGCGCTGCTCGAAGCGCTGCAGCACGCGGCGCGCAGCATCGAGGCCGTACACCGCCCCCTGCTCCCGCGGGCCGAAGAAGTTGAGCCGGCGCGTGGCGTGCGAATCGGTCTTCGCCCCGATCCCCTGGCTCGTGTGGGCGTGTACGCGCCTGGTGGAAGCGCGGCATACCCGAGCAGTGTGCTGATGGGCGTGATCCCGGCACGAATTGCCGGCGTGGGTGAGGTGATCGTCTGCTCGCCGCCGGATGCGTCGGGACAGCCGTCGCGCGCCGTGATGGCGGCGGCGGCGATTGCCGGCGCCGACCGCATGTTCGCCATTGGCGGGGCAGGCGCGATTGCGGCCATGGCGTGGGGCACGGAGAGCGTTCCACGCGTGGATCGCATCGTGGGACCTGGTAACGCGTGGGTGGCAGAGGCCAAGCGACAGGTGAGCGGTCACGTGGGAATCGATTCTCCCGCCGGACCGAGCGAGCTCTTGATCATCGCCGATGAATCGGCCGATCCCGACCACCTGGCTCGCGAGGCGATCGCCCAGGCCGAGCATGGCAGCGATTCGTCGATTGTACTCATCTCGCCGTCGATACCAGTCGTGGACCGGTTCACCACGCGCGTCGCGCGGGAACTGGATGCGGCGCCACGCGGGCAGTTCATCCGGGAGTCCCTCGCGCGCAACGGTGCTGTGCTGACGGTATCCAGCGTCGAGCAGGCGGTGACGTTCGCCAACGAATACGCGGCCGAGCATGTGCTGCTGGCACTGGCGGATCCCGAGCCCGTGCTGCGCGAATTGCGTCACGCGGGCACCGTCTGCTTCGGCACGGGCGCGTCGGTGGTGCTGGGCGATTACATCACCGGTGCGAATCACGTGCTGCCCACCGGTGGACGCGCCCGTTCATACTCCGGGCTTTCCACGCGCGATTTCGTGCGATGGACAACGTGGCAGCGCGTGGATCGTCTCGCGGCGGCGCATCTCGCCGAGAGCGCGGCGCGCATTGCCGACTCGGAGGGGCTGGGCGCGCACGCGCACGCCGCTCGCGGCTGGGGCGTCGCCTCGTGAACGTGTTTCCAATGGAGGATCGCCTGCCGCATGGCGTCGGCCGCGCCGCCTATCTGGAGATCACGGCGTACCCGGTTGAACAGCTCCCCTGTGACGTGGACGTGAGCGACAACGCGAACCTGTTCGGCGCGCCGCCCGCCGCCATGCGCGAACTGCGCGCACTCGATGACGGCATGGTGGCGCGCTACCCCGGGGCCGGCAGCCGCGCACTGCGCGAAACGCTCGCCGCGTACGCTGCAGTGCCGGGTGAGTGCATCATCGCCGGTTGCGGCAGCGACGATCTTCTCGATGCGGCACTTCGTGCCTTCGCCGACCCGGGCGAAGCGGTTGCCTTCACCGAGCCCGTGTTCGGCATGGTCCCGAGGCTGGCGTCGGCGAACTCGCTGCTGCCTGTCGGCGTGCCGCGCGGAGCCGACGGTGACATCGACGTGCCGGCGCTGCTCGCGACGAACGCGCGCATCGTATACATCTGCGCACCGGACAACCCCACCGGTGCGCCGGTGTCCATGCGTTCGCTCGCAGCCATCCTGGAGTCCGCGCGCGGTCTTGTGGTGATCGACGAGGCATACATAGAGTTCTGCGGCGAGACCAACGTGTGCGAGGTGGTGCGACACGAGCGGGCGCTGGTGGTCCGGACGCTGTCCAAGGCCTGGGGCATGGCGGGGCTGCGGCTGGGTTATGCCATCGGCACGCCGGCGGTGATACACGAGGTGGGCAAGGCGTCGCGACCGTTCACGGTCAATGCGCTCGTTGAACGCGCAGCCATCGCGACGCTCTCCGAGGATTCGGACTGGATGCGCGAATGTGTGCGAGACACCGTGATGTTGCGCGAGCGGCTGGCCCTCGCGTTGCGCGACCTCGGCTGCGAGCCGCTGCCATCGGCCACCAATTTCCTCTGCGTCCCGTTGCCCCAGGCGGTGACCGTTGCCCGGCGCATGCACGAACTCGGCGTTCGGGTGCGCGCCTTCCCGTGGCTTGCCGGGATTGGTCCCGCGCTGCGCGTCGGCATCGGTCCCTGGCCCTTGATGCAGCGGGTATTGGCTGCGTTCGCCGAGGCCCGCCAATGCGTGTGAGCATCCTCGACTACGGTGCAGGCAACCTGCACTCCGTGGCCAAGGCGCTCGCCGGCCGTCGACGCGACGTCCGGGTGGAGCCCGATCCATGGCGAGCGCTCGAAACCGATGTGCTCGTTCTCCCCGGCGTCGGCGCCTTTGGCGTGGCGGCGGCACACCTCGCCCCCGCGGCCGACGCCATACGCACCGCGCTGCTCGACGGACTGCCTTGCCTCGGCATCTGCCTCGGCATGCAACTGCTGTTCACGCACAGCGACGAGGCCACATGCGGATCGCACGGCATCGGTCTCATCCCGGGCACCGTCAGGCATCTGACCGGTCGCCGCGTGCCACACATGGGCTGGAACACGCTCGAGCGCGCGAACGATCCCCTGTTCCACGAAAGCGGACTCGCGACGGCGTACTTTGCCCACAGTTTCGTCTGCGCGCCGGAGCAGGACGACGTGGTGCGCGCGTGGACGACGCACGATGGTGTGACGTTCCCCGCAGTGGTGCAACGGCACGCCACGCTCGGCGTGCAGTTCCACCCGGAGAAGAGCGCACGCGCCGGTGTCCGGTTTCTCCGTTCCTTCCTGGACAAGGTGGCCTCATGATGGCGATACCTGCGGTGGATCTGCGCGACGGTGCGTGCGTACAGCTCGTGGGCGGTGATGTCGATGACGAACGGATCCGGCTCGACCATCCGGCCGAGGTGGCGCGCGCCTGGATTGACATGGGCTTTCGCCGGCTGCACCTCGTGGACCTCGACGCCGCGACCGGCCGGGGTGCCCTGCTCCGCACGCCTAACGCGGAGGCGATTCGCGCGATCCTCGGGGCGACGTCGGCTCCGGTGCAAGTGGGTGGCGGCGTCCGGGAGGCGGACGACGTGGAAGCGCTCGTGCTCGAGGGCGCCAGCCAGGTGATGATCGGCACGCGGGCGCTGGAGGATCCCGACTGGATGACCGGGGTTGCGTGCGCGCACCCCGGGCGCATGATCGTCGCCGCCGACGTCCGGCAACGGACCGTGGTGACGCGTGGCTGGTCGCGCACCCTCGCCCTGCGGATCGAGGACGTGATGGAGCGGTGCCGCGGACTTCCGCTGGCGGGCCTGCTCGTGAC
>DASSBZ010000263.1:0-6734 GCA_035698205.1 Gemmatimonadaceae bacterium | reverse complement strand
GGGCATGGTGAGATCGAGCGTCGGTGCATCGTGCGCGGCGGTGGCCGCCAGTTCGCGCTCGCGCTCGGCGGCGCGTGCGCGCCCGGCCTCGCGCAGCGCATTGGCCGCGGGGCCGGCCACGCGACGCTGGTCGGCTGGGAGGTGCGGGATGGCGTCGAGGAACGCATTCACGCGCCCCGACTTCCGCCCCAGCCACTCCGCCTGCGCGGCGGCGAGTTCGGCGTGGGTGCCGGCGGCCGCGAAGGCCGCCAGCATCTGGTGGCGCGCCGCATCGGCGTCGGCCACGAAGCGTGCGACGTCCTGCCAGTGATCGGGAATGGACATCTGTCGAATGGGGTCGACGGTCACGGGGTACGTACGACAACGGCGGCGGAAGCAGCGACCCGCAAGTCGCGCCACCGCCGCCGATCGACATCAGGTGCGCGCCGGCCCCCGGCGCGCCGGAGTGCGCGGCGCCGGGAGCGGAGCGCTTTCGGGCCTACGCGGCGCTGAGCGCCTCGCGTGCCTTGTCGGCGAGCGCCGAGAACGCCTGCGGATCGCGCACCGCGAGGTCGGCGAGGTTCTTCCGGTCGATCTCGATCCCCGCCTTGCTCAAGCCGTTGATGAACGCGCTGTAGTTCAGGTCGTGCTGATGCGCGGCGGCGTTGATGCGGATGATCCAGAGGCGACGGAAGTCGCGCTTCTTGTTCTTGCGATCGCGATAGGCGTAGCGCCAACCGCGTTCGACGGTTTCCTTGGCCGGCTTCCAGAGCTTGGACCGGGCGCCAAAGGCGCCGCGGGCGGCCTTCATGATCTGCTTCTTGCGCTTGAGGCGCGCGACGTTCGATCGGACGCGTGACATGGTGTGGTCTCCTCAAGCCTGGATGAGGCGCTTCATGCGCTTCGTATCGCCGACGGTCTTGACCAGCGTGGGCTGGCGCAGGCGGCGCTTCCGCTTGGGATCCTTCTTCGTGAGGATGTGGCTCTTGTAGGCCTTGAGGCGCCGGACCTTGCCGCTTCCCGTGACGGAGAAGCGCTTCTTCGCGCCCTTGTGTGTTTTCATCTTCGGCATGCTGCGTACTCGCTCATTTCGGGCTGAGGATCATCGTCATGGCCTTGCCTTCGATCCGGGCATCCGTCTCGACTTTGGCGACGTCGGCCAGTTCGGTGGCGACGCGGTCCACGACTACCTTGCCGAGCTCCGGGTGGGCAATCTGCCGACCGCGGAACATCAGCGTGACTTTTACCTTGTTGCCTTCACCGAGGAAGCGTCGGGCGTGCCGCGTCTTGGTCTCGAAGTCGTGCTCATCGATCCCGGGGCGGTACTTGACCTCCTTGAGATGGATGACGTGCTGCTTCTTCTTGGCCTGCCGCGCCATCTTGGCCTGTTCGAACTTGAACTTCCCGTAGTCCATGATGCGGGCGACGGGTGGCCGAGCCAGAGGGGCAACTTCAACGAGGTCCAACCCCGCTTCCTGTGCGATCGCCAGCGCCTGATCGACCTCCATGATCCCGAGCTGGCTTCCGTCCGCGCCGATCACCCGGATCGGGCTGATACGAATCTGCCGATTTACGCGGACGCGCTTGGTGGTGTCTTGAATAGAACCGCTCCTGCGACGAGGTCATCTCGTCCGGCGGGTGAGCACCGGACGCGCGAAACAAAAAACGCGGCTCCCCGGGATGAGAAGTCCGCGATATGGCCACCCGCGAGCGCGGGCCGCCATCGAATCGAGAACTCCTGCAGCACCCGAACAGCGCGTCGGGGCCAGAGGGTGAGGGCAAATGCCCTGCTTACCGTGTTGTCAGCGTGGAAGTTAGCGGCGGTCTGGGGAGGGAGTCAAGAGGGGGCGCAGTGCCGACGGGCGTCGACAGATCCAAAGCGACGCTACTTCCCCTTCTCCGTATCCAGCGCGTAGGACTTGCCGTCGTGCTTGATATAGCCCTTCGACACACTGGCATCGTGCTCGAACAGCATGAGCCAACCTTCGTTCGCCGCCCGCTTGAGGATCCCCCGCTTGGTCTCCAGCGTCACCAGCGGCTCAACGTCGTACCCCATGATCCATGGCAGCGGCAGGTGCGCCGCCGTCGGCACAAGGTCGGCGGCGTAGAACGCCGTGTCGCCATTCGACGTGAGCAGCACGGACTGGTGGTGCGGCGTGTGCCCGGGGGTTGGGACCACGCGAATGCCCGAGACGATCTCCTGTTCCCCGCTCAGCAGCTCCAGCACTCCCGCCTCCACCAGCGGCCCGTAGTTCGCCGGGAAGTAGCTGGCCGCGGTGCGCTCGTTCGCGTGCGTGGCGAAGTCGTACTCGCCGCGCTGCACGACATAACGCGCCCGGGGGAATGTGATCCGTGGCGTGCGCGCGGCATCGCCGGCATCGGCCTCCACGAACGTGTTGCCCCCTGCGTGATCGAAGTGGAGATGCGTGTCGATCACGATGGCGATGTCGTCCGCCCGAACGCCGAGCTGCGCGAGCCCATCCTCCAGCGCCGTTCTCCCCGGCACCACGGTGGCCTCATTCTCGATGCCGTAGATGCCAATGAACTTCGCGTTCTCCTTGTTGCCCGAACCGGTATCGATCAGTACCAGCCCGCTCTCGTGCTCGACGAGCAGGCACCGCATCCCCATCGGAATGCGATTGCGTTCGTCGGCGGGGATGCGCCGCTCCCAGAGCGGCTTGGGTACCACGCCGAACATCGCGCCACCATCCAGCCGCTGGCCGCCGGCCTGGATGGCGTGGGCGCGCCAGCGCCCGATGGTGAACGTTTCGACGAGCGGTTGCGGAGCAGTCATGCGGTGGTGTCCCTGGTCACGATGCGTGGGCGCGCCCGCGCGCGAACGAAAGTGAACATCTCGATGAGTGGTTGCGGCGCCGTCATGCCGTGGTGTCCTTTGTCACGGGGTGCGGCAAGGCGGTCCGACGGGCACGCCGAGCGGCGCCGGTGCCCTTGCGCGTGAGCGCCTCGAGCGCCCCCCACGTGGTCACGTCGCGCGACTCGGCGTCGCGCAGCAGGCCGAGGAGCACATGCGCAGTCGCGAGTGCATCGCCCGCGGCGCGGTGGCGATCCGCGATGTCCACACCATAGTAATCGGCAACATGATCGAGCGAGCGGCGCGGAAGCTGTGGCAGCAGCCGGCGCGCCAGCCGCACGGTGCACAACCGGCGCCCGTCGAGGATCTCACCGGTGCAACGCGCGAACTCGGCGCTCAGGAACCGCCAGTCGAACATGACGTTGTGCGCCACGAACACATGGCCGCGCATCACGTCGGCGAGCGCCGGCGCGATCTCGCGAAAGGTGGGCGCATTGCGCACCATCGCCTGCGTGATGCCCGTCAACCCACTGACGAACATCGGAATCGCGCGCTCCGGATTCACCAGCGACTGGAACACCGGCTCCACCTTGCCGCCACGTACGAGAACCGCGGCGACCTCGGTGACACGGTCGCCGCCATTCGGGCTCGTGCCCGTGGTCTCGACGTCGACCACCAGCCAGGACTGCTCGCACAGCGGTTGTGCATCGGCAGTCGACTCGATCGATCCCCGCGTACTGCCGATGCGCGGCCGTCGCGTCGTGACGTGTGGCTGACCGAACGGCGGCGGGAGTTCCTCGCGCGCGAGCGATGGCGTCTCAGTCGTGGACGGTGAGAGGGGGGACGGTTCCTCGCGCACGAGCGCCGGCGCTGCGCGCAGCTCCCACCGGCCGTCGGCGAGGCGGCGCACGTCGTCGCAGCCGGCAAGCAGCGTGACCGCCAGGTGCTCCGCCACCGCCGGCGGCGGATCAGGAAGCTGGCAGACGTGCGCGATCAGCGGCGCCGATGGGCTCGCGCCGGTGCGCAGAAACTGGCGCGCGCGCTGCATCAGCACGCCCTCCTCGGGACGCAACCGGATGCCGTCGCGCTGTGCGTCGTTCATCGATCGCCCCCATCGCGCATGCGCATCTGCGCCCAACGGCTCGCGATGCCGCGATGGTGCTGACCGGCCATCAGCTCCATGCGTCGTCCCGCACGACCGGGCAGCTCATACACCGTGCTCCCCCGCCGCCGCGCACCAGTTCCCCGCTCTCGAACGTGATCACCGCGCGATCGCCCTCGCCGAGTACGTCGCCGCCGTCGAGCAGCGCGTCGCCGGCGATCACGCGAAAGCCGGCGGCGGACATGGCGTCGAGCGTGGCGTGGTTGCGCGCGTACGACAGCACCACCCCGGGGCGCACCGCGAGGAAGTTGCACCCCGATGCCCACTGCTCGCGCTCCTGCATGATGCGGCGCGGCCCCCCGCAGAGCACGGGATCCAGCGGCAGCGCGAGTTCGGCGAGCGCGGCAAACACCGTCGGCATCTCGCGGAGCGTCGCCTCCCCCTTGCGCCAGAGCAGCGTCGCCAGCCGTTCGGGTCCCACGAAGTGCGGCGCGTGGCAGATGCACTGCCCGCGATCGAGCATCGTGAAGATCATATCGAGGTGGATCGCCGTGTTCTCCTTCGGCATCACCACCACGATGACGTTCTCCACGGCGGTACGCGTGAAGAACAGGTCGACGAGCCGGTCGATTGCCGCGGGGGACGATCGCTCGCTGAAGCCGATCATCACGGTGTCGGCGCGCAGGATATGCACGTCCCCGCCCTCGAGCGTGTGGTTCAGCCGACGCTCCGCCGAACCGTCGTACAACACACCGTCGTTGGCGAGCCGAGGATGAAAGCGGAACAGCGCCTTCATGATCAGCTCCTCGGTCCAGCGGATGCCGAATCGCATGGAGCCGATCATGGCATGGCGCCCCACGGTCATGGCCGAGTCGCGGGTGAAGAAGAGATTCGGGAGCGGGGGCAGGTCGAAGCCGGTCTCGTTGAGCGTGCGCGCGAGGGGACCCGGGGTCGCCACGCTTCCCTCGATCAACCGCGTCACGAAGTCCTCGGCGGGGAGCTCGGCCAGCGCGGCGGCGAGCGGCTCGGAGGCGACGACGTCCATGGTGTCGCGGATCAACTGGGCGCGCAGGTCGACGCTGCCGACCAGGTCGGTCAGGAGATCACGGACGAAGTGGACGGTCGCGAAGCGCTGGAGGAGGGCGATGAACTGGCCGTGCTCCTGGCGGGCGATCTCGACGTCGATGATGTCGTCGTAGAGGAAGTCCTCGCGCGTGTCCGGGGTGACGGCAAGGAGCTCGGGTCCGGGGGTATGGACCAGGACTTCGCGAAGCGGACCGATCTCGGAGGTGACGTGAACCGTCATGCGGCGAAGATAACCGGCGCAGCCGGGGAACTGGTGCGGGAACGGCGTCGGATCTAACTTGTGAATGATTTCACAAGCACCCCGGTTTCCGTGAAGCGCATCGCCGATTCGACCGTTCGCCGACTCTCACTCTACCTCCGCTACCTCGAAGCGGCGGGGGAATCGGGACAGCAGACGATCTCGAGCGGTGACCTGGCCCGCTTCGGCGCCACCACCTCGGCGCAGGTGCGCAAGGACCTCTCCTTCTTCGGCTCCTTCGGCAAGCGCGGACTCGGCTACTCCGTCGCCGAACTCACGAGCAGCCTGCGCGGTATCCTCGGGCTGGAGCAGGAGTGGCCGGTGATCATCGTCGGCGCCGGGAAGATCGGCACCGCCCTCGCCCAGTATCACGGGTTCCGCGACCGGGGCTTCCGGGTCGTCGCCGTCTACGACCGCGATCCCCGCAAGATCGGCACGAAGTGGGACTCGCTCACCGTGCGTGACATCGAGTCGCTCGAATCGGACGCAGCCGAGACCCGGGCCCGCATAGCGGTGATCGCCACGCCGGCGGCGCAGGCCCAGGCGGTGGCCGATCACCTCGCGCACGCGGGCATCCGCGCCATCCTGAACTTCGCGCCGGCCCAGATCCGGGTGCCGCCGGAGGTGCTCGTGCGCAACGTGAACATGGCGCTGGAGCTCGAGGGTCTGAGTTTCGCGCTGACCAACCGGGAGCGTTAGGCGCCGGCCACGTCGCACTGACCAACCGCGCGCGCCAGGCGCCAGCCGCTTCGCGCTGGCCAAACACGAGCGTCAGGCGCCGGACGGCGGCCGTCGTGCCGCGTCAAGCGCGCGCAGCAGCCGGACAAACGTCTCCGGCGAGAGCGTCTCCGGGCGTACCTCGGCGTTGATGCCGGCGGCGATCAATGCGGCGTCGGCCCGCTCCACGTCCAGCCCCTCCACGCCGCGAAGCACCCGTCGCATCTGCTTGCGCCGCTGCGTGAACACGCGCTGCACCAGCCCGCGCAGCGCCGCCTCCTCCGCCGGCGGCACCAGCGGCTCCGCCAGCGGTGTCAGACGCAGGATCGATGAATCCACGGCGGGCGGCGGCCGGAATGCGCCGCGCGAGACATGATCCACGATCTCGGCCCGCGCCACGCTCTGCACGTTCACGCTGAGCGCGCCGTACCGGCGTGACCCCGGCGGTGCCACCACGCGCTCGGCGACCTCGCGCTGCACGAGAAAGACGGCGCGCTCCGCCCGCGGCAGTTCGAGTGCATGAAAGAGAATCGGCGTCGTGATGTAGTACGGCACGTTGCCGGCCACCACGTACGGCCCGCCGGCCAGCGCCGCGAGCGGCCGCTCGAGCACATCCGCCTCGATGATCTCCACCTGCGGCCGATCCGCGAACTCGGCGTGCAGCAGCGGCACAAGCGCGCGGTCCACCTCCACGGCGATCAGCCGCCGCGCGCGCGGCGCCAGCAATCGCGTGAGCGCACCGCGGCCGGGACCGATCTCGATCACCGTCTCACTCCCCGTGAGCCGCAGCGCGTCGGCGA
>DASSBZ010000262.1:0-11559 GCA_035698205.1 Gemmatimonadaceae bacterium | reverse complement strand
GCGACTTCGGCGTCGATCGCGTCGAGCTGTTTGCGCGTCGCCCACTTCGAGTCGAGCAGCCGCTTCGTGAAGGCGTCGATCGGGTCCTTCTTCGCCCAGCTGTCCACCTCGCCCGCGGGCACGTAGCTCTGCGAGTCGTGTTCCGCGTGCCCTTTCCGGCGGTACGTCATCAACTCCACCATCGACGTGCCTTCGCCGCGTCGCGCGCGTTCCACCGCACGCCGGGTCGCGTCGTAGACCGCAAGCACGTCGTTGCCGTCGGCGCGTTCGCCCGGTATGCCGTAGCCGGGCGCCTTGTCGATGAACCGCTTCGCCAGCGTCTGTCGCTCGGTGGGCGTGGAGTACGCGTAGCCATTGTTCTCGACGATCACGACCAGCGGACAGCGCTGCACGGCGGCGAAGTTGATGCCCTCGTGAAACGCGCCGGTCGAGGTGGCGCCGTCGCCGACATACACCAGCCCCACCCGGTCCTCGCCGCGCATCCGGAACGTCAGCGTCACGCCGGCCATCACCGGCACCATGTCGCCCAGCGGCGAGATCTGGCCGATGAAGCCCCGCTCGGTGTCACCGAAGTGGATGTTCAGCTCGCGTCCGCGCGTCGGCGAATCGCCCTTGGCCATGTACTGCCGAAGTATCTCGACGGGCGTCGCCCCCTTCACCAGCATGGAGCCGAGGTTCCGGATCAGCGGTGAGAGCACGTCGCGCCGTTCGAGGGCGAACGCGCTGCCAACGGCGTCGGCTTCCTGTCCCAGAGAGCGGAACAGGCCACCCACCACCTTGGTCTGCCGGTAGAGTGCGACGAGTCGCTCCTCGAGGGTGCGGGTGAGGCGCATCCAGTAGTAGAGCTCGACCTTGCGTTCGAGGCTGAGCGCATCGGAGGGGCGCGCCTCGGTGGGCTCGATGGAGCGCACGACGCGCTTGCGCGCGGCCGAGCGCCGGCCGTTGGCCGTGCCGGTGCCCCGCCGCCGGTTGTCGGACGACGACATCAGTATGACGCGAGGGGCGCGTGTCCGGGGTGAACCTGCCGGTGCAGCGACGCAAAGAAGCGCTTCACGTTGCGATCGAGGCGACTCTCGCCCATCTGGTCGGTATCGGCCTCGACGAAGGTGTAGTGCCCCCCTTCGGGGCGCGCGCTGATGTGCAGCGTGCCGAGCGTGCCGGCGAACGAGCGGGCGCGCGGCGCCGTCGAGACCGGGTTCAGGGGAACGGTCGGGAAGAAGGCGTCGGCCGCGGCAAGCACATCGGCGGTCGACAACGACGTCCGGAAGAAGTGTCGCATGATGACGGGTTACTGTCCTGGCGGAGTGGCGGTGAGCACGTCCTGCATCCAGTCCGTGGTGCGCTGCAACCGCTGCGTGGAATCGCGGCGGAACTGGACCCCCATGGCCCACGGACCGGAGTTGGCGAAGAAGAGCGTGGTGTAGTACGTGCCGAGTTCCTTACCCTTGGTGAGCCCGTTGTCGATGCTGTGGCGATCCTGGTTCGTCGCGAAGATGCGCCCCTCGCCAACCTCGATCGGCTCGCCGGTTTCCTTGTCGCGCACCACGACCTTGTACTGGATCTGCTCCAGCGCGCGCGGCGGCGAGGGCACGGAGCTCACCCGGATGGCGAAGTCGTCCGACCAGAGCCGGATGCCCTCGGGGCGTTCCGTGGGGCCGCAGGCCATGGCAAACATCGCCATGGCCAGCGTCAGCATCGACCGGTGCATCCTCACGATGCGTAGTACTCGAGCCCGAGGTGCGTGATCTGCTCCTCGCCCATGAGATGGCGCAGCGTGTTCTTGAGCTTCGTCTGCTGGATGAAGAGGTCGTGCTCGGGCTGCAGCCCGGGAGCCGCCATGGGGCTCTTGTAGTAGAACGATAGCCATTCCTGGATCCCCTTCAGGCCGGCGCGCTGCGCGAAGTCGGAGAACAGGGCCAGATCGAGCACGATCGGCGCGGCGAGGATCGAATCCCGGCAGAGGAAGTTGATCTTGATCTGCATGGGATAGCCCATCCAGCCGACGATGTCGATGTTGTCCCAGCCTTCCTTGTTGTCGCCGCGCGGCGGGTAGTAGTTGATGCGCACCACGTGCGAGAAGTTCTCGTACAGCTCGGGATACACCTCGGGCTGCAGGATGGTGTGCAGCACGCTCAGCTTCGACTCTTCCTTGGTCTTGAACGAGGCCGGATCGTCGAGCACCTCGCCGTCGCGATTGCCGAGGATGTTGGTGCTGTACCACCCCGCCAGCCCGAGCATGCGCGCCTTGAGTCCGGGGGCGATCACCGTCTTCATCCAGGTCTGCCCGGTCTTGAAGTCCTTTCCGGAGATGGGCACGCCGCGGGCATTCGCCAGCTCGATCAGCGCCGGCGTATCGACGGCGAGGTTGGGCGCGCCGTTGCAGTACGGCACCCCTTCCATGATCGCCGCCCAGGCATAGAGCATCGACGGGGCGATGGCCTCGTCGTTGCGCTCCATGGCCTTCTCGAACTGCTCGATCGTGGCGTGCTGCGGGCCGGGCTTGATGAAGATCTCCGTCGATGCACACCAGACGCAGACCAGGCGATCGAGCTTGTTGCGGGTCTTGAAGTCGCGGATGTCGGCGCGGAGCTGCTCGGCCAGGTCGCGCTTGGTCTTGCCCTGCTTGACGTTCGTGCCGTTGATGCGCGTGACATAGTGATTGTCGAACACCGCCGGCATCGGCTTGATCGCGCGCAGCGCGTCGGCGATTGGCGCGAGATGCTTCTCCTCGAGCACGCCGGCCTTGACCGCGGCGGTATAGGCATCGTCCGGAATCGGATCCCAGGCCCCGAACACCAGGTCATCGAGACCGGCGAGCGGTACGAAGTCGCGGATGAGCGGCGAGCGCTTGTCGGTGCGCTTGCCGAGGCGGATGGTCGCCATCTGCGTGAGCGACCCGATGGGAAGCGAGTGGCCACGGCGAACACTCTCGACACCAGCCATGAAGGTGGTGGCGACCGCGCCGAGTCCGGGGGTGAGGATGCCGAGGCGTCCGGTGGCGGGAGCGATGGACGGGCGCGTGGCGCCCGAGGTGGTACCCTGCACGACGTTCTCCTGGGTGTCTAGCGTGAGGCGACGTCGCCGACCGGTGCCGGCGCGCGCACGGCCTTCTCGCCGGCGGCGCTGGCGCCGGGCGGGGTGGGCCGAATGGGGGTCACGGCCGCGTTGTCCAGCGGCATGCCCCGGGTGGCGTGATGCACGAATGCAATCCGCTGGATGACGGTGATCCACGCGGTCAGCGACAGCAACAGCACGATCCCCATCAGCACCCAGCCGTCGAGGGTGAGGCCGAAAAAGGCCTGCGGCGCGGAGAGCAGGACGACCCGCTCCGGGCGCTGCATGATGCCGACCTTGGCATCGATCCCGAGCCCGTCGGCGCGCGCACGGGTATACGACGTGACGAATGTCGCGATGATGCCGAGCAGCGTGATGGCGACCATCGGCGTCCCGGCCCACGAGGGGATCAGGCGCAGCACGTCGTTACGCGCAAAGAAGATCGCCAGCCCGCCCAGCACGGCACCGTCGGCGATGCGATCGAGAGTGGAGTCGTAGAACGCCCCGAACACGGTGGACCGCCCCGTCCGACGCGCGACCGTGCCATCGAGCACGTCGAAGATGGCGGTCAGCCCCAGTACCCAGCCGGCAGTGCGGATGTGCCCGGTGGCATAGATCACCCCCGCCGCGATCGAACAGAGCGTGCCGACGGTGGTGATGCTGTTGGGATTGACGCGGAGGCGAACGAGCAGGTCAGCGACCGGCTCGATGAGGCGGAGATATCCCCTCTGCACCCAGTCCCAGACGGATTTCATGCACGAAGGAAACGAGGGTCCGGTCGATCGACGCGCCGCGTCAACGACGTCACGGCGTCGCTGGCGCGACAGGTCGCGAGCGCTCGCCCGCGCCCTGCAAAGCTACGGGACCGGCCAGATCCGTACAACCCGACGTCACGGCACCTGCCAGTCGGTGGTGGCGCTCAGGGTCACGTCGTCCCTGGTGTACGTGCGCGTGCCGTCGGCCGTGGTGGCACGCAGCCGCACCGTCGTGCCGACCGCCACGCCGCGCACCGGCAGCAGCTCGGTGGTGTTCGGCGCGACTTCCTTCACGAAGATGTCGCTCCCGCCGGCGACGACGTACACACTCACGGCCTGCGATGCGTTGTTGGTGAAGCGCAGGGAAACCTGCTCCGTCGGACTCGTGCCGGTCTCCACGGCGACCGTGCGCCCACCACAGGCGGTCCCGATCACCAGCGCCACACAGAGCAGTCCCGCATGCATGACTCGCATCAGCTTTCCTCCGGTTCTCCATCGGTGGTCACGACCGTCCCGGTCGAGTTCGTGGGGCAGCGGAAATCAGTTCCGGCGCCGCCTCGCGCGGTAGCACTGCAACCGCCGGACCGGCCGCGCATGCCACGCGCCCGCCGGCAGTTGCGGCTCGACCGTGGCGCGGGGCTCGCGCTGGCGCGGATTCCGTCGCAGTTTGCGCCGTCATGCAGCTCCCCTCTCAGATCCGGTCGGTGCCCCGGCGCGAATCGTTCCGCGCCCGCCCGCGCGTGAGCCATCGCCAACCCGTGGCCTGCGGCATCGCGCGTACCCTCGTCGCGACGCTCGCGTTCACCGCGCTCGCCTGTCGCCCCGCGGCGGTGCGCACTCCCGGCCCGCTGTCGTTCTCCGTTGCCGCCACCACGGCCGACTCGCTGCGAGCGGTGCTGGTGCGTGCGCTTGCCGACAGTGCCTTCCCCGGCGCGGTCGCGGTCGCCGGCAACCACAACGGGGTGCTCGCGACGGTCGCACTCGGCCACCTGGACTGGGCGCCAAGCGCCACCATCAACGACTCCACGCTCTGGGATCTCGCCTCGCTCACGAAGGTCATCGGGCTGACCTCGGCCATCATGCAGCTCACCGAAGCGGGGCTCATCGACGTCGACGCTCCGGTGCAGCGCTACCTGCCGGAGTGGACCGGCCCGCACAAGGATGAGGTCACCATCAGGCACCTGCTCACCCACTCCTCCGGGTTGCCGGCGTGGCGGGCGCTGTACAAGGAAGCACACACCCCCGACGAAGCACGCGTGCTGGCGCTGGTGACACCGCTCGACACGCTCCCCGGGGTCCGCATGGTCTACTCCGACCTCGGCGCGATCCTGCTCGGCCTGATCGTGGAGCGCACCGGCGGCGAACCGCTCGATGTGTATCTCGCGCGCCACGTCTTCTCGCCCATCGGGATGACCGACACGCAGTTCCGGCCGCCACCGGCGCTCTGGGTGCGCGTCGCCCCCACGGAGTACGACCCGTGGCGGCAGCGCCACGTGCGGGGGGAGGTGCACGACGAGAACGCGTTCGCGTTAGGCGGCGTGAGTGGCCACGCCGGGCTGTTCTCGAGCGCCCGTGACCTGAGCCGGCTGGCGCGCCTCTACCTGAACGGCGGTGTGCTCGACAGCGTGCGCCTGTTCCGCCCCGAGACCATCGCCCGCTTCACCGCCCTGCAGGACTCCGCGCTCTCCAACCGCGCGCTCGGCTGGGAGAAGCCGAACGGCCGGAATTCCGCCGGTCATTTCATGTCGCCGTCGGCGTTCGGCCACACCGGCTTCACCGGCACCTCGATCTGGATCGATCCGGCCGCCGACGCATTCGTGATCCTGCTGACGAATCGCGTGAATCCCACGCGCGACAACAGCCGCATCGGCCCCGTTCGTGTCCAGACGGCCGATGCGGTGATGGGCGTCTTCGAGCGCGCGGCCGCGTTCGAGCACTCCGGACGCGGCGGATCCCGGCCGCACTGACGGGAGGGTCAAGCCGCGACGCGTCGTTACCGCCTTGCGCGTGAGACGCGCCCGCTCGACCGCCCCCGAGCGCCCGGCTGGCCTTCGTCTTGCCTTATCAGCTCGTACGGGGCCCGGACACGAGCATTGCCCGGGTCGTCGCGCGCAGCGCTCGGCGAGCGTCGCCGCGACACGTTATCCGACTCTGGCGCGGGGGGAGTCATGTCGAACATGTCGCTTTATATCCTCGGGATCGTCGTGCTCATTGCCGGCCTGGCATGGGGCGCCGTACGGCTCGGCATTCCCACGGTGTGGATCGGCATCGGCGCGATTATCGTGCTTGGCATCGGCCTGGTCTCCGCTGTTGGCAACACGCGGCGACGCGAACGTCCGCCATCCGAGTAACGCACGCAACGAGAACCGGCTGCGCGTCCGCCGGATGGCCGCGTAACGGGTTGCCGGTCAAGCACTAAGATGCTTGTTGGCATCGACAGCCATCGCTATTATTCAAGCATTGCGCGGTGCGCCGACTTCAGGCGCGCAGCAGCGAGACGCGCACCATAGACCGGAGGATGTTCATGAGCACGATTCAGGAGCCCGTAGTGGCCATTACCGTCACGCCAGGCGCGGCGGCGGAAGTCATGCGCTTCATCGAGGCCGAGGGCGTGTCACCCGAATCGGGTGGCCTGCGCGTCAGCGTGCAACCCGGCGGCTGCAGCGGCTTCAAGTACGGCCTGCTCATCGAGGATGCGCGTGCCGAGGACGACCTCGTTATCGACGGCCCATCGTTCCGCATGTTCGTCGATCCGTTCTCCGCACAGTACCTGAGCGGCGTCACGATCGACTACGTCTCGTCCATGCAGGGCTCGGGCTTCACGTTCAGCAATCCGAATTCAACCGGTGGGTGCGGCTGCGGAAGTTCGTTCACCGCGTGACCCCAACGCAATCATGAATCCGGTTTCCTCCACGGAGGGCGCCGAGGCCCGCGATACGGCACATCGCGGGCCTTCGCGTATGCCCATCAGCGCCGCCACGGCACGCGAGAAGATCCGCACGGTCATCGTCGACGAGCACGACGACGTCTCGCGCATCGTCGCCCACCGTATCGCGGCGCTCATCACCGAGCGCAACCTCGCCGACCAGCCCACCGTGCTCGGGCTGGCCACCGGCTCCACGCCGATCGGCGTGTACCGCGAGCTGATCCGGCTGCACCGCGAAGGGAAGCTCAGCTTCCGGCGCGTGGTGACGTTCAACCTGGACGAGTACTACCCGATGCCGCGTGACAGCATTCACGCGTACCATCGCTTCATGTGGGAGAACCTGTTCAACCACATCGATATCGATCCGGCCAACGTTCACATCCCCGACGGCAGCGTGCCGCGCGACGACGTCGACCGCGCGTGCGAACGCTACGAAGCGGACATCGCGCGCGCCGGCGGCATCGACTTCCAGATCCTCGGGATCGGCAAGACGGGGCACATCGGTTTCAACGAGCCCGGTTCCGGCCAGGACAGCCGCACCCGGCTGGTCATGCTGGACATGATCACGCGGCGCGATGCGGCGGCGGACTTCTTTGGCGAGGAGTTCGTGCCGCGCGAGGCGGTGACGATGGGGATCCACACGATCCTCGAGGCGCGCGAGATCGCGATCCTCGCCACCGGCGAGCACAAGTCGGCCGTGGTCCGGCGTGCGGTCGAAGGGGAGATCGACGTCGAGGTGGCGGCAACGTTCCTCCAGCAGCACCCCGACACCACGTTCTATCTCGACCGGTCCGCTTCGGCCGAGCTCACGCGCGTGGCCACGCCGTGGCTGCTCGACGAGGTCCAATGGACCGAGCCACTGGCGCTGCGCGCCGTCGTCTGGCTGTCGCAGACGGTGAACAAGGCCATCCTCAAGCTCACGCAACGCGACTACGCGGAGCATCGCCTCTCGTCGCTCGTGGCGCGCTACGGCTCACCGGGCGCCGTGAACGGCGACGTGTTCAACGCGCTGGGCGGCCGCATCCGGGGCAAGAGCCGCCTCCCGCACGGCAAGCGCGCGATCTGCTTCTCGCCGCACCCGGACGACGACGTGATCTCGATGGGCGGCCTGCTGCGCAAGTTCATCGAGAACCAGAACGACGTCACCGTGGCGTACATGACGAGCGGCAACATCGCGGTCTTCGACCATGACGTGCGGCGCTACGTGGACTTTCTCGAGCGGCTGGGCGATGAAGGGCGCCTGGGAAACGAGGCGACCACGCGCCTGGCCAGCGCGGTGCGTGACTTCCTGGCCCGCAAGCAGCCCGGTGACGTCGACACCGCGGAGGTGCTCGACATCAAGCGCATGATCCGCGAGGCCGAAGCGGTGAGCGGCATCGAGGTCATGGGGCTGTCGCGCAGCAACGCCCGGTTCCTCAACCTGCCGTTCTACCAGACCGGCAAGGTGGCCAAGGATCCCATCGGCCCGGCGGACGTGGAGGTGGTGAAGACGCTGCTCGAGGAGCTGCGCCCGGAGATCATCTTCGTCGCCGGCGACCTGTCGGATCCGCATGGCACCCATCGCATGTGCAAGCAGGCCATCGATGCGGCGCTCGCCGAACTGCCCGCCGCCGATCGGCCGGAAGTCTGGCTGTATCGCGGCGCCTGGCAGGAATGGCCGCCGACCGAGGCCACATACCTGGTGCCGATGTCGCAGGAAGAGCTGCGGCGGAAGATCCAGGCCATCTTCAAGCACCAGTCGCAGAAGGACTCGGCGCCGTTCCCCGGGCAGGACGACCGTGAGTTCTGGCAGCGCGTCGAGCAGCGCAACAAGGAGACCGCGGCGATCCTCGATCGGCTTGGCCTCGCCGAATACTTCGCCATGGAGGCGTACGTGATCGCCACCGATCCAGCATGACGTCGTCCTTCACGCTGCTCGATCTCGTCGTCCTGATCATCTACTTCGTCGGGACGACGCTGTTCGGCCTCTGGCTCGGCCGTTCGCAGAAGGACGCACGGGATTACTTCGTGGGCGGCCACAAGCTCCCGTGGTGGGCCGTCCTGTTCTCCGTGGTGGCCACGGAGACGAGCGCCCTCACGTTCATCAGCATCCCCGGGCTGGCGTACCTCGGCGACCTGGGGTTCCTCCAGATCGCGGCGGGCTACATCCTCGGCCGCATCGTCGTGTCGTTCACGCTGCTGCCACGATACTACCAGGGGGAGCTGGTCACGGCCTACGCGCTGCTCGAACGCCGCTTCGGCCTCGCCACCCGCCGGTTCACGTCGATCGTGTTCATGGCCACGCGCGCCTTCGGCGACTCCGTTCGCGTGTTCGCGACCGCCATCCCCGTCGCGTTGATCATCGGTCCCGTCATGCCCGCCCAATACGTGGGACCGGTATCGATCCTCCTGCTCGGCGCGTTCACGGTGATCTACACGTATCACGGCGGTATGCGCGCCGTGGTCTGGACGGACTTCGTTCAAACGATCGTGTATCTCATCGGTGGCGTCGCCGCCGTGATCCTGATTGGCCAGGGGGTGGACGGCGGCTGGGGGGCGATTCTCCAGCGCGTGGGCGGCGAGGGGAAGCTGTCGGCAATCAGCTTCTCGACGGCCATCGACCAGCCGCACACGATCTGGGCCGGACTCATCGGCGGCGGATTCCTCTCCATGGCGTCGCACGGCGCCGACCAGTTGATCGTCCAGCGCCTGATGTCGTCGGGGCGGTTGCAGGATGCCCGCAAGGCACTCATCGGCAGCGGCTTCGTGGTGTTCGCCCAGTTCGCGCTCTTCCTGTTCATCGGACTCGGCCTCTACGTGTTCTACGACGCGCGCACATTCGCGCGGCCGGACGAGATCTTTCCGCGGTTCATCGTCGAGGTCATGCCGCCCGGGCTCACCGGACTCGTGGTCGCCGCCATCCTCGCCGCCGCCATGAGCACGCTCTCCGGCTCGCTCAATTCGCTCGCCGCGGCCACCACGCACGACATCTACCTGCCGGTCACGAAGCGCGATCCCGATTCTCCCGCGGTGCTCCGTGTCGGGAAGCTGCTGACGATGGTCTGGGCGGTCGTGCTCATCGGGGGCGCGCTGCTCTACCGGTCGGAGGGAACACCGGTCGTGGTAATCGCTCTCTCGATTGCATCGTTCACGTACGGCGGCCTGCTCGGCGGATTCTTCCTCGCCATGCTCTGGCGGCGTGCGGTGCAGCGTGACGCGATCTTCGGCATGTCGGTCGGGATCGCGACGATGAGCCTCGTCGTCTTCGCACGACCGCTGGCTGCGACGTTCCCATCGATGGCGGGCTGGCTTGCCCCGCTTGGCCGCGTGGCGTGGCCGTGGTACGTGCTGATCGGCACCACCATCACGGTGACCGCCGGCATCCTCTCTTCCCTCTCCCATCCATCGCCGGTTGCCCCGGCGCCCGAATCGTCTCGACGTGACTGACCTGGTAATCGGCATCGATGGTGGCGGCTCGCGCACGCGCGCGATGCTCGCCGATGAACACGGCACGGCCATCGGCCGGTCGGAAGGACCGGCAAGCCGGGTGGCTCCGGGCGGCGCCGAACATTCGGCCGGCGTCATCGAGGCGCTGGTACGCGAAGTTCTCGCGGGCGCGGCGCTGCCGTCCATCAGGCCGCGCGCCATCTGCGTGGGCGTGGCGGGCGTGGGTCGGGGCCACGAGCGGCAGGCGCTGTGGCAGACGCTGCACGATCGCGACCTGGCGGACGAGATCATCGTCCACACGGACGCGGCGATCGCGCTCGAAGATGCCTTCGGCGACGGTTCGGGTGTGCTGCTGATCGGCGGCACGGGATCCGTCGCCTATGGCCGCGGTCCCACGGGTACGTTCGCGCGCTGTGGCGGGTGGGGACCGATCATCGGCGACGAGGGGAGCGGCGCATGGATCGGTCGGCGCGCGCTGAGCATCGTGACTGCCGCATCAGACGGTCGCGAACCCGAGACCGCACTGACGGGCGCTGTGCTCACGGCGACCGAGGTGAGCGACGTGCCCGGCCTGATTCCGTGGGCGGCGACAGCAGCCACGGCGCAGATCGCGGCGCTGGCGCCGGTCGTGATGAGCGCCGCGGCCGCCGGCGACCGGCGGGCCAACGCGCTCGTGACGCTGGCCGCCGAGGAGCTCATGCTGCACGCGCGCGCGCTCGCCCGCGAACTGTTCGTGGACGAACGCGCATCGTTCGCGCTGGCGCTCGCGGGCGGACTGCTCGGACGCGGATCGTTGCTGCGCAAGCGCCTCGAGATCCGGCTCAAGTCGGGCGTGCCGGGCGCGCAGCTCCACGCCGAGGAGGTCGTCCCCGTGCGCGGAGCGGTGCGCGGGGCGCTCCGCTCGCTGGGACTCGCGCCGACGTCCTGACCCGGCCCTCGGCGCCGGCCGGTCAGTTGCCGGCCGGCGTCTCCTCGATGTCGGGTGGCCAGCCCGGACTCTCGTCGAGACTCGCACCGTTCCCTTCGATCGCCGGCACCATCGAGGGATTCCAGATGCCCTCGCTACGGGCCACGAACGCCGACGCGCTCAGGTCGCCGCAGACGTTGACCGTGGTGCGCGACATATCGAGGATGCGATCAACGCCGAGGATGATGGCGATCCCCTCGCCCGGTACGCCGAACATCGCGAGGATCCCGACCAGCAGCGGAATCGAGCCGCCCGGCACGCCCGCCGCGCCCACGGCCGTGATCACCGACATGATCATGACGACGATCATCTGCCCGAGCGAGAGATTCACCCCGAACACCTGGCAGAGGAAGATCACCGTGATCCCCTCGAAGATGGCCGTGCCGTTCATGCACATCGTGCTGCCCAGCGGCAGGACGAAGCCGGCCACC
>DASSBZ010000261.1:0-4402 GCA_035698205.1 Gemmatimonadaceae bacterium | reverse complement strand
TCCAGGTCTTGCCGGCATCGGTGGACTTGTAGATCCCGTCGCCGGCCATGATGTCGCCGCGGATGCATGACTCACCCATGCCGATGTACACGACATCCGGGTTGGATTCCGAGACCGCGACCGCGCCCACCGAGGCGGCGCCGACCTGCCCGTCCGTGACCGGTGCCCAGCTTGCGCCGCCGTCGGTTGTCTTCCACAGGCCACCTCCCGCGGCGCCGAAGTACGCCTCGTCCGGGCGACCCCGCACGCCGCTGACGGCAATGGACCGACCACCGCGATCGGGGCCGATGCTTCGCCACTCGAACGCCGCGAGTACCGCGGAGTCGAGCGGCGTCGCCACGGGGGCCCCGCGCGCGACGGTCGAATCCAGGGGGCGGCTCGCCGCCATCGAGGCGACGAGCAGCACGGACGCAGCAAGCGAGAACCGGTTGTACGACGCAATCATCTGGAATCCTCCTCGAGT
Organism: Gemmatimonadaceae bacterium; assembly: GCA_035698205.1. Lineage (GTDB taxonomy): Bacteria > Gemmatimonadota > Gemmatimonadetes > Gemmatimonadales > Gemmatimonadaceae > DASSBZ01. Next base: position 3,939 of record DASSBZ010000261.1, on the reverse strand, counting down.
CGCGCTCATTGTAGCGCGTGCGTCGTCGAACGGGTAGGACCGACTCGCCACGAGCGCGTTGCGATGTGATTTCATTCATGTTCAAAGCGCCGCGTGTGTGGAGTGAGTCAGCTTCTCGTGCTCGTGCGCGCGCCACTTACGCATCCGTGCGCATGAGGCAGATTGGGGCGTTCCGTCCACGTCCACCCCATTTCATTGCCATGTCGATTCGAGCGGCAGCAGCAGCACTCGCCATCGTCGCCTTCGTCTGCACCGAGGCGCACGCGCAGACCCGGTTGCTGCGCACCCCGACCGTCAGCGCGACGCAGATCGCGTTCGCCTATGCCAACAACATCTGGACGGTGGATCGGGCCGGCGGCAATGCCCGCCGAATCACCAGCTTCCGGGGCACCACACGGAATCCGAAGTTCTCCCCCGACGGATCGCTGATCGCCTTCAGCGCCGACTACGCCGGGAACACGGACGTCTATGTGGTGGATGCGGGTGGCGGGCAGCCGCGCCGGCTCACCTGGCACCCGGGATCGGATCTCGTGCAGGGGTGGACCCCCGACGGACGCTCCGTGATGTTCGCCACCGGTCGCGCCGCTGATGCGCCCAACGCAACCCAGCGCTTCTTCACGGTGCCGGTGGAGGGAGGCGTGGAAGTGCCGCTGCCGCTGCCCCGCGCCTACCAGGGGAAGATTTCCCCGGATGGCAAGCGCATCGCCTATCGGATGAACAGCTCGTGGGACGATGAGCGCCGCAACTATCGTGGCGGGCAGAACAAGCCGATCTGGATCGTCGACCTCACCACCTTCGACCTCGAGACGCCGCCGCGCGAGTCCACCGACCTGGTGGCCGCGCACGCAGGTGGCCCCAATGGGGAGCCCACCGTGTCGGCGTTCGCCGAGGCCGACAGCAAGGACGTGGATCCGGTGTGGGTCGGAAGCGCGGTCTGGTTCATCTCCGACCGTGATGGCGTGGCGAATGTATGGTCGTGGGGGAACGGACAGCTCAAGCAGATGACCTCGTTCAGCGACTTCGACGTCAAGGCGCTCGATTCCGGCGGCGAAGCCGTGGTCTTCGAGCAGGCGGGATACATCCATCTCCTCGATCCGGCGACCGGCGCCGAACACGTCGTGAACATCACCGCCGAGGGCGACTTCCCCTGGATGATGCCGCAGTGGAAGGACGTCTCGTCGCGGATGGCGAACATGGCGCTCTCGGCGACTGGCAAGCGCGCGGCGGTCGAGGCGCGCGGCGAGATCTTCACCATCCCCGCCGAGAAGGGCGACGTGCGCAACATGTCGCGCGCCAGCGGATCGGCCGAGATCCAGCCGGCCTGGTCCCCCGACGGGAAGTTCGTCTCGTACTTCAGCGATCGTTCGGGCGAGTATCGCCTGTACATCGCGGCACAGGACGGGCTGACACCGCCGCGCGAGATCGCGCTCCCCGACCCGACTCACTACTTCTTCCCGGCGTGGTCTCCCGACGGCACCAAGATCGCCTTCCAGGACACGAACTACCGGCTCTGGATGGTGGACGTCGCAACCGGCAAGCCGGTCATCGTGGACACCGATCCATTCTACAACGCGGAGCGCTCCATCAGGCCGGCGTGGAGCCCGGACTCGAAGTGGATCGCGTACCCCAAGCACCTGCCGTCGCTCTACCGCGCAATCCACGTCTACAACGTCGCGACCGGCGCCACGACGCAGGTGACCGACGGAATGGCCGACGCCACGTCACCGGCCTGGGATGCGAGCGGACGCTACCTCTGGTTCTTCGCCTCCACCGACTACGGGCTGAACTCGTCGGTGCTCGACATGTCTGCGTACGACAAGCCGCAGTCGCGCGCGCTGTATCTCACCGTGCTCTCCAGGTCGGATTCGTCCCCGGTGCTGCCGGAAAGCGATGAGGAGCGGGGCAGGGCAGCGGGCGAGCGGGAGCGCGCCGCTGGGGCACCGGGCGACAGCGCCCGCACGCCACGGATCACCCCCGCCCGTCCGGTCGTCATCGACTTCGACGGCATCGAGCAGCGCATCATCGCCATCCCCGGCGTTCCCGAGCGGAACTATTCCAACCTGCACGCCGGCGTGCCCGGGTCGGTGTTCTTCCTGGAACCGGGACGTGGCGCATCGGGCGGCGGCCCCGGTGGCGGCAGCGGCAACACAATCACGCGCTACCAGCTCTCGACGCGGCGCACCACGTCGTTCGTCCAGGGGGCGGCGCAGTTCGTCATCAGCGCCGACGGCCGCAAGCTGCTCTATCGCACCTCCGGCTCCAACGCCGCGCTCTTCCTCGTGGACGCCGATCGCCCGGCCGCACCGGCCGCAGGCTCCGGCAAGATGGACGCGGAGCTGCGCGCGTACATCGATCCGCGCGAGGAGTTCCGGCAGATCTTCAACGAAGGATGGCGCAACCAGCGCAACAACCTCTACGTCCGCAACCTGCACGGGGCCGACTGGCCGAAGATGAAGGAGATGTACGGTGCACTGCTGCCGTACGTGAACCATCGCGCCGACCTGAATTACCTGATCGACAACATGGGCGCCGAGATCGCGATCGGCCATTCGTACGTGCGCGGCGGCGACATGCCCGATGTGCCCGACGCGAGCGGCGGGTTGCTTGGCGCGGACTTCGAGATCGACCAGGGGCGTTATCGCATTGCCCGGATCTATGAGAGCGAGACGTGGAACCCGGAGCTGCGCGCACCGCTCGCCGAACCGGGGCTGAACGTGAACGTCGGCGACTACGTCGTCGCGATCAACGGTACGGAGCTGGTGGTGCCGGACAACATCTACCGCCTCCTCGATGGCACGGCGAACCGGCAGACCGTGATTGCCATCAACAGCCGGCCAACGCTGGACGGCGCGCGGAACGTCACGGTGGTGCCGGTCCGGAACGAGCAGGGGCTGCGCACGCGCGCGTGGGTGGAGAACAACCGGCACGTCGTCGATTCCCTTTCGAATGGCCAGCTCGCGTACGTCTACATCCCCAACACCGGGCAGCCCGGCTACACGAGCTTCAATCGCTACTACTTCGCGCAGCAGGATCGTGCCGGCGCCATCATCGATGAGCGGTTCAACGGCGGTGGCTCGGCGGCCGACTACATCGTCGACCTGCTCGCGCGCGACTTCGACGGCTACTTCAACAACCCCGCCGGCGATCGCGTGCCGTTCACCAGCCCCGCGTCAGGCATCTGGGGGCCGAAGGTCATGATCATCAACGAGATGGCGGGCTCTGGCGGCGACCTCATGCCGTTCATGTTCCGCCACCGGAAGATCGGTCCGCTGGTGGGCACGCGAACGTGGGGCGGTCTCGTGGCCACGAGCGACACGCCACCGTTCGTCGACGGCGGGTCGATGATCGCGCCGCGGTTCGGCTTCTTCAGCCGCGACAACCAGTGGGCCGTGGAGAATGAAGGGGTGGCACCGGACATTCTGGTCGAGAACACGCCAAAGGAGGTCATCGCCGGCCACGACCCGCAGCTCGAGCGTGCGGTGGCGGAGGCGATGCGGCTACTGAAGGAGCAGCCGGTCGATCGGGCAACGCGCGAACCCGCTCCGCCCACGTGGGGCAAGCGCGTGAAGCCACTGCCCCCCGGATAGTGGCACCCATCGTGCGCGGCGTGCCTCGTCCTTGACAAGGTGGCGCTGATGCATACCCTCGAACGAAGGCTCGAGCGAGCCCGGCAGGCATGGTTTTCGGAGATGCTCGACTCGGGACAGAGCTCCGAAGTTGTCGCGCTGCCTGCCGGACCTCAGCTCGAGGAGCGACATCTCGCCCGTTGCCGCGTGCTGCCTCGCAGGGATCTCCTGATGAAGCAGCTTCGACCGGGCGGCGTGGGCGCCGAGCTCGGCGTGTACAAGGGAGCATTCAGTCGCGTCATTCTCGAGGCCTGCCGACCATCCAGGCTGCACCTGATCGACATCGATCTGGCGACGTACGATGTCGCCACAT
>DASSBZ010000260.1:0-28794 GCA_035698205.1 Gemmatimonadaceae bacterium | reverse complement strand
GATCGCTTCCATCGCGCCGAGCTGGTTCGGCCCCCCCGGCAGTGCGCTCGAGTTCTGGCTGACCCACGCGAACAGCGGTTGCGTGGCCTGCAGCGAATCCATCGTCGCCGCGAGCAGCGACCGCCCCCGAAACGCCGGATGAGCGCCGGGAGACTTCGCGGCGTCGATCGCATCGAAGATCGTCGCGCCGATATCCGTGGTCGACACCGCTGCATCGATGCGTACCCCTGCGGGCACGCGCCCGGGCAGGCGCAGGATGAGCGGGACGCGGAGCACCTGCCCGTACAGGCTGTTGCCGTGCTCCACCAGTCCGTGCTCGCCGAACTGCTCCCCGTGATCGGCGGTAACGATCACGAGCGTGCGCTTGAGCACACCGCGTCGTCGAAGTTCGTCGAACAACCGACCGAGCTGCGCATCGATGCTCGCGATGGCGCCATCGTATCGATCGACTTGTGACTCGCCGCCCCCGAATCGCCCTTCGAATTCCGGCGCGACATCGTATGGCGTGTGCGCATCGAAGTAGTTGAGGAAGGCAAAGAACGGCTGGCCGTCGAGCCCGCCCTGCCAATCGAGGAACTCGTCGGTAACCTGCGCGGCGTGCTTGCGCGCCGTGATCGCAGCGCGCGGCAGCCGCCAGGCCGATCCGAGGATGCCGACCTCGCGCTTCGCCGTGGAATCGTTGAACAGCAGGATGTTCAACCATGGGAGCTGGCCGATCACCGTGCTCCCCAGGAACTGGCGCGGCGACCGCACGAAGTCCTGATAGCGGTCGAAGCCCCGTGCGAGCCCGACCTCGCGGTGCGTGTAAAGCAGATTGGCCACGAATCCCCCGGTGGCATAGCCGCGCTCGCGCAGGCGTTCGGCGAGCGTGGTGTCCGGCGAATTCCACGGTACGCGCCAGAAGGCGTCGAGGTCCCGCGCCGGACGACCGGTGAACATGCTCGCGTGCGATGGCAGCGTCCACGAGGATGGGGCGATGGCATGGGTGAACGTCATCCCGTCGTCGGCCAGCCGCTGCAGCGCCGGAGTCGTCTCGCGCTCGTAGCCGTACACGGAGAGATTCGCCTCGCGCACGGTATCGAGGATGACGAGCAACACGTTAGGCGCATCGTCGTCGGCAACGGCGGAGCCGCCCGAGGCGGCGAGCAGTCGGTGCGCGATCGACTCGCCGGCCAGCAGCAGGCAGGCCGCGCTCGACAGCGCCATCAGAAGGCGTACGCCCCGCCACGCGGCATCCGACGCGGCCAGAATCCGGGTGAGGCTCACGGCAAGACCGAGCGCCAGGATCGACAGGGCAATCGGCTCGACGCGCGGCACCAGCATCAGCATGCTGAAGCCGGCAACCGACAGCAGGATGAACAGGCTGGCAGCCATCGCTCCGCGACGATGGACGAAGCGCACCAGCAGCGCGAGCGGGAGCGCGAGCAGCAGGAAGAGCGTGACATAGGCGACCGGCGCCATCCAGGGCAGGGCATCGCTGGTCCACGTCAGACGGCCCAGGATTCGACCGCGCAGGGTGATGACCCCCACGTGCCAGGCGGCCGCGGTCAGGGCGCACGTGATCGCGAGCAGCAGGACTTCGCGCGCGCGCCCTGCCGGCGTGTGTTCGAAACGTCGCTGTGGCATGAACCTCGTGAGGAGGGTGTCACCCTCGGGCGGTGCACCGTTCCGGGGATGGCACCGTGATCAGACGACACCGTGAATACAAGTCGCGCGCCGCGAATGCATGAAGGGATCGAGGGGCTCGGTGCCGCGGCGCCTGGTACGTGGTTCGAGCGGCGCCGCGCAGGTCGCTCACGCGGCAGTTGTGTGGTGACACGACAACAGACCGTCACGCTGCTGGCATCCCTGTAACACTGCCGATGATATGCATCAACGACTTACGAGACCGGCATTCAGGGAGTGAAAGGTGCACCCCGACGGGCGAGCACCAAAGCGAGCCCCAAGCTCCTTCTCTCTCTCCACGAGGATTCCGAATGCGACACGCTCGACTGCTGTCCCGCGCTGCCATCGTTCTGGCCAGCGCAGCCATGTTCGGCGCCTGTGCCGACTCCGCACCCGTCTCCGGCCCAAGGCTGATCGATGGCGTCAACTCGCCGCTGCGCGCGAGCGGGCAGCCGACCCCGGGCGATCTGGTGATCTTCAATGCGACGCCGCGCACGGCGCAGGGCGAGCTCGTGGAAGTCTGCAAGGACTACTCGGGCGGCGGTGCGAAGCCGGCGGTGACGTTCGATGTGTCGGTGACCGGCTCGCAGAACACCTCGTTCCAGGTCGTGCTGAACAACGGCGAGTGCCAGGAGATCTGGTACAACGAGATCCCGGCGGGTGAGACTCCGCCGACGCCACACGATGTCGTCACGATTACCGAGCAGGTTCCCGCGGGCTACACGGCGTCATACGTCCGGACCTCGCGTGCAAGCGGCGTCATGACCGTCGATCCGTCCGTCGTCGGCAACAGCGTCGCCGGTGACGTGTACAGCAGCCATGGCTATCTCGCCGAGTTCACGAACACGGAAGACGTTGTGGTCGTGGATCCGGTGGATGGCCGCATGACGGGCGGCGGCTGGCAGGAAAACGTCGGTGGATTCTCGAAGGTATCGCACGCCTTCACGCTCCACTGCGACATCACGCTGTCGAACAACATCGAGATCAACTGGCCCGGCAACAAGTTCCACATCATCAAGCCCATTACGTCGGCCATGTGCATCGACGATCCCGCGTACGACGAGGGGAGCCCCGATGCGCCGCTCGATACGTTCACCGGGACCGCTGACGGCAAGCTGAACGGTGTGGCCGGCGCCACGATCGCCTTCACGTTCATCGACAACGGCGAGCCCGGCAAGAACACCGATCTGGCCGGCTTCACGATCACCGACGTGAGCGGCAACGTCGTCCTCGATGTTCCGCTGACCGTCATCGATGGCGGAAACAACCAGGCGCACTACGACCAGCCCCACAAGAAGTAGTAGCGTCACAGTCTGAACCAGGATGGTGAAGAAGGGTCCCCGGTGCGCGCAGCCGGCGGACCCTTCTTCCGCCCCCGCCGGGAGACTCTTTCTGGCACGTCGCCATCTTCGGGAGGATCGGGTCAACTCGATATGTCGGCTCCGCCGCACTGTTGTGGCGAGCCGTCAACAGCCCGTCACGCCGATGGAATCCTGTGAACTCTGTTGATCCGTCGCAACAGCGCCTTACGAACCGGCAGCTTTCGGCGCGAAAGATGCACATTGGCAGACGCTTACCAAAACCGTTCAGGGCACGCCGGTCGTGAGGCCGGTTCGCAAAGCCAGGGATCTCGTTCGGAGACGGCCCGGCTACCGGGCAGGGGTGTTGTTCACGTTCGGATTTTTCCGCTTCAGGTTCCCCCTTTCTCACAATGAGGTCCCATATGCGACACGCTCGGCTGTTGTCCGGCGCTGCCATCGCCTTGGCGAGTGCGGCCATCTTCGGCGCTTGCGCCGATTCCTCACCGGTTTCCGGTCCCAAGCTCATCGACGGCGTCAACAACCCGATGCTGTCCAGCGGGCAGCCGACGGCGGGTGACCTCACCAGGCTCAACGCCACCACGCGCACGGCGCAGGGCGAGCTGGTGGAAGTCTGCAAGGACTATTCAGGCGGAGGCGCCATGCCGGCCGTGACGTTCGATGTGAGCGTGACCGGCTCCGCGAACGCCACGGATTTTCAGGTCGTGCTGAACAATGGCGAGTGCCAGGAGATCTGGTTCAACGAGATCCCCGCCGGTGAGAATCCGCCGACGGCTCATGACGTCGTCACGATCACCGAGCAGGTGCCCGCGGGCTACTCGGCTTCGTTCGTCAAGACCTCGATTGTCGGCGGAGTCCAGACCGTCGACGCCTCGGTCGACGGCAACGAGGTCTCCGGTGGCGTGTTCGGCAGCAATGGCTATCTCGCCGAGTTCACCAACGCCATGGACGTGACCGGCTGCTCGCTCACGCTCGGTTACTGGAAGACGCATGCGGAGGACTGGGACGAGGATGCCGACGCAAATACCGCGTCCTTCCTCACCACCACGACGTTCTACAACTCGGGGCTTACCTACCTCGAGATCATGAACACGCCACCCCAGGGCGGCAACGCATACATCCAGCTCGCGCATCAGTTCATCGCCGCGTCGCTGAACGTTGGTGTACCCACCGGGACCACGACAGAAGTCGACGACGCTCTTCTCGCCGCGGATGCGTACTTCGCCGCCGCGGCCGCTGGCACGCCGGCTCCGTCGGGCGCGCTCCGCACGCAGGTGCAAGGCTGGGCGAGCACGCTCGCCAGCTACAACGAAGGCGACATCGGCCCCGGCCACTGCGAGGACTGATCGCTTTCACGTAACACAGCACTGGTGTACTGAAGGGGGCTCCCGGATTCCGGGAGCCCCCTTCTTTTTGCATCGACGCTATTCCGGAGCGTCAGGGAACCGCGAATCGCAGTCGCGCCGCAACGCCGCCGGCGATCTCGTCCAGCCGGGTGCCAGCATCATGCGGCAGCACGTCTACTCCGCCCCCGTGCAGCAGAGTGCCACGCACCGTCGCTTCGGCCTGCTCTGGCTCCTTTGTGAGAAAGCTGCTCGACAGCACGAGCACGTCCACGGCGTTGGCCAGCAATGCGCGCTGCGTTGCCGCGAGCCCCATCGCCGATCGTCCGTGCTCGCCCCCCTGATCCATGAGTTCGTCAAGCAGGGCCGCCCCTTGCGCCTCCCGCAATGACTTCGCGGCAAGCTTCGCAGCGGTGATGAGCTCGTCGTCGCCGGCATCGATGTCGAGCCCGTTGGGAACCGTCCATCGATCGGCGAGCCGGGCGGGGAGCACCGCCGCGGCCTTGAGCGCGTGCTCCCGCGTGCCGCCGAACACTACCCAACCGTCTTCACCGGCCAGCGCATCGAGCTGCTTCGCCAGCGCTCCAGCCAGCCTGTCGAACGCGGCGGACTCGCGCCGATCCTCCTTCTCGGTGCCGGTTCTGGATCGTGGCCCGGTCTGATTGGCACCGCGTCGCTCCGGCGGCCTCGGCTCCCCAGGCGCTGGCGCGTCGGCCAGGGTCTGGGCCGCGTCAGCCAGCTCGTCGAGCACGCCCCACGCATACCGATAGACGCGAGCGGAGCGCGAATCGACCATGGCGATGATCACGGCGCGATGCCCCTTGAGCAGGCGCATGCTCGGCGCCACGAGAGGGCCCTCTCGCCAGACGGCGAGCGTGGGGCAGGACGCGGGCACGTGGCTCGCATGCCGGATACCGGACCGGTCGGCGAAGGCAATCCACCCCCTCGCGCCACGCACGCCATCCGGAGGTGGTACAGCCTGCTTGAGCGTTTCCCGTGCCAGCTCGAACTCGGCACGTTCACCATCCGGCAGCTTCGCGCCGATCTCCCGCAGGGCGTTGCTGAGGGCAGGGCGCCACGCATCACGCATGGCGGGGTCGGTCACGCGCGTTTCCACGTAGACCGACAGCACTTTCGTGGACTCGAGGTCCCGTACGAGCGATTGGACATCAGGCAGTGTCAACATGGCATCTCCCGCGCCCCGGCGGTCCACCGGGATCGCTTGCTCCTGTCGCACCATTCGGGCCGCCGCGGATCCGGATTCGCCCTGGCGGCACCGTGGCGGTCGATCGCGGCGGGCGGCCACCGGCGGCCAGGCGCCACCCACTCGTTAGGCGCGGCGCCGGGCCGGAGGGGTGATCAGGCCGGACGCCGGCGCTGCACGCCGCGCTGCACGGCCCGCTCCACCCCCGTCAGCGCCCGGTTGGCCGCCATCCGGAAGTCCGATGACCGGCTCTCGAAGACGATGCTTGGCTGCCGGCTGACGACCACCTTGATTCGGACCACCTGATCAACGCCCCCCTTGGGTCCGTTGTCGTCCGTCGCGCGCACGCTCACCCGCTCGATGATCGGCGCGAATTTGCCGAGCCGGGCGCCGAGTCGTTTCCGGACCCACTCCCGATCCTCGTCATCGAGATTCACCCCCGCGACCCGGATGTTGGCGGGTACATCGGGCGCCGTCGTACGTCCGGCGGCTCGCTTGGAGGGGCGGGGAATCCGATCGGCAAATGGTTCGGTGGATCGCGCGGCCGTGCGCCGGCGCTTCCTGGGAGTACCCTTCGGGCTGTTCGATGCCGTCACAGTCGCTTGCTCCGGAGGTGGGAAGATCGAATGGCGCGCACATGCCGCGCGATTCGATCGATCAGGCGAGGGTGATGTCGCCGCTCCATCGAACATACGAAGTCGACAGCGGGGCTGGCAATCGGGCGGTGCCCGACGCGGCCGTAGGAGATAGACCCTCCTGGCGCTCGACCGTGGAGGGTGCTCCGCGATTCGGAAGCTCAGAACCAGGTGGCCACGGAGAGCAGGAACCGGGCGTGATCGCTCGCGTTGTTGAACTCGTCACGCGAGCGGCCGCGGACGAAATCGAATTTGAGCACGGTGTCGCCCGTGGGCCGGAAGTTGATGCCGGTGGTGAACTGCACCACACCATGTCCGGTGCGATCGGCGTCGAAATCCACGCCGTCGAATCGCAGCTTGGCCGCGAAGTGCGATGCCGGCATCGTCTTCACCCATCCGCGCCCGAACGCCCGCACCGCCTCGACGTACATGCCGCGCTGGTGTGACGCGTAGATCCCCGACAGCCCCGACGGGATATCGATGCGCGCGAGCGCGGCTTCGCCGGCGAACACGATGCCGGCGAACTGCATCTCCGCGTCGAGCACCGCGATGGTGAGGTCGCGTCGTTCGTCGACGGTGGTTCCTTCATCCTCGAACTCGTTGTACGCGCCATGGTGCATCGAGGCGCCGATCTCGAACCCCGCTGCCGGGCTCATGGCCAGTCGGCCGACCACCGCCGGCGAGCCATTGTTGTCCTCGAAGTTGGCGCGGCCCAGCGGCACACGCGTTCCGTCCTCCGAGTGCACGATCAGTCCGTCGTGGAATCCGTTGGTCGCATACAGCTCGTACGTGAAGCGTCCGCGCCGGGCAAAGCCGAACTGGCCGAATGCGCCGAATCCCGGCTCGGAGAGCGCCACGCCCAGCAGGTCGGTGGACACCAGCGGCCGATCGGTGAACTCATTGAGCGGGCTGTCGTGCGCGAGGTTGAAGCGCCCGAGTGGCGAGAGCAGCATGCCTGCACGCAGCGTGACGACCGGGTGAAGGCGGACGTCGATCGCCGCGTATTCGAGCTTTACCTCGCGTCCGCCGTCCTCGAACTCGAGCTCGGCGCCGATGCGCACGAAGTCGCTGACGCGTGTGCTGGTGAAGATGTTGAAGCGCTTTGCCTCGAATCCGGCCTCGTCCCGGACGCCGTCCACGCGCTGCCAGCGCGCATGCGCTTCGGCGTAGCCACCGATGGCCGTCCTCCCGCCAAGCCGGGTGAGGAAGGGCTTGTCGTAGACACCACCACGTACGAATGGTCGCTCCGTGGTGTCGCGCGCCTCGCGTGTCGTGTCGCGCTGCTGTGCCTCCAGCGGAACGAACGCCGGGAGCACCGCCGCGATGCACAGCGACGAGAACCAGTGGCTGCCGGTCATGTGGGTGCCCCCAGATGCACGACCAGCACGTCGTCGCGCGTGAGCTCGGTGCGGTAGCGCGCCAGCGCCCGCTGCGCCGGTCCCCGCACGACACGCCCCTCGCGATCATATGTCGATCCGTGGCAGGGGCACACAAGACGCGATCGCTCGATCTCGACCGTGCAGCCGAGGTGCGTGCAGATCGGCGAAAGGGCGACGAAGGTGCGCTCTCCGAGTGCGAGCACGTGAATGGGTTCCGCGTCGGCTTCCCCCGGCGCGCGCGGTACAACCGTGAGGAACCCGTCCGGTTCGGTCAGCTCCGGATAGAGCCTGAGCGGCAGGTGCAGCGCGCCGTCCACCGGTGTCACGGGACGCGTGACAAGTGACGCGCACGAGGCGATTGTGGCCAGCAGCGCCGCCAGCGGTGGCACGGAGAGCACCATTCCCGATGTGCGCGCGACGAACGCGCGACGGGCAATCGGCGACGAATCGCCGCCACGGACCGGCTCATCCGGCGCGATCATCGCGACTCCACGAAGTCGAGCAGCGCGCTCCGGCTCGCGGGCGGAAGCGCGATGAAGGCATCGCGCGCTCGAGCGCTCTCGCCACCGTGCAGCAGGATGGCCGCTTCCACCGATCGAGCGCGACCGTCGTGCATGAGCAGTGCGTCGCCGTCCAGGAATTGTCGCATGAGGCGGAGCCCCCAGAGCGGCGTGGTGCGCCACTCGCGCCCCGTTGCATCGCCGTCGGGGCGGCGGTCCGCGAGCGCGTCCCCCATGTCGTGCAGCAGCAGATCGGAGTACAGCGCCGCGGGGCGGTGGGCGAGCGCCGGGACGGGACTCGTACCGGTCTGCAGGACCGGCACGTGGCACCGCGCGCAACCGATACTCGCGAAGATCTCTCCGCCACGTTGACGCTCCGCGGATTCCGAGCCGGGTCGAGGGGGTGCGAGGGCGCGGATGTAGTGCACGACCGCCTGCACGGTGCCCACCGGAATCTCGGGATCACCGGCGCGATCCGCTGCCTCCACCGGAACGCTCGACAGCGGGTTGCGATTCTCGACGAGGCGAAAGTCGGAGGTGATCCCGATGTCCTGGTGATATGCCTCGACCACCTGCTCCAGCAGCGTCGCCGTCTGCGCCTTGCGCCCGAATCGACCGATGACGAGGCTCGTCGCGTGCCCCGGCTCGGTGTGGGGGACGTAGTCCGCACTCACCACGTAGTTGGGCCGCCCCGAGATCCCGTCGCCGTCTGCGTCATCGGGATCGGCGAGCGCCAGCAGTGTCTCGTCGGGGATCGCCTCGATCAGGCCGACGCCGAACACCGGTGGCGGCAGTCGCACGGAGACGGGCACGCCTTCGGGGAGTCGTTCGGGCTCGGCGCCCGAGGTGGCACGGTCCTGAAGCTGCGGCCCGCCGAGGGTACGAAGGAAATCGTTGTCGGCGCTGCCAAATCGGTGGAGCGCGTTCCGCAACTGCCCGCGCCCGTCGCCGCTGTGACAGGCGGCGCATGACACGTTGTTGAAGATGGGCCCCAGGCCGCTGGCGGGCGCAAACCGTCGATCGAACTCGGCGTCACCGCGCGCGAAAGCCGCGGCCTCGGCGTCGGAGAGCCCGTCGACCGGCGCGTCGAGGAGGTCGCCGCCGTCGGGTGCGTCGGTGATGAGCGACCCACACGCGGCGAGGGCGACGCACGCGACGATGCGGGCCAGCGCTGCCGACGGGGCGCGGCGAGGGCGACGTGGTGAAACGGGGAGGGGAGTTGGCGAGGGATATTTCGGGTTGCGCATATATTTTATTTAGCGTGGACTAAATTATCAGTTATGCAGGCCTCACGTCAAGCCCCCGCGTTGACTCTGCCGCGCGATCGATTAGGTTGAACGGAGGGAGTCGCGTCCCGACGTTCATGTCTGTGCCCCACGAGCTATCTTCGTGGCGCCAAGCCGGTCGAGTGGCTGAACCGCTCGCTTGGCCTACGTCGAGGGCGCTTTTGCACATCAGGGAGCGGGAGGTGTGATCCCCGCGCGTGGCCTGGCTCCCGTACCTCCCCTCCACCCCGGAGATTCCGTGATCGCTCGCGTTCTCTCGCACCGCAACGGCACTCGCCGCGCCAACCCCGTTCACGCCACCGGCGTGCGGGGCAGCCGCGAGCGCCAGAGGCTGCGCGGGAGTCACGTCGTGCGCGCCACGCGAATGTCCGCCGCACGCACCATGTGGTACCCGGCCATCCAGTCGATTGCCGCGTGCCGCCACGGGCACTCGCCCCGGCCAGCCACCAGCACCAGCGCAGGGTCCGCGTAGGAGAGCTCCCCATATCCGGGGGCATCCGCCCCCAGGGTACACGCGATGACCGCCCCACCTGCGCACTGCCGCGGGTGGGGCGGTTCCGTTTTTCAGCACTGCGGAAGCCTGACGGTCCCAATCGGTGATCGTCGCGAACGTCCGATCCGGCGCGACCACGCGCAGCGCATCCTGCGCAACGCCCCGCCGGAATCCACTGCCGGTTCAGGAGATGACGACCATGAGCAAGACAACCAGCCTCACCCGTTCCCAACTGCGGGATCTCGAGCAGGAGCTCCAGTACGAGCGCACCAAGCTCGAACGCCTCATGGTGGCCGAAGATGGTTCGAGCGACGCGCCGTCGTACAACGGCACCGTGATGCTCGATCCCGGCAACCCCGAGGGGGGACTCGCGACGGCGCTCGAAACCCAGACGCTCTCACGTTACGAGGCCATCGTGCGCGCCCTCGAGCGCATGGCCGATGGTTCGTACGGCACCTGCCTGGCCTGCGGCAATCCGATTCCCTTCGGACGGCTGCTGGCCATGCCCGAGACCACGCGCTGCGTGGGGTGCGGACCGCGCGGCTGAATGGGCGACTGCGGGCGCGCCCGTACCTGGTCGCGCTCGAAGCCTGTCCGCGCACACCGATCAACGCAGGTTCACCATGTTCCAGGAGTCCGAGATGACATCGCAAATCGTACCGGGCCGACTGCCCGAGCCACCTCCGACAGCGTTCGATCTCATGGATGGTGACACGATGGTCGGCTGGGTGTCGCCGCTCGAGATCGGGTTTCGCGGCTTCGCCAACGAGATCGACGCGGCCAATGCAGCGTGGCTCGCCCATCGAACGCTCGCGCGACGGCTTGCGCGTCGCGGCGGTGTACGCCCCGTTGCCATCGACACGGAACCGCTGACACTCGAGTTCAGCGGCGATCGCGAATGGATCGTCGCGAGCCGGATGCCCATCGCATCGCTCATTCGCCCGGGTCCCGATTCGCCGGCCGGGATGGAGTGGTTCGGCTTCGCGCTGCAGATGCCGACTCCGGTGGACGAGGTCGGTGCGCGCACCCTGGCATATCTGCTGCACAGAACGCTGCGAAAGTCCGGGATCCGCTGGGCGATCTTCCCGCGGGCGGCGCACGGAGGGCGGCGCGCGCGCTACGAGGTTCGCCCACGCGGTGCGGCCGCATCGCATGTTTCAGCTTCGGAAGGCGCAAACGATGAATCTCCAACGGGGAGGACGGCGATGACGGAGTACGTGAACGTGCGATATGCGACGTGGTCCCCCACGGGGCTCGTCACGGCGCTGGTAACGGCCACGGTCGTGCTGCTGGCAGCGGCAACGCTGGTCATCACGGCGCCGGGGAGTGTGTTCGTTCCGGCCGCGGTCACGCTGCTGACGGTGGGCATCGCCGTCGCCCTCACGGCGCTCATGTCGATGCGGCTCTCGATGATGTTCGGCCATCGCGGCGCGCACGACCTGCTGCTGCGCGTCGACGACGCGTCAAAGGGCGAGAACGAGTCGCGCAAGCGGGGCCGCACCACGAAGCTGGATCCGGTGGACGACGCCTCCGACGACAGCTTCCCCGCCAGCGACCCCCCGTCGTGGAGTCCGCTGCACGCCGGTCCCCCCGCCGTGCGCGCGCCGGAGCCGAAGGAAAACTGGACCGGACGCTCCGCCATGTCGCGGACGACGGACAGCGAGGTCCCCGCCCTCCAGACGGCCGGGACCGGCCGGACGCGTGTATCGGAAATGCGAGACGCGACGTCCCCGCGCGGGGAACCGGCACTGTCGCGTTAGGCATCGGCCGGCCCGCGGGCCGGTCAGCCAGCCCGGCGCGCGAGTCCAGGCACCGCCGCGCCCCCCGGCTCCCGCGCGAGCCCGCATGAGGGCATCGTGCATCCGGAGCGAAAACCACAAGCTGTGCGTTGAAGACAGGAGCGGTTGCTTCGGGTCGTGTTCACGCTCGGGTGTCGGGCGGGGGGCCCGCTCCCGGCACCGGCCCGGGCACCGCTCCTCCCACCGAATCGCCAGATCGTCGACCAGATTTATTCAACCAGGGCCACTGAGGCCCCTCACACGGATAGGACCCGATGATTACCGGCACCAGCGCCACGTCCGGCGTGGCTGCACCCCTGCCCACCGCGCCCGACGCGAGCGACGAAGGCAACCCGTTCAAGGCGATGATGGCGCGCTATGATCGCGCCGCGTCGCTCCTCGATCTCGACCCCGGCATCGATCGCATTCTCCGGCACCCGGAGAAGGAGATCATCGTCGCCGTGCCGGTCCAGATGGACAACGGCGAGATCGATGTCTTCACCGGCTATCGCGTCATTCACAACACGTCGCGCGGGCCGGGCAAGGGTGGCATCCGCTTCGACCTCGGCGTCTCCCTCGACGAAGTGAAGGCGCTCGCGGCCTGGATGACGTGGAAGTGCGCGGTGGTCAACCTCCCGTTCGGCGGTGCCAAGGGCGGCGTCCTGTGCGATCCGCTCCACATGTCGCGCAACGAGCTGGAGCGCATGACCCGGCGCTACACCTCGAACATCATCCAGACGCTCGGTCCCGACTCCGACGTGCCGGCGCCGGACGTGAATACCAACGAGCAGGTCATGGCCTGGATCATGGACACGTACTCCATGCACGTGCGCCATACGGTCAACGCCGTGGTCACGGGGAAGCCGGTGAGCATGGGCGGTTCGCTCGGCCGGCGCGAGGCGACGGGGCGCGGGGTCATGATGGCCGCGCTCGAGGCGATGTCGCATCTCGGCATGAAGCCCGCCGACACGCGCGTGGCGGTGCAGGGCTTCGGTAACGTGGGATCGGTGGCCGCGCGCGAACTGGCCCTCCAGGGCTGCACCGTCACGGGCATCGGTGATCGCACCGGCGCCGTGCACGACCCCCGCGGCCTCGACGTCGCGAACGCCATCGACTGGGTGAGGACGCATGGCACACTCGAGGGCTATCCGGCCGGCGAGCACATTTCGAATGCAGCGCTGCTGGAGCTCGACGTCGATCTCCTGGTCCCGGCCGCTCTCGAGAACGTGATCACCAGCGCGAACGCCGGTCGCATTCGTGCCCGTCTCGTCTGCGAAGGCGCCAACGGTCCAACGACCGCCGAGGCCGATGCCGTGCTCGAACGCAATGGCGTCTTTGTCGTGCCGGATATCCTCGCCAACGCCGGCGGCGTGACGGTCTCGTACTTCGAGTGGGTGCAGAACCGCGGCGCCTACTACTGGTCCGAGGACGTGGTGAACGAGCGGCTCGGTGACATCATGCGCCGCAGCTTCGCCGACGTGCTGCGCCTGGCGAATGAGCACCAGGTCACCATGCGCACCGCCGCCTACATGGTGGCGATCGACCGCGTCGCCACCGCCCACCGTCTGCGCGGCGTGTACGCGTAAAGCGACGCGCGATCGGGTCGGCGCGGGCGCCTCAGAAGCGATGCTGCAGGAGGCGCTCGCGCAACTCGGTTCGCGCGGCATACGTCGGGCCGATACACATCAGGTCCGGATCGCTCAACCACGCCCCGTGCCGCGACGCCACGAGACGGCGTGACGGAATCAGCTCGAAGCCGTGCCTCGCAAGAAGCGTAGTACACGCGCGGTCCGCCTCCGCCGAGTGCATGGCGATCAGCAGCCGCACGTGCGAGGGCAGCGAGTCGATCAGCCCTTCAACGAGGTCACCTTCGGCGCCCTCCACGTCGATCTTGGCGAACGTGGGGGCGGGGCAGGTTCCGGCACGAATCAGCGAAGCGCCCGTGCGTACCTGTACACGTTCCGAACCGGCGCCCAGGGCGTGCATTTTCGAGGTCGTGCCGCTCCCGAAATCCGATTCGCCGTCAAAGCGACTGAGTGCGACGGCGTGGACCACGGCATTCGTCACGTGATTCCACCCCATGTGGCGGCACAGCATCCGGCGATTGCGCGCGCACGGCTCGAACGCGTGCACCTCGCCGCTGGCCCCGACCTGCCGTGCGGCACACAGCGTCATGAAGCCATGGTGGGCGCCGATGTCCCACACGACGTCTCCCGCCTCGATCAGCATCGCCAGCAGTCGCATCTGGGGAGCCGCCCGACGGCCGGTTGCATAGCCACCGCCCGCGCTGGCGAGGCTCCACCAACGGCCGCGATTCAGGCCACCGAGGATCGGCACCGGAACGCGCTCCGTAACCGGATCGGCAATTCGTCGAACGTATACGGGCATTCGCACGGTCGGTGCTCTCCTTCCTCGTGGCACGGTGGGAGGGGCGGTGAACGCCGGGTCGTGGGGCGCACACACTGACGACGCCAATTGAGCGCGCAAGGCCGGCCCTCGCAACCGGCGGCGCGGGCGACCGCACGAAACCCGCACGTTGCGCCGGCCGTACCTCTCATCACCATGTCACTCTTCGAGGCCGTCCGACTCGCGCTGGCTACCGTCCGGGCCCAGAAGCTGAAGAGCTTCTTCACCCTGATCGGCGTGGCCATCGGTGTGATGTTTCTCATCGCCGTCGTTTCCATTGTCGACGGCATGGGGCGCTACATGGAGGACGACCTCGTCGGCAAGCTGATCACGAAGAACTCCTTCGACGTCCGGCGGCAGCCCAACATCCAGCTCGGGGACGTCCCCGAGTCCGAGTGGCGCTCCTGGCGCACGCGCCCGCGCATCACCGAGGACGACGTGCCGGCAGTGGCGGCCGTACTTCCCCCGGATGTGCGCCTGTCGCTCGAGAGCAGTGACGTGCTCACGCTCGACTCGCGTTATGCGGACCCGCGGCAGGTCATGGTGCAGTGCGTGGATGGCGCCTGGTTCGATATCCGCGCCATGGGTGTGAGCGCGGGGCGACTCCCCAGCCCGCAGGAATATGCGATGGGAACGCCGGTGGTCGTGCTCGGCGAGGAGACGCGCGAACACTTCTTCGGCAATCTCGATCCGGTCGGTCGCGAGATCCGCATCGCGAACCTGCCGTACACGGTGATTGGTGTCGCCGAGAAGCAGGGGAGTGCCTTTGGCATCTCGCTCGACAAGTTCGTGATCGTGCCGTACGGCGCGCCCGCGCACCGGCTGGTGAATCGCTTCAAGGTCATCGATGCCATCACCGTGCAGTCGACGACCAGCCAGCAGATGGTCTCGGTGATGGAGAGCGTGCGCGAGGTGATGCGTTCGCGGCACAAGCTGCGCCCCACGGAGCGCGATGACTTCTCGCTGCAGACACAGGACTCGGCGCTCGAATTCTGGCGGAAGATCCAGGGGTACCTCGTGTTCGCGGGGGTCGTGCTCCCCGCGATCGGCCTGCTCGTCGGCTCGATCGTGATCATGAACATCATGCTCGTGGCGGTCGCCGAGCGCACGCGCGAGATCGGGGTGCGCAAGGCGCTCGGCGCGCGCCGACGCGACATCCTGCGGCAGTTCCTCGTCGAGTCCACCACGCTCTCGCTGATCGGGGCATCGTTCGGGATCGCCGCCGGCGCGCTCACGGCGAGGGCGATTGCCGCAGTGACACCGCTGCCCACGGCGGTCGAGCTCTGGTCGGTGGTCGTCGGCGTGATTGTCGGCGCCGGTGTGGGGATCGTGTCGGGGGTGTATCCGGCCAGCCGCGCCGCCCGGCTGGATCCCATCGCGGCGCTGCGCCAGGAGTAGCAGATGCGACTGAGAGACCGGCTGTCGGCGCTCATCGAGGGAGTGGTCATCGCGCTGGACGCGCTGCGTGCCAACCGCACGCGCGCGGCCCTCACCATCCTCGGAATCGCCATCGGCGTGTTCGTGGTCGTGGTGATGTCCGCGGCCATCCACGGCATCAATACGAGCGTCGCGCGCGAGTTCGAGAAGGCCGGGCCCACGACGTTCTTCGTCAACCGGTTCCCGATTCAACTCGAGGGGTGCAGCGACGCCGACGAGGAGACGTGCAAGTGGCGTCGCAATCCGCCGCTCCGCCTGGTGGAGGCGGAGGCCATCGGTCGGCTGTCGACGGTGCGCGACGTGACCGTGAGCGCGGGCACGTCGGTGTCGGCCCGCTTTCACGATCGCGAGCTGCGGTCCACGTCGGTGACCGGTTTCACGGCCAACTGGATCGAAGTCACGGGTGGCGACATCGTGCGTGGCCGCAACTTCACGCCGGGCGAGGAGTCGACCGGAGCGCGCGTGGTGGTGATCAACACGACCATGGCGGAGCGGCTGTTCGGCGTCATGGATCCTGTGGGACGCGAACTCCAGCTCAATCGGTCACCGTTCCTGGTGATTGGTGTATACGAATCCGGTGGCGAGTTCCTGAGCACGCCGCGCCCGCGGGCGTACGTCCCGTTCGGGGCCGGACGCCGCTATCTCCGGTTGTGGATCGACTGGATCGACTTCACCGTGCGTCCCAGGCCGAGCGTCGCACGGGATGTCGCGATCGACGACGTGGTGGCCACCATTCGCGGGCTGCGGGGGATGCGACCGGGGGAGGACGACAACTTCGCGGTCATCACGCAGGACAAGCTGTTCGAGACGTGGGGGAAGATGACCAGTGTCTTCTTTCTCGTGATGATCACGCTGTCCGGCGTGGGGTTGATCGTTGGTGGGGTGGGCGTGGTGGCGATCATGATGATCAGCGTGACTGAGCGCACGCGGGAGATCGGCGTTCGCAAGGCGCTGGGGGCAACGCGCCGCATCATCCTCTGGCAGTTCCTCATCGAGGCGGTCACGCTGACGGCCATCGGCGCACTCGTCGGTTTGGGCATCGGCTGGGTATTGGCGTGGGTGGTGCGGGTGGCCACGCCGCTCGAGGCATCGGTGCCACCGGCGGCGATCGTCGTGGCCTTTCTGGCGAGCGCACTGACGGGGGTGCTGTTCGGGTTGCTCCCCGCGTCGCGCGCCGCCCGGCTCAACCCGATCGACGCGCTGCGCTACGAGTAGCAGCCGCGTCGGCTTCGCGGTTGGCGGCACGTCCCATGCATTATCCCCCGATATCGCGGCTTGCCTGACGACGAGCGCGATGATGATGCCGACGAGGCCGTTGGCATTTGCGCCAGTGTGCCTGCCGCCACTTCGTCCGTCGAGGACCGGGACCATGATCTGGACCATAGCGGTTGTGCTGTTCATTCTCTGGCTGCTCGGATTCGGCGTCTTTCACGTCGCGGGCAGCCTCATCCACCTGTTGCTCGTCATTGCGGTGATCGTGGTCGTGTGGCGGCTTGTTACCGGCCGTCGTCCGGTCGCGTAGCGCGGTGGCCGCGTCTTCACTCTTCATCCGATGGGAGTTCGACATGCGACACGTTCGATACCTGGCCTGTGCCTTCGGCGCCGTGACGTTCGTGGCCTGCGCTCCGTCCGACAACGGCATCGATGATTCGACGCTGGCGGTCAGCGATTCGGTGGCGTCGATGACGGCGCCGACGATGGCTGCCACGACGATGATGTCGACGACACTGGGCACCCCGGCCAACTACACGGGCGCGACCCGCCCGACCGGCACGGCCTCGGTCACGATCGACTCGACCGCGGGAACGCTGCGCGCCGAGATCACCGTCGCCAACGGCGGTGCCGATGCGCAGTTGCCATGGCACGTGCACAGGGGGACCTGCGCCGATGATCAGGGCGTACTCGGCGATGCCACCGCGTATGAACCCATCGCGCTGGATGACAACGGCAGTGGCACCGCCACCGCGACCGTCACCCTGCCGATGCCGCTGACCGGCGACTATTCGGTGAACGTGCACCAGTCGTCGGACCAGATGGATGTCATCATCGCCTGCGGTGATCTCAGCAAGTCGATGTGAATCACGCGCTCGACGATGTGAGTTCGACGGAAAGGCGAAGGCGGCGTCACGTTACCCGTGGTGACGCCGCCCCCAACGGCTCGACTGCGGAAGCACCGGAACCCGTGCGTCATGACACTGCCTTCGGCAGTGCAGTGACCGCCGAGGCGCCGGTGCTTCTGTACGATGGGGTCTGTGCGCTGTGCAACGGCGCCGTCCGGTTCGTCCTCGGGCACGAGCGGAACGGGACCATCCGCTTCGCGTCGCTCGACGGCGCGTATGCGCGGCGCCTTCTCCAGCGGCATCCCGCGTTGCGCGAAGTCGACTCGCTCATTTTCGTCGAGCCCGGGTCGCCCCGCGAGCGCGTGTCGGTACGCTCCGAGGCGATTCTCCGTGTGTCCCGGTGCATGGGTTGGCCCTGGCGAGGCGCGGCCTGGCTTCGCATCCTGCCGCGCGCCGTTCGCGATGCCGGCTACGACCTCGTGTCACGGAGCCGGTATCGTGTATTCGGGAAGCTGCGTGAGTGTCCGGTGCCGGCGCCGGAATGGCGGGCGAGGTTCATCGATTGATCGGTCGCTACCGCGACCGCCACGGCCACTGCCACTGCCACTGCAACTGTTACTGCTACTGCTTCTGCTACCGCTACCGCTACCGCAGAGGACGCGGAGGACGCGGAGGTCCGCAGAGGTAGGACGTGTGGCGTGAGGCGATACGTCGTGTGTGGGCCGGCGCTGCTGTTTCTGTTTGGAACTACCCTGAGTTGCCTTGCCCCAGCGCCGATGGCATGCCGCGTTGAGCGGTCCTCCGCGACCCTCCGCGTGCCCTCTGCGATCCTCTGCGTGAGCCCGCCGCAGGCGGTCCTGCCGCACCGTCGGCATCTGCCGCAGGCGGTCCTGCCGCACCGACGGCATCCCGGCAGTCCTCAGGCTCGCTCCACCAGACGGTCGATGAGATGCGTCGACTGCTCGAGCGCCTCCTCCGTGAATCCGTGGAAGTATCGACGGACCTCGTCGAAGAGCGCGCCAAACGCCTCCTGGTCGCCGCGCTCGAGGATCCCTGCGACGTCGGCGGCCGCCTCCCGGAACGCCGAGGTGATTTCCGCGGTTCGACGATTGCGCATTTCGATGGGCCCGTACAGCTCCGCGGACTGCGCGAAGTGTCGGGCGGTGACGACAAGCTCCAGCAGATAGGCGGGGGAGCTGAAGCGCCGCGTCTCCTCCACCGGCGTACCGGCGCGCGCGAGGGTGAGACCGAGGACCTGCGTCTGGTAGTGGGTCAGCACCTGCACCACGGCCATCGCACGATCGTGATCGTCGGGGGTGGACTCGATGACGGTCATGCCGCGTGCGGCGAACAGGCGCGCGATCCACTCGGCCCACGCTTCCCCACGCGCTCGGCAGAGTACCACGCGCTGCCCCTGCAGCGAATGCACGTCGGGGCCGAACATCGGGTGCGTGCCCACCACGCTGGCGCGCGTGGACGCGAGCATCGCGGCGACCGGTGCCTCCTTGAGGCTCGTCACGTCCATGAGGAGCCCGCTGTCCGGCACGTGCGGTCCGACCGCGCGGATTACGGCCTCCGTGTCGCCGATGGGTACGCTGACGACGGTCACGTCGGCGCCGGCGGCGGCGTCCTCCGCCCGCAGGCCGGTGTCTCGGTCGACCTCGAGCACGGTCTGCCCCCACTCCGCGAACAGCCGGACCAGCAGGCGCCCCATGCCGCCGGCGGCACCGATCACGGCCACGCGATACCTGGGCAGGTCCTGCGGGAGCTCGGCGCCTAACGCGGCCTGCCGGTCGCGGCTCGCGCGCATCAGCACGCGGAACAGCGACTCCACCGCATCGCGTGGCAGCGACAACGCCTCCGCCACCGCGGCCCGGTCGTCCAGCACCTGCTGCTCCCGCACGGAGTCGCGGATCCGGAGCCCGTGCGCGCGCTTCCACGCCGCGATCTCCGAGACCAGGCGCATGCGCCGTTCGAGCAGCGACAGCATCTCGTGATCGAGCGCGTCGACCCGGTCGCGCAGCGCGGACAACGACTCCGGCGCGGGGGGCGGTGGCGGTGGGTCAGCTCGAGTAGTACGCGGCATTCTCGTCGATGTAGCCCTTCGTCAGGTCGCAGCCGAACGCGATGGCGCCGGCGGATCCCACCCCGAGTGAGACGTCGAGTTCGACCGTGTCGACCTCGAGCGCATTGCGTACCGCCTGCTCGTCGAACGGCAGCCGGGTACCGCCGCGGACCACCGGATGCCCGTTCACCGACGCATCGGTGGATTCGGGGCGCACCGTGCAGTCGACGCACTTGCCGACCGCCATGAGGATACGGCCGATGTTGGGATCGGCACCGTGCACCATCGTCTTGATCAGCGGCGAGTTCACGATGGACTTGGCGATCCGGCGCGCCTCGTGGTCGCTCGCCGCGCCGCGCACCACCACCCGCAGCAGCCGGGTGGCGCCCTCGCCGTCGCGCGCCAGCAGCTCCGTCATGCGCAGGCAGCCGGCCATGAGGGTTGCCTTGAACCGCGATTCATCCACCGGTCCGGCCTGTGCGTTGGCGAGGATCGCGCAGGTGTCGGAGGTGCTGGTATCCGAGTCGACGCTCAGCATGTTGAACGAACGATCGACCGCCTCGTGCAGCAGGCGATCCAGCGTGCGTGCGTCGAGCGCCGCATCGGTGAAGATGTAGGCGAGCATGGTGGCCATGTTGGGCTCGATCATCCCCGAGCCCTTCGCCACCCACGTGATCGTCGCGTCGCTCCCCTCCACCGGAGCCGACAGCGCCTTCGGGTAGCTGTCGGTCGTCATGATCCCCTCGGCGCCGATCAGCGGATCGTCGCCCAGCTCGCCGTGCATGCCAACGAGTCCGCGCTCGATGCGCTCGATCGGGAGCGGCACGCCGATCACTCCGGTGGAACTCACGAGAATGCGATCGGCGCTGGTGCCAAGCTCCACCGCGGCGGCAGCGGCCATGCGACGCGCGGCTTCCATGCCGGCGGCGCCCGTCGCGACGTTGCTCACCTTGCTGTTCACCACCACGCCGCGCAGACGGCCGCCACGGATGGTCTCACGGCCGAGCATGACCGGCGCGCCCGGGAAGTGGTTGCGCGTGAACACCGCGGCGGCCTCGGCGTCAACCGCGCTGGCGAACAAGGCAAGGTCGCGCCCGGAAGGCTTGAGGCCGCAATTGCGCGAGGCGCAGCGAAAGCCGCGCGGAAATACCGGCCGGTCGTGAAACGACATGGGGCGCGAACGAGGAGCGACGAGTTGTGATGACGGAATGACGGGGTCGCAAGATATCCGGCGCGCGTCGTGTCTCGCCAGCCCGTCGAGGGCCGCGTCAGGCATTGGCTCCACGGTCAGTCGCTGCGAAGGTGCGATCCGCCGGTTAAACTGCGTCAGCATCCTGCTTCCTGAACTCTCGCACACATCGTCGTCGCCTGGCGTCCGCCGTTCGCGTGACTCACTGCCCGGGATGATCGCGAGCGTGAATCAACGGAGGTGTCGCGAGATGGACCAGACACCGGATCCGGATCGCCAGCGTCTCGACCACGCCGTCATCGGCAATGGTCGTGTGCTGGCGCTCGTCTCCCCGACCAGCGCCATCGAATGGCTCTGCCTGCCGCGGTTCGACTCGCCGTCGGTCTTTGCGCGCATCCTGGACCGGGATCATGGCGGCACGTTCCGAGTCCTCGGGCCCGACGGTGAACTGACGGGAACCATGCGCTACGTCCGCAACTCGAATGTGACGCGTACCGTGTTCGAGTCGGGGACGGATTGCTGGGAAGTGATCGACTTTGCGCCCCGCATCCCCGACGGGCTGTCGGTACGTGTGCCCCTCGAGATCATGCGGATTGTGCGTCCGCTGTCGGGCGCACCCCGGCTCAACATCGACTTCTCGCCGCGTCCGGACTATGCGCGCGGAACTCCGACGCTGACCGCGAATCCCACCGGCGTGACGGTGAGTGCGCCGTCGATCTCCCTTCGTCTCGAGTCGAACGTACCGTCGCAGCACCTTCTGGAGGGGACACCCTTCACGCTCGACGGGCCGGTCTGGTTCGTGCTGCGCGACGAGGGCGATGCGTACGACGCGCCGCACTCCACGGAGAGCGTGCAGCGGCATCTCGACATCACCGTCGCGGGGTGGCGAGCATGGGCCAAGTCGATCGCGCTTCCACGCTTCGCCCCGGAGCTCGTGCTGCGTTCGGCGCTCTGCCTCAAGCTGCATGCGTCCGCGGATTCCGGCGCCATTATCGCTGCCGCGACCACCAGCATCCCCGAGGCAATGGGGACCGAACGCACCTGGGATTACCGGTACTGCTGGCTGCGCGATGCCGCGTTCGTGGTCGAGGCGTTTCGCGTGCTCGGCCACCTCACCGAAGGGGAGCAGTTCCTGAACTTTCTGCGCGACGTGGTGGAGTCGGGGCCGCTGCAGCCGATGTACGGCATTGGCGGCGAACGCGACCTGGACGAGATCATGCTGCCGCACCTCGCCGGCTTTCGCGGCAACGGCTTCGTGCGCGTGGGGAATGCCGCGCATACGCAGGCCCAGCACGACCTGATGGGCGAGATGATGCTCTGCCTCGATACGATGCTCAAGGATCCGCGGCTCGTGATCGAGGCACCGGAACGGTTCATTCCGCTCGTGAAGCGACTGGTGGAGGAGGCGATCGTGCTTGGCCCGCGCCCCGATACGAGCATCTGGGAGTTCCGCACGCGCACCGCGCACTTCACGTTCTCGCGGGCGATGTGCTGGGCAGCGGTGCATCGGGGGGCAGCCATCGCGCTGCGCAGCGGACACGACGACCTGGCGGCGGAGTGGGCGGCACACGCCGCGGCCGAGCGCGAAGTTGTCCTCTCGCGAGGCTTCAACACGAAGCTCGGGTACTTCACGCAGGAGCTCGATGGCATTCACCCCGATGCCGCGAACCTGCTGCTGCCGAGCATCGGCATCGTGGATGCGCGCGATCCGCGCTTCCTCTCGACGCTCGATGCCTACGCCGAGCACCTGCAGGTGGATGGCCTGATGCAGCGCTACCGGAACGAGGACGACTTCGGGCCGACGACGAGTGCGTTCACCATCTGCTCGTTCTGGTGGGTGGTCGCGCTGGCGCGCGCCGGCCGTCTGGACCAGGCGATCTCCGTGTTTGAACGGGTCGCCCGGCACGCCAACGACGTTGGCCTCTTCTCGGAGGATATCGATCCGGTCACCGGCGACCTGCTCGGCAACTTCCCCCAGGCGTACACGCATGTGGGGGTGATTCACGCGGCGATGGCGATCGGTCGATCGCTCGATGCGCGTCGCGGCACCGGCATCGCGTGGGAGTGAGATGAGCAGGGTCGTCAACGTCTCGGCGCGCCTCCCGGTGACGGCGCGTGTGCTGAACGGGGAGCTGCGTGTATCGCGGAGCGCCGGTGGCGTCGCGACCGGGCTGCGCACCGCACTGTCGGAGCGTGAGAACCTGTGGATCGGCTGGCCGGGGATCAGCCTGGGGCGGCTCGGCGGCCATCGCGAGGCACTCGACGAGCGGCTGGCGCGCGACGGACTGCTCGGGGTGCACCTCGAGGAGAAGCGCCAGCGCGGCTTCTACGAGTCCATCTCCAACGGCGTGCTCTGGCCGATGCTGCACTCCCAGCCTGACCGGCTTCCCGTGGAGCTGAAGCACTGGGACGACTACGCGGACGTCAACCGCTCGTTTGCCGACGTGGTGGAGGACGCCTGGCAGCCCGGCGATACCATCTGGGTGCACGACTATCAATTGATGCTCCTGCCGGCCATGCTGCGCGAGCGTCTCCCCGAGGCGCGGGTGGGCTTCTTCCTGCACGTGCCGTTTCCGCCGGTCGAGCTCTTTGCGCTCCTCCCGCATCGCGAGGAGCTTCTCGAGGGGATGCTTGGCGCCGACCTGATCGGCGTCCATACGAATGGCTACCAGCGCAACCTCCTGGCGACGCTGCGGTCGCTGCTTGGCCTGCGCCCCGGCATCGAGACCGTGCGCGTCGGTCCCCGGCGTGTCACGTTAGGCGTGTATCCCATGGGGGTGGATGCGGAGCGGTTTGCCGGCATGGCGGCGCGCCCCGAGCTGCGCGAGGCGACAGCGCGCATGAAGGAGGCCAGCGCGTCACGCACGCTGCTCGGGATCGACCGGCTGGACTACACGAAGGGGATCAACCGGCGGCTGCACGCCTTCGAGCGGCTGCTGGAGCGCCACGAGGAGATGCGCGGGAACGTCCGGCTCCTGCAGGTGGCGGTGCCGTCGCGCACGCAGGTCGCGGCCTACGCGCGGTTGCGCGAGCACGTGGACGGTCTCGTCGGGCGCATCAACGGCGCCTTCGGGTCACCGGAGTGGACGCCGGTGCAGTACCTGTTCCGGTCCGTGACGCAGGACGAGCTGGTGACGTTCTATGGCGCGGCCTATGTGATGCTCGTGACACCGGTGCGCGACGGCATGAACCTCGTCGCCAAGGAGTTCATTGCCTCACGCATCGACGGCGACGGCGTGCTGGTGCTGAGCGAGTTCACGGGGGCGGCCGACGAGCTGCCCGGCGCGGTGCTCGTCAATCCGTACGACGTGGATCGTACCGCCACGGCGATCCACACGGCGCTGACGCTGCCGGAGGAGGAGCGGCGGGCACGCATGCGGCGCATGCGGGAGCGTGTGCTCGGCTACACCGTGCGCACGTGGGCGGACGAGTTCCTGGCGGCGCTCGAGATGGATCGACCGCTTGCGCCATCGCAGTCGCCGGCGCGCACGATGGTTCCGCCGGCGGTGCGCGAGCGACTGCAATCCGCGTCGCACCTGCGGTTGCTGCTTGACTACGATGGCACGCTGGTGCCGTTGCAGGCCACGCCGGAGGAGGCCGCGCCCGACGAGACGTTGCGGGTCCTGCTGCGGCGATTGGCGGCGCGCCCCCTCACGGAGGTGCATGTCGTAAGCGGCCGCACGCGCGAGACGCTCGATGCATGGCTGGGCGATCTGCCGGTGGGGCTGCACGCCGAGCATGGCCTGTGGTCGCGTCGCGCCCCGTCGGGGCCGTGGCGCCAGCGGGTGCGCGCCAAGGAGAGCTGGCGTGCACCGCTGCGGCGCATCCTGGAGCGGTTCGCCGAGCGCACGCCGGGGGCTCGTGTGGAGGAGAAGAGCTTCGGTTTCGCCTGGCACTGGCGTGGCGCCAGCAGCGCGTACGGACAATGGCAGGCGAACGAACTGCGCGCGCACCTGGTGCAGGTGCTGGCGGAGGCGCCGGTGGATGTCCTGGAGGGGAACGCCGTCCTGGAGATCCGGCCGCATGGCGTGAACAAGGGCCTCGTGACCGAGTCCGTTGCGGCGGCGGCACCACCGGGCACGCTCATCGTCGCCATTGGTGATGACCGGACCGACGAAGACCTGTTCGCGGCGCTGCCGGCCGATGGCATCTCGATCGCCGTTGGTGCCGCGCCACGTCAGGCGACGGCGCGATTGACGGGTCCCGTCGACGTACTTGCGCTGCTGGATCGGATTGCTGATCGATCCGCGAACAGCACCGCGGAACGTACGACAGTTTGACCGATCGCAGGTCGTGTGACTGCGCATGAAATGGGGCGTCCTATGCACGAGCTACAGCGTATCGGTTTCGGCCGGTACGCGAGTTCGACGGAACGCTTTCGCCTTCGAGCTGGCGGCCGCCGAACTTTCGACCCCGGGAGCAACATCCCCGGGGTCTTTTCTTTGGGGTACGTTGTAGGTGCGCCGTTCGGCACGTTGCGCCGTTCGGCACCATGCGCCGTGCGGAACGCTGCGTCGTTTGGCACCACGCGCCGTTTGGAACGTTGCGCCCTACGGCACGCCGCGCCCTTTCGCGTGGTCTCGCAGTTCGCGCCCCTTACCCGTTCACGCCCTCACCCGTCGCAGCCGCCGAATACTCGCGATCCCCAGCCCCGGCCCGATCGCGAGCACCGGGAACGCCCACTGCCATCCGCTCGCTCCCGCCAGTCGCGGCACGAGCTGGATCGTGATCGCCGTGAGCGCGAACCCGATTGATGTCTGCAGCGTCAGCGCGGTCCCGACTGCGTGGGCCGGAACGCTTTCGGTGACGAGCACCGAGAACTGGGCGCTGTCGGCCACCACGAAAAACCCCCACGCGAGCGCCACCGGGACCATCAACCACGCCGATCGCCCGAAGGTGAATCCGATCAGCAGGGCGCATGCACCGCTGGCCGCCATGGCAACGGTCACCAGCCATTCACGACCATGCCGATCGGCCGCGAAGCCGCCCCACACGCACCCCGCGCCGCCGATGGCGAGCGCCGCGAACGCGAGCACCGATGCAAGCGATTCCGCTCCGATACCCAGCACGGATCCGGTGCGCGAAGCGGCGAAGCTCGCGGCGATGAACACCGGCAGCCAGGTCCACGCCGCGTAGAGCTCGAGCATGTGACCGAAGTAGCCGCCCGATGCCAGGCGCCATCGCGGTTCGCGCAGCACCGTGCCGACGAGCCCCCACGAGAACGGTCGTGATGTGAACGCGAACGGCCCGTCGCGGTAGGCGGCAGCGACCATCAACGCGCCGACGATCGCCCCCGCCGTGGTGGTCAGCACCACCGGGCGGATGCCGGCGACCTGGAACGCGTGGACGAGATACGGGCCCGCCTTGCCGACCGTCAGCGCGCCCACGAGTGTGCCGACCGCGAGCCCGCGACGCTGGCGAAACCAGGTGGCGGCCATCTTCATGGCGGGGGGGTAGACGCCCGCCAGCGCCGCTCCCGTGGCGAAGCGAAGAGCCAGTGCCACGCCATACGATGGTGCCACCAGCAAGGCGGCATTGGCGGCCGCGCCGATCAGGGCAGAGCAGGCGAACAGCCATCGTGCGGGGACGATGTCGGCGAGGTTGAGCACCGCCGCGCACGCCGTGCCGGCGACGAACCCCAACTGCACGATGGTCGTGAGCCACGCCGTCTCGGGCGAGGAGAGATCCCAGAGCGCGCGGAACTGCGCCGAGACCGCGCTCGCGGAGAACCAGAGCGACATGCCGAGCAGCTCGGCGATCGAGAGCAGCGCGAGCATGCGCCAGCGCGCCGGGTGGGAGTCCGTCTCACTCTCCGCCGACCTTTGGCCTGATGACCCAACCCGTTCCTGTAAACCTGTCAATTACAGTGCCTCCGCTCCGCCGAATCGCCCACTGGTGTCCCCGCCCGCTCGGCGACGCGTTCCGCAGACAATGGCGGGCTGGCCCATTCAGCGTCGTGGCGAACGAGGTGCAGACGGCGAAATTGTCGTCAGGGGCATCTCGATGGCAAGGCGGCCACGGTGTCCGCCGATCAGTCTTCCAACATGGCGGATTCGCATCCTCCGGCGCGGGTCATCACGAGGCGACGCTGCTGCAGCGACGCGGTGCCGAAGTTGAGAATCAAGCTCCGGGTATATCCGCTTGCCTTGAGGTAGTTGAGCACTTGTGCCACCTCACCGTTTCCGATCGAGCCGAGTGCCTTCACTTCGACGATGAGTGCATCGCGCACGACGAAATCCACGCGATATGTATTCCGCAGACGGACGCCACGGTACGAAATGGGAAGTATGACCTCCCTGGCGAACGGCACTCCGCGCCAAGTGAGCTCGAGCCCGAGGGCCTCGCGATAGGGAGCCTCGAGAAATCCGCGGCCCAGTTCCCTGTGGACGGCCATGGCTGCGCCGATCACTTCGTACGAATGCGGGTCGCCCGGCGGTCTCGTATCCGTCATGCGCCACGATTCATGTCTCATCCACGATTGCGCCATCCGGCCGTCCCCTCCGTCATCCGCAGATTGCCAAGTGTCCGGTGTCGAGCAGGCGGCGTGTGACCACGACCGCTCTCCGCAGATTGGTGTTCGTGGGCGGGAGCTGGGGACGGGTGTGAAGGTTTTCAAGTGAAGGGCGACTGCAACTGCGATCCACAGATTGCGCAGATTTTCGCAGATTGGCGTTGGTGGGCGGGAGCTGGCGCCGGGTGTGGAGTCCTTCAAGTGAAGGGCGACTGCAACTGCGATCCGCAGATTGGCGCAGATTGGTGTTCGTGGGCGGGGGCTGGGGACGGGTGTGAAGGTTTTCAAGTGAAGGGCGACTGCAACTGCGATCCACAGATTGCGCAGATTTTCGCAGATTGGCGTTGGTGGGCGGGGGCTGGGGCCGGGTGTGGAGTCCTTCAAGTGAAGGGCAACTGCGACTGCGATCCGCAGATTGGCGCAGATTGGCGCTCGCGCGCCGTCGCACGGTGCGAACTCGTTGCAGGTGCAGCGTCACCACGGACCAGAGCTAACACGGGCAGGCTCTCTTCTGCAAACAACATCAGTGCAGAAGCGGTACGACCAGCCTGCGCCTGCTCGCACTAATCACTGAAAATCTGCGGAAATCTACGAAAATCTGCGGTAGCAAGTGCGAGTCGGGCGCACGATCGCTGGCGAGTTACGAGGAATTCGCGCCAGGCATCGCCTCTGCGCGGCTCGCGCCCAATCTGCGGATCAGAACCGCCAGATCTTCAGCACATCCCCTCCCCACTGCCTGGGTGATGGCGCGAATCCACGCGAACCGCTCGTCGCCGCACACGCCAGGTCCTGGCTCCCCGGCTCCTGCGTCAGCTGCAGCCGCAGGTCCTCGGCGATCCGGTAGTCGAGCGTCACCCCGATCGCTTCCGTGAACTGCTGGGGGCTGAACTGGTCGGACGACGACGCGAGCCCGCGCAGCCCGCACACGCCGGCGGTGAGATACACGTACGTCCGGTCGTTGAGCTGCTTGCCGAACCCGAACCGGCTCGCCGCCAGCGCGCCCAGCCCGGAATCCCCGCGCGAGCGTGCGGTGCCGACGCTCCCCGTGGTCACGTTCACGACGTCAAAGAAGCCCCCACCCACTCGCTCCGCAAGAGCCCCGGTGGCGCGCGACAGCAGTTCCGCGGTCGCAAGCTGCGCGTACGCATCGCGGCTCCCCACATCGAACTGCGCCTGACCGGTGATCAGGTAGCTGAGGAGCGATTCCTGGCTCAATTCGCTGCCACCAGCATCCGAGAGCGCGAGTGTCGGCGCCTGCACCGTGCCGCCAATGGTTGCGCGGATGCGTACATCGCTCCTCCCGGTCGGTCCGCTGGGCGCCGTACTCACATCGTAGATGGCGTTCAGGTCGAGTTCGGGATTGAACTCGGCGCCCCCGCGGAAGGTCAGCGACCCCTCCTCGAGCTGGAACGTCCGCGCGATCACCCCCGCTTCCAGCCGGTACGTACCGCGCCGCATCGTCAGTGCGCCGTCGAGTGTGAGAACACTGCGTGTTGGTGCGCCATATCGACGGATGCGCGCCGT
>DASSBZ010000259.1:0-11350 GCA_035698205.1 Gemmatimonadaceae bacterium | reverse complement strand
GTCGCGCGAACTCGCGCGTTGTATCGTCCTCGCGGTCCTGCCCGAGCAAACGGTCGTAGGGGAGCAGCACGTCGTCGAGGATCACCGTGCGGGCGCGACGCGCGATCGCCTGCGCCATCGCCGTGTCCACCTCCGGAACCGTCAATCGCAGCCCGTGCAGGAACGCTCGTTCGACCGCCGTGTGGAAGCGCCGCACCTCCGCATCGAACGCGCGCGGGGCGCGTGTGGTCGCCGTTACCGCCGTATCACCGGCACGATCGGGGGTGACGGTGACATCGGCCAGTGCGACGCGAAGCTCCTCGATGCGTGCCAGGACTACGGTCTCGGAGCGCCGACGATCGGCGAACGGATGGTCCAGCCATGGAACCGTGAGCTGTCCGATCCAGGCGGCCACCTCACGTGCCTCGGCAAGCGCTTCGTCCGCAGCGACGTCGTGCCGCGGGCGCGCCCGGTCCACTCGGGCAGCCGACAGCACGACATGGTCACGCACGGGACGCGTCGTGCCGGGTGGAATACGTCGATGGAACGGCTTCTCTATCCCCAGTGCAACCGATGGTTCACTCGACGGCGAGACGTCGAGCCGGAGCACACTGCCGTCCGTAAAGAGGCCGCTTCGCCTGCCGGGGTGAACCAGCGACAGCAGCAGGCGCGTGCGACCGTCGGCGAGGTTGTGGTCCGCGCCCACCGACACTCGCGCGAACGGGATCGCGAGTCGTGCGCGCAGCCCGCCGTCGATGTCACCGTTGCGTGTTCCGGCGAAGACTTCGAACTGCAGCGCACCGAGGCCGATGAGCGGGTTGCCAAGGAATCGCGACACGCTGCCACTCAACTCGCTCGTGAGTTGCTGTTCGCCGTCGCGCCATGCGGCACCCATGGCCGCCCCCGCGGCCCATTGCCACAACCCGGGCTGGCCGAGCGAGGGAGTCAGGCCGCCATTGGAGGGCGCTCGTTCCTGTGCGTCGAGCGGACCAGCGAACGCCGCCGCCCGAAGTGCGTACGCGCAGAGCGCCAGCGAGAAGGGCAGGGTGGATCGGCGCATCGTGTGCGCTCCGGTGGCGGTCTTACCGCGGCATTCCCGACGACTACGTAACGCTCGCCAGCGCCCTACGTCAACATCGTGGCAGCACTGCGTCGGCTGTCGCATGCGGTGTCCCATGCTCTTCCGGCATCGTGTGCGCGCCGGGAGACGGGGTGCCCGGCCACTGCCGGGAGGGCCGGTATGCCGTACCATCGTCATGTAGTATCGAGCGACTATGCGGTTGTGGGGCTTGTGTTTGGCATTACGCTGGCGACACCGCACGCCGGCCTCGCCCAGGCGAATGCAAACCGCATCGTGGTTGACCTGGTTGCCGACGGCAACTCCGACCTCCAGTCGGTGCTCCTCATCAACTCGTCGGAGCACGACCTGATGGCGTACCGGTTCCGGGTAGACGGACCGTGGCCCGGAGCCGCCGACGGAGACCCTGCGGACACCCCGGGGAACCTGATCGTTCTCGTGGATGGCGATCCGATGTCGCGCGCGTTGCGTCTCTCGTCAGGCAGTCGCGATGTCACATTCCCACGCCCGCTCGGTGTGCGCATACGTGCGGGCGACTCGATCCGGGTCGCGATCTCATTTCCGGAAGGGCAGACGCGCGAGGTTGCCATGCGACTCAGCATCGATCACGATCCGGTCGACCGGCCCGCGAGCCGGATCGCGGTGGTGGCCGTCGCTGCCCGATCGTCGGTGCGAACGTCGTCCGCGACGACGTGGGAATGGACGGAAGAATCCGATGGGCGACTACTGGCTGTATCCGGCGTGCCGGTGCAGCACGTCCGGTTGGTATCGCTGATCGACCTCGAGAGCGGGGCGACGCTCTGGAGTTCGACGCGGGGCGGCGACAACGCCCGCGCGCCCGGAGCGGCTGGTGCGGTGCTGCGCCTGGGTGTTCCGCTGGTTGCCGGCCGTACCTATCGCTTGACGGCTACGTACGCCGATGGGGCGGTCGAGTCGCCAGTCGGTCACGGCGTCGTCGCCATGGTACTGCCGGTGGACGATCCACGCTGATGGGGTGGAGGCGTGTCTTCCGTACACCGTGACGCCGCGTCGAGCGGCGGCAGCGGGACCATCGTGAGGCTCCAGGCTCCAGCGACGGTCAGGCGAGCGGTCCCGAGCTGCACGCGACAGTCGACCGGCCGCTCCCCACCCACGAGGTGAATGAGATCGAAGAGCGCCGCCGTCGCACGTGTCATGTTGTGTCGCGAATTGAAGATACGTCTGAGCCCCCCGTCGGCACGCACCGTGTGTGTCATGTCGATGGACTCAAGCCCGCCGCGAACCATCGGCGTTCCCGGAACACCACGAAAGAGTCCGGCGCGCTCGCTGTTGTTGATGTTGCGTGCGAGCGCGAGCATAAGGTCATTCGACGAGGCATAGAGCAGCAGGCGCTTCGTCAGCGGCCGCAGGGCCGGTACGATCGTATCGCCGAAGGTGATGGCATCGATGTCCGGCGAGACGAAGGCCACCGCGCGCAGCGGCTCGTCGCGCAGCGCGGCCTGGACTGTCGAATCGGAAGCCAGCGCTGCACCCATGATGCGGGCGCCCATCGAGTGCGAGAGGAGCAGGAGCCCCCGTCCACCGACCGCGCGGATCATGACTCCCACCGCACGGCCGAATGTGCCGCGACTCGCCACGGCCGATTCGGCATCGGTACGATACGCGCTTGTGAAGAAGGCATCGTGCCGCGGCCAGGCGACGCCGGCTCCGGCTGAGGGCCAGCAGAAGACCACCCAGGGCTGCTTGCCACGTGAGCGCAGTCGCGCGTGCAGGGTGTTCTCCCAGGCTTCGTGCAGTGAGGTACCGAAGCCATGGGTATACAGCACGGCAAAGCGTGTGGCGGGATCGTCGCTTCCGTGGTGCACGCGCATGCGCAGGCGCGTCTCGAACTCGGCGCGCGTGAACGTGGCCGAGTCGATGATCCGGAACGACAGGCCGCCATCGCCCGATGGATCGTCGCTGGCGGAACGGCGCGTGATCACGGCGCCATACTCCAGCGAATCGGCAAGTCGTTGCGTGTCGCGCCCATCATCGCGCGCCCGGCTCGAAATGAACCAGGTGGTGTCGACGATGGCGGCAACCGGGAGTGACCCGGCGGGCGGACGTCTGCTGCCACACCCGGTGCCGAGTGCCGTGATCGTCATCAGCACGAGCGGTCTCGCCAGCAGTCTGGTCGCGCGCACGGCACGCACGGGTCGTGGGAATCGAAGGTGCGGGGGAGCGAGCGCCAATTTGCGAGCTTCGCCACGCACCTGCAAGCTGCGGGAGGTCGTACGCAGACGCGTCGCGCCGTGCCCGCCTGCGCGACCGGGCGCGGCGCCTCGCGTCAACACTCGCAACACACCTGACGTAGCAGAAACGTACCGGGCGCCCGAGTCGCGCGCTTCGCGACGGACGCTCCATCCCCCCAGCATGGAAAAGCCATCAGATGAGACTTCGAGTTGCGACAGCATTCACCGTGGCGCTGACGTTCGCGGCCGGCACGCCGGCAGACGCACAGGTGCAGGATTCCGTACCCCAACCGCTCGGCCCGGTTCGGGTGACCGGATCGATCGATCGTCCAGCGGCGGCGCAGACGCAGGGGAGCACGAGCCTCGGACCCGTCGAGCTGCATCGTGGGAACGGCCTCTTCCTCCAGGACGAGCTGAATCTCACACCGGGGATCTACATGGAGCGGCGTTCCATGTCGGGCGGACAGACCATCCGCATTCGCGGCTACAGCAACGGCGACGATCGCGGCAACTTCATCGGCACCGGCTACAAGGCCTACCTCAACGGCATCCCCATCACCGACGCCGAAGGGCAGACGGTGCTCGACGACATCGACTTCGCCAACGTCGGGCGCGTGGAGGTGATCAGGGGCCCCGCGTCGAGCCTGTACGGCGCCGGGATCGGCGGCGTAGTCAACTTCTACAGCGCCCGCCCGACCCAGCCCCGCAAGTCCATTCGACAAGGGGTGACATCGGGGAACGACGGGCTGCTGCGGTCGGATACGCGTGTCTCGCGCGTGAGCGACGGCTCGTCGGTATCGCTGGGCTATGGGCACCAGGGATACGACAGCTATCGCGTGCACAGCGAATCGCGCAAGGACTATCTCTCGATGCTCGGCGACTTCCGGTCGTCGCCGGACCAGACCGTTTCCACGTACCTCGGATACGCCAACTCGCGCGACCAGCGAGCGGGCGAACTGGACTCCGCCAGCTTTGCGCAGGAGCTGAACGCGGGCGAGCAGCGGTATATCGACAACGACGCCCGCTCGAACATCGAAAGCATGCGGGCCGGTGTCTCACAGACGTATCGATACAGCGACCGTGTGCAGAGCGTCGCTACGGCGTACTACGGTGGCAACGTGCTCGAGGATGTCTACGCCGCCGGCATCAACTCGAAGTCGAACCAGACGTTCGGCGCACGTCTCGTGCTGAACACCTCGTTCGCGAATGCGTCGCTGCCGCTGCGCGGCAGCAGTGGCGTGGACTTCCAGAAGACCAACGTGAGTGCGCAGGGGCACGCCCTGAGCAATGCGGTGCCCGGTGTGCTGCGCAGCGACCTCGAGACGCGCAACATGCAGTACAGCATCTTCTCGGAGTGGGAGGCATCGCTGCCAGGGGATTTCACGCTGACCGCCGGCGCGAGCGCCAACTTCCTCGAGTACGAGATCAACGACCTCATGGCCAACACGAGCAATCCGGGGCACCTGGACGGCTCGGGGCGCAAGACGTTCGATCCCGTCGTCATGCCGCGCGTCGCGCTGCGCCGGATGTTCGGCCCGGATGTGTCCGTATACGCCAACGTGAGCCAGGGGTATACGCCGCCCACGTCGGCGGATGCCGTGATCCCGTTCACGGGGGAGCCTAACGGCGAGCTGAGCCCCGAACGCGCGACGCAGTACGAGATCGGCAGCAAGGGGCGCGCGCTGGACGGTCGCGTGTCGTGGCAGGTTGCGCTGTTCGACATGCAGGTCTCCGACAAGCTCACGAGCCAGGGGGTGTTCGACACCGACGGCACGGTGCTGTACAGCTACACCGTCAACGCCGGGGACCAGCGCAACGTGGGGGCCGAGGCGGCCGCCGGTCTCGAGCTCATGGCGAACCCGATGGGGGTGGTGTCGTCGCTGCGGCCGTTTGCGTCGTACACGTGGTCGGATTTCGAGTATCGCAACTTCCTCAGCGATGCCAACGACGATGCCGCTACCGTGGACTACTCGGGCAACCGCGTGGTGGGTACGGCGCGCAATGTGTTCAACGTGGGCGTGGATGCACGCCTTCGCTCGGGGATATACGGGAACGGGACGTATCACCGGACCGATGACATGCCCATCAGCTACGACAACGCCCACTGGGCGCCGGGTTTCAGCCTGCTCAGCGCCAAGGTGGGGTACGAGCACGGGCTGGGCAGCCACCTGCTCGTGGATGCATATGTAGGGGGCGACAACCTTGGCGGCAGCCGTTACTACACGCAGGTCTTCCTCAACCACAAGTTCGACTCACCCACGCCGCCGCACATGTTCCTCCCCGGCCCGTACACGGCCAAGTTCTACGGCGGGCTCACGGTGACGGCGCACCTGTAGCCGCACCGCGCCAGGCTGCGAGCGCCAGCACGACCCATCCGGCAATGAAGCACACGCCGCCGATCGGGGTGATGGCGCCCAGCCAGCGGGGCGCTCCGAACGAGATGCCGTAGAGCGTCCCGCCGAAAATCACGATCCCCGCGATGAACAGCCACCCCGCGGTGGCCGCGCTGCTCCCCGGCCACCGCGCGACCGCCCACGCCACGGCGAGCAGCGCCAGCGCGTGATACATCTGGTAGCGCACGGCCACCTCGAACGTCGCCAGGCGGTCGGCGCTCAGCCGCGCTTCGAGGGCGTGCGCGCCGAAGGCGCCGAGCGCCACGGCGAGTGCGGCGAACAGGGCGCCGGCGGTGAAGAAGGTACGGGTCATCATGGGCGAAACGAGTGTCAGGATCCGAGGTATTGCAACGACCCCGGCGTGGTGAGGCGCTTGCCGGTTTCGAGCAGCGTCTTGAGGCCCGAGAGCACCATGGGCCATCCACCGTACAAATCGGGCGGCGCATCGTCACGGAGCTGATCATGGGTCACCGTCAGGCGACACGAGTCCCCCACCGGCTCGATCTCCCACGTGACCCGCGACGTTCCCTCCGCCTTTGCATCGTCGCTCCACAGTGCCCGGTAGCTCTGCACGAGCCGACGCGGTTCCTCGATCTCCAGGTTCTCGCCTTCGAAGATTCGCAACTCGGGGGCCTGCATCGGGATGCCCGCGTAGCTCGATCCCGGCGTCCAGTCGGAGTGCACGGCGACGCCGAAGTTGAACTGCGATCGCTGCTCCGGATCGGTGATCGCCTGCCAGAGGCGCTCCGGCGTGGTCTTGATGTAGATCTCGAAGATCCGTTCCATGGGTAACCTCTCGAGGTTTGTCTTGATCGCGCCCATCGCGACGGTCCACGGCTCCCGGTACTTGTCGATCCACCGATCGTGGATCTGCCGAATCGGAACCGCATTCAGGAAGTGCAGCTTCTCCCGCCCACGCCTCCGCGTCACCACGAGTCCGGCACCCTCGAGCACTCGAAGGTGCTTCATGACGCCGTAGCGGCTCAGCGTTGAATGACCCTCGAGCTCACCGAGTGTCTGTCCGTCGCGCTCGAAGAGCGAGTCCAGCAGTGCCCGGCGCGTGGGGTCGGCAAGTGCCTTGAATACCGCGTTCACAACGACATAATATGTGACCATATGGTCACCTGTCAAGGGCGCCGCTTCCCCGCCGTGTCGAGACGACGCATTCGGATCCGACTACCCTTTGAACGCGCCGGGAACGGCGCCCGATCCGAGAGGAGACTGAACCATGCGCTATATCCTGATGATGCACGCCCCCCGCGCGACCGGTGACTACCAGATCAACAACTGGGCGCCCGAGGACTTCGAGGCCCACATCGCCTTCATGCACCGGTACAACAAGGAGTTGACGGAGGCCGGCGAGTTCGTCGGCGCCGAAGGGCTCTCGCCGCCGGGCGACGCGAAGCTGGTGCGGGCCGGAAAGAATGGCACGCCGGTGACTGACGGTCCCTTTCCGGAAACCAAGGAGTTCCTGGCGGGTTGGTGGATCGTCGAAGTCGATCGCCCCGAACGGGCCTACGAGCTCGCAGCCAAGGCGTCGGCGGCACCCGGTCCCGGCGGCGCGCCGCTGAACATGGCAATCGAGGTGCGCCAGGTGATGCGTGGCCCGCTCCCCGACGTGTGACCGGTACGGTTTCGCCTGATCGTGTCGGGCACCTGGCGCGCGAACTGGCGCCACGGGTGCTCGGGGCGCTCGCGCGGCGACACGATGACTTCGCCGCGGCCGAGGATGCGGTGCAGGAGGCGCTCGTCGCGGCGGTGCATCAGTGGCCGCGCGCCGGCATTCCCGACAACCCCTCCGGCTGGCTCTTTCGAGTGGCCAGCCGGAGGCTCTCGGATCACACGCGAAGTGAACGCGCCAGGCGCCGTCGCGAGGAGGAGGTCGCGGCTTCCGAGCCACGAGAAGTTCAACCGGCGCTCGACGCGATTCCCGGCGCCGACGAGGACGATTCGCTGCTCCTGCTCTTCATGTGCTGTCACCCGGCGCTCACGCCCGCGTCGGCGATCGCCCTGACGCTGCGTGCGGTCGGCGGGCTGACGACGGCGGAGATCGCGAGCGCGTTTCTCGTCCCGGAGGCGACCATGGCACAGCGCATCAGCCGGGCGAAGCAGAGCATCCGGAGCTCGGGAATTCCGTTCGGGGAACCCTCGCCGGACGAGCGAGGTGAGCGCCTCGGGGAGGTGCTCCATGTGCTGTACCTGATCTTCAACGAAGGCCATACCGGCAGCGCCGGCGACTCGCTCCATCGGGTCGATCTCTCGGACGAGGCGATCCGCCTGACGCGGTTGGTCCACGGGCTGCTGCCGGAGGAGACGGAGGTGGCAGGACTGCTCGCGCTGATGCTGCTGACCGATGCGCGGCGTGCCGCGCGCACCGGCGTGCACGGCGAACTGATTCCGCTCGACGAGCAGGACCGGAGCCGCTGGAACCGTGGCCTGATCGCCGAGGGCATCGCGATCATCTCGGACACGCTCCCTCGAGGTGCGGTGGGACCGTACCAGTTGCAGGCCGCCGTGGCGGCAGTTCACGACGAGGCTTCGAGCGCGGATGACACGGACTGGCCGCAGATACTCGCACTGTATGGCGTGCTTCGGCTGATGTCCGACAATCCGATGGTGACGCTGAACCACGCAATCGCGGCGGCGATGGTTGACGGGCCCGCGGCGGGGCTCGACCTGCTCATGCCACTCGATACCGACGCGCGCATTGCGGGTCACTATCGGCTGGATGCCGTGCGTGCGCATCTCCATGAGCGATCGGGCGACCATGAACGCGCGATCGCGCACTACAGGGCGGCGGCCGCCGGCACGTCCAGCATCCCCGAGCGGAACTACCTGCTCACACGGGCGGCACGGCTCTCCGCCACGAAGGCCGAATCAGGGCGCGGTGTGGGCGCAGTCCCGACGAGTGGCGATTCCGGTGATCAGGCATGACGTTTCCCCGTCAACGGAGGATGCACATGTCGATTCGATGGAATCTTGCGAGTGCCTGAAACGATCCATGTTCGCGGTATGGGGCGCGCCTGTCTGGCGATCATGTTGCTGCTGCCGGCCCCGGTGCTCGGCCAGTCGCCCCGTCAGTTGCTTCCCATCGAGTTCGAGCGCTCCGCCGAGTTCGCGTGGCTCCAGAAGCCGGTGCTGGCCAGCCGCACCCTCGATGACCTGACCGATCCATCCGCGTGGCGGTTCACGGGAACCGGGCGGATCACGTTTCCGGCGGAGCCACGCCTCGGTGGGATGCGGGTGCTGCGTGTCGAAATGCAGCTGTTTCACGACGCCCCCGCGCCCACGCGCAACCGGCTCTCCGCGGTCAATTTGCAGCGGGCGTTCGACGGCGAGGACTGGCGTGAGTACAACCGGCTCGCGATGTGGATCCGGCCCGAGGTCAACGGCTTCCCGATGCTGCCGCTGCAGATCGTGCTGCATAACGAGGGCACGGACACCGTCCCGGACCGGTACTATCGGGAGGGTATCCACTACGTGACCCTGGCCAATCGACAGTGGCAGCACGTGGTGTGGGAGATCGAGCCGCTCGCGCGCGATCGCGTCACGGCCATCGAGATCGGCTACTGGCTCAACAAGATGCTTGCCGGTGCCGCGGACAGTGTGGCGTTCGAGATCGGCGGTATCGAGCTGCAACGCGTGGTTCCCGACCACTACGCCGGGTGGAACGTGGCGCCGGGGCGCCTCGCCTTCAGCCATACCGGCTATGAGACCGGCATGTCGAAGACCGCGGTCGCCAGCGACCTGACGGCCCGCGAGTTCTCGGTGACGCGTGTGAGCGGCAATGCCCTTGGAGAGGTGGTACTGCGCAAGCCCGTGCAGCGCGTGCACTCGCGGCTTGGAGACTTTCAGGAGCTGGATTTCTCGGAGGTGACGGAGCCCGGGCGCTACGTGATTGCCGCGGGTGACCGGACTACGCGCTCGTTCGAGATCTCAAGCACGGTGTGGGACACCACCGTGTGGAAGGCGCTCAACTTCTTCTACGGTAATCGATGCGGATTTGCCGTCCCCGGCTCGCACGGTGTGGACCATCGCGACTGGTTCGCGGTGCACGGCGACCAGCGCATCGTGATGAGCGGGGGGTGGCACGACGCCGGCGACCTGTCGCAGGGGCTGGTGAATACCGGTGAGGCCACCTACGCCATGTTCGCGCTGGCGGAACGCGTGCGCGAGCGCGGCGGTGACCCGGCGTTGTTCGACCGCATCATGGAAGAGGCCCGGTGGGGGCTCGACTGGGTGCTGCGCGTGCGCTTCGAGGGTGGCTATCGCGTGGGGTTTGGTGGCCACAACCTGTGGACGAACAACATCGTCGGCGACGCGGACGATCGCACCGTGGAGGCGAAGAACAATCCCAACGTGAACTACATCGCCGCCGCGGCCGGTGGCATTGCGTACCGCATGCTGAAGGACAGCGATCCGGAACTCGCACGCCGCAGCCTGCGCATCGCCGAGGATGACTGGAGCTACGCCATAACGGGGGTCGAAGGGCCGGGCACCTGGCACACGCCAGCTTTCGCTGCCACGCCCCTGGAGCTCGCCGGCATCGGCATCACGGCGTCGTTGGAGCTGTATCGCGCCACGGGCAATGAACGCTATGCGCGGAAGGCCGTCGAACTCGCGCAGACGATCGTGGCGTCGCAGCAGGAGCGGTCCGTTGGCAGCGAGTTCCCCCTTGCCGGCTTCTTCTACACCGGCCCCGAACGCGACACGCTCTTCCATCAGTTCCATCGGGGCAACGACCAGGCGCCGATCGTCGCGCTGGCGCAGCTCGTCGAGCTCTTCCCGGATCATGCCGACTGGATGACGTGGTACGCGACGATCGCGCGGTACGCCGAGTACCAGAAGCGGAGCGCGACGACGACGGCGCCGTACGGCATGCTCCCGGCGTACGTCTACCGCGCCGGTGATGAGCGTGAAGTACCGGAGTCGGGTGCGCTGCACATGGCCACGCGCGAGTCATATCGCGCACAGGTGCGCGCGGGGATGCCGATGGGGGAAGGCTGGTATCTGCGGGCATTCCCGGTGTGGTTCGCGCGGCGCGGGAACTACGGCGTGCTGCTCTCGCAGGCCAAGGCGCTTTCGGTAGCGGCGCGTGTGCGCGGCGACAGTGCCGGCCACGACCTGGCGCAGCGGCAGGCGCAGTGGGTGGTCGGGCGGAACCCGTTCGTGCAGAGCACCATGTACGGCGAGGGGTACGACTGGGCGCAACAGTATAGTGTGTCCTCGGGTGATTTCGTCGGGTCGCTTCCGGTGGGGATGCAGAGCCATGGTGTAAGCGACGTGCCGTACTGGCCGTCGCAGAACACGTATGTGTACAAGGAGGTATGGGTCCACTCGACGAGCCGGTGGCTCTGGCTCATGGCCGACCTGATGGTGCCGCCGGTGGCGTCATCGTCACCCATGGCATTCTCCGTCGAAGCACGCGACGACGGCGATCGCGACGTCAGGATCCGGGTGACGGTCCAGGGCGATGGTGCGCGCACATTCACACTTCGCGCGGCGAACCTCACGGTCGATCGTCCGGTGCGCACAGTGAACGTACGGGCGGGGGAGAGTGCCACGGTGGAGTGGCGCGCGCGCCGTCGCGATCGCGATGCCGCATGGGTAGCGGTCGTGATCCCCGACGGCGACGTGTCACGGCGTCGCGAGCTTTCCGGATCGTGCTGCCGGAAAGGCGCCGGCGGAGG
>DASSBZ010000258.1:0-18637 GCA_035698205.1 Gemmatimonadaceae bacterium | reverse complement strand
GCGCGCGGGTTCAACGCCGACGAATCGCGCCCGCGTGTCGTGCTCCGGTTCCCCGCGAGTGCGAACGACATCCTGCTCTCGGGAACCCTCGACGGTGGTGAAGCGCTCGAGAATCGCGCCCAGTTGGTGGATGCCAAGCTGGGCGACGGGCACGTCGTGATGTTCGCGATCCGTCCGTTCTGGCGCTGGCAGACGCAGGGGACGTTCTTCTTCGGGTTCAATGCGATCCTGAACTGGAACGACCTGGGGGCTGGTCAGGCTGTCGCGGCCGCGGATACGGATCGGTAAAGGCATGC
Organism: Gemmatimonadaceae bacterium; assembly: GCA_035698205.1. Taxonomy (GTDB): domain Bacteria; phylum Gemmatimonadota; class Gemmatimonadetes; order Gemmatimonadales; family Gemmatimonadaceae; genus DASSBZ01. The sequence continues at coordinate 18,341 of DASSBZ010000258.1, read as the reverse complement.
TGCGAGCTTCATGCGACTTGCTGGTGGCTGCGTGCGTCGGGTGACGGCTGACGCAGCCTGAGACGAAAGGACGGGGCACTGCATGCAGCATGCAGTGCCCCGACTTTTTATCTCAGGCCCTGGCGACCATCACCGGTGGCACGTAGCCACGAGCATACAGCGTGTAGCCGGCAGCATGCTCCCCCACTACGCCGCCCTCACGTACGCGCAGCCGGCCTTGTGCTGCGCGAGGGCCGCGGCGAACACCCCCGAGGGCTGCAGCAGGACGCCGGGGACAACCAGCCCGACCGCCTTCCGGTGCGCCGTGGCTTCGTCTACCCGGTCCGTGTTCTGGATGAGTGCCACGCAGTCGCGCAGCGCGAGATCGCACGCGAGCGCGATGCCGCCGCGCGCGAGGAAGCGCGGGAGCGCGAAGTCATCGTACATGGCCGGGACCTCGCCGCGCGACGACGAGAGCAGAGCCGGATTCCGGTCCGTGGTTTCCAGCGTAACCGGATGCTTGACGTCCTTCAGACCGCCGATCCCATATTCGTCCCAGAATGGCTGCTGCATGGCCAGGACGATGGCATTGTGGCGCAGAATCAGCACCGTCGAGAGGTCGGCGGCTGGGACGCCGAGGCTCGTTTCGTACTGCTTCGCCCAGATGCTGGCGCGCCAGACGCCGTAGCCGCTTTCGACCTCGGGGACATCGAAGACGCCGCGGTACTTTCCCGTGACGCGCTGCGGCCAGGTGACATCGAACTCCGCGCCCCGCTGCGGCGTGCCGGAGACGGCGGGAACGGGAGCGAGCGCAGCCAGCGAAGTGGGCAGGATGCCGAGCATCGCCGCACTGGTGGCGACGCGATCGAGAAATTCCCTTCGAGTGGTGGAGGACATGGGGGCCTTGTGCGTTCGTGGTGGTGGGATGGTTATCACGGAGTGCGCACAAATCGGCAGGACCGGACACAGCATGCTGCCGGCTACACGCTGGACATCCGGCGATTCATCGGGCGGTGGCGTGCGGTAGGTACACGCTGCGAGCTACACGCTATTTGCTGGTGGCTGCGAGCAACGTCCGACTGCGGGGCGGCTGGTTGCCAAGAGTCGGGGCGCTGCATGCAGCCGTGTCTGCGGCTCGTGATCGCCAGCAAGTGGCGTGAAGCAGGCGGCATGAAGCCACGTCTGCTGCTAGAACGGCGTGAGCGAAGCCTGCCGAATCGGCGTCGGGCGCACGCGGCGCGGGGGCTCGGGCGCGGGGCGCGCAGCGGGGCGGGTTCCCCGCGTCAACGAGGGAAACAAGGCGACGCCGAGGGCGCGGACGGCGGCGATTCCCAGCCACGCGATCGCGCGCAGCAAAGGCGCGCGAGAGCGCGGCAGCTCCGGATACGGATGCGAGCCGGCGAGTCGGCGGCGGCGACCGGTGGTGGTCGCGAACGGATCGGGAAGGCGCGAGTCGGACATCACTCGATAGACGTCGCAGCGGACGAAAGGATTCGCCCTCGGCGTCGTGCGTGACGGGCCTCACGACGGTGCAGTGCCGTACACGACCCGGACGAGCATCTCGCCGAATTCCAGCGCGTTCGTGGTGCCGTAGTTCGCGTAGCAGTTGTTGAACACCACGTGCGTATGCGCCGACCGTTCGGCCACGTCGAGCACGCGCGGCACCCACGCGCCGAGTTCGTCCCTCGAATAGAGATAGCGATACTTGTCGAGCACAGTCGCACCTCGGCGCGCCCACTGATCGGCGCGGTGCCCGTGCATCCGAACGACCGTCAGTGAAGGTGCCGTCACCTCCAGCAGCGGCGGGACGCTCTTCGGCAACCCCTGGGGTCCATCAACGATCACGAGGGGCACGGCAGCGTTGCGCAGATGCAGGAGCAGGCGATCGATCACGCGCGGCGCATACCAGCCGGCGTGGCGGAACTCGACGCTCACCGGCAGTCCATCGAGTCGTGGCGCGGCATCGAGCACGCGATCCAGGTTGTGTCGCGTGGGGGCAAACCACGGCGGATACTGGAGCAGTATCGCGCCCAGGCGCCCGGCCTGGTCGAGCGTTCGCGCGGCATCCGCGAACCTGTTCCAGACCTCGTCGATCACATCGTGCGCCACATCGCGCGCGGCAAGCGACCGCGCCGCCGCCTGCTCCGGTGCGAGTCGCGCGCGCAGCTCCGCCGGGAGCCGGGAGGGCGCCGTGGGATGCCCGGTCATGAGCGCGTGGGCCTTGAGATCGAAGGTGAAGCCGTCGCTCGTCCGCTCGATCCAGCGACCAGCCATCTGCGGCGTCGGGAGCGCGTAGAACCCGGCGTCGACCTCGACGAGCGCGAAGCGGCTGGCGTAGTAGCGCAGCCGCGCCTCAGGGGTGGTGGCGTCGACGGGGTAGAAGACGCCGGCGGCGGTGAGGGTGGCGTCGGTCCAGCCGGCAGTGCCAACGCGGATTTCGTGACCCGAGGGGAGGCGCAGCGGGCCCGGCCGCGGAGCGGAGACCGAATCGGCGCGGGCGCGGGCCTGCTCGATCCCGGGATCGAAGCCTGCGTTCATGGAATACGCCGCGCCAGGGCCGGATCGTGAAACTCCGCGAGGGCGCCGGCCCGTATGGTTATACGATCCCCGACCTTCCCGCGATCGCGAGGCAATGCCATGTGGCTCTTTCTCAAGTCGATGCTCATGCAGTGGGCCATTCTCAAGCTGCTGCTCAAGAGTCTGGGCGGGCTGGGAATCCTCGTGCCGCTCGCCTTCCTGCTCAAGCTGATCGGCGTCAAGCTCATCGCAATCCTCGGCGTCCTCGCGCTGCCGGTGCTCATCGTTCTTGCCATCATCGGGCTGCCGTTCATTCTCGTCTTCGTGATGGGCGGCGTGCTGCTGGCGCTGGTGGCCGCCGCGCTCTCGTTCGGCCTGATGGCGCTCAAGATCATCATCCCGATTGCCATCATCGTCTGGCTCTGCGGGGTCCTGATCGGGCCGCGAGGCGACAAGCCGGGCGGGAAGGGGGGCACGACCGGGACCACCGGCGAGAAACCTGCCTGAATCCACGCGATCGTGGTGCTGCCGCGTGAATCGGCAGCCAGGTGAACGAAACGCAGCACGCCGCCGCCCGCCGCTCCCTCTGCCGACAGCATAGCTTGCCGGGAGCCGTGGCGATCGCGCATTCCGCCGGACGCACGCGGAGTCGTGATCTGCCCATCTGCCGGAGAGAACGGAATGAAGTGGTCGTGGCGTATCGGTCGCATCGCCGGCATCGACATCTTCATGCACGCGACGTTCCTCCTCCTGCTCCTCTGGGTGGCGGTCACGGAGTCGCGCGCCGGCGGCGACCGCGCGGCGATCCTGGGCAGCATCGGCTTCCTCCTCCTGCTCTTTGCCTCCGTCGTGGCGCACGAGTACGGACATGCGCTCACCGCGCGCCGATTCGGCGTTCGTACCCGCCGGATCACCCTGCTCCCGATTGGCGGACTGGCCGAGCTGGAACGGATGCCCGACGATCCGAAGCAGGAGCTGCTGATCGCGGCGGCGGGACCGGCCGTGACCCTGCTCCTCGTGATCGTGCTGGCAGTCGCCGTCCAGCTCTCCGGCATGGGGTACTTCGTGACGAGCGCCAGCGCGGCGGTCCGGCTGCCCATCGTCGTGCAGCTCATGTGGGCGAACGTGGTGCTGTTCCTGTTCAATCTGCTCCCCGCCTTCCCCATGGACGGCGGGCGGATGCTGCGAGCCGGACTCGCCATGCGCATGTCGGCGGTACGCGCCACCGACATCGCGAGCCGCGTCGGAAAGGGTTTCGCCCTCCTGTTCGGCGCCGTCGGGCTGCTCTACGATCCCTTCCTCGTATTCATCGCGCTCTTTGTCTGGCTCGGCGCCTCCGGGGAGGCGGCGAGTACGCGATTCACCAGCGCGCTGCGGAACGTGCCGGTGGAGCACGTGATGGTCCGCGAGTACCGCACGCTGGGCGTGGACGATCAACTCGACCGCGCCGCCGGCGAGTTGCTCACCGGATTTCAACGCGATTTTCCGGTGATCGACGGTCGCGGCGAGCCGGTGGGGATCCTGTCGAGCACCGTTCTGGCATCGGCGTTGCACAGTCGCGGCCGGCAGGCACGCGTGGGAGACGTTATGCAGCCCATCCCGACTGCCGCGGACCCGCACGAACCCCTTACGGTCGCCTATGCCCGCATGCGCGAGGGGCGCCTGCGGATGCTGCCCGTCGTGTACGGTGGCCGGTTGGCCGGCGTGCTCACCGCGGACAATGTGAGCGAGTACGTGATGCTCGACGCGGCGATCCGGAGTGCCCGTGACCGGACCGCCTGACTGCCGATTGACCTGGTGCCACCTCTCGCACAGGATAGCGCATCGACCGTGAGTGCATTCACCGAGCAGTCATCCCTCCGGCGCCTCGTCGCCCTGACACTCATCGCAGCGCTTGGACTGGCGCTGCTCTACGCCATCTCGCCCTTCGTGGTCGGGCTGCTTGGCGGCATGGCGCTGTACGTGATGGTCGTGCCCATCTATACGCGACTGGATACACGCATGCCAGCGAGCGTGGCGGCGGGGATCGCGATCGTCGGCGTGGTGATCCTGATCCTGCTCCCATTCAGCCTGCTCATGGCGCGCGTGGTGTCGCAGGTGCCTGATGCGGTGACCTCGCTGCAGTCCAGCGCCCTTGTCGCCCGACTCAGCACGATCGAGTTTCGCGGATTCTCCGTTGGGGAGGAGATCGCGAAGGCGAGCGGCACCATCGTGTCGTGGGTATCCACGCAGGCGTTATCGCTGGCGGGGAGCGCTGCCCGCGCGCTGCTGAACGTGGTGATCGCGCTGTTCGCGCTGTACTTCATGCTGGTGGCGGAACCCGGCACGTGGAAGCGGTTCGCGGAGTATCTGCCATTCGGGCCGGCGGCGTCGGAGCAGTTGAGGGAGCGTTTCGTGAGCGTCACGCGGGCCACCATGCTCGGCATCGTGACCGTGGGGCTGATGCAGGGCGCGATCATGGGATTCGGCTTCTGGCTGACGGGGTTCAACAGCCCGATGCTCCTCGGATTGCTCGTGGCCATCGCGTCGGTGCTGCCGATGGTGGGCTCGGCGATCATCTGGGTGCCAGCGGTGGCGGTGCTGCTCGCGCAGGGCTCCTTCGGGCTCGCGCTCACGCTGACCCTCATTGGCGCACTCGTCTCGGGGAGCGTCGACAACCTCGTGCGTCCGGTGGTGTACCGGAAAGTGTCGAACATCCATCCGTTGACGACACTCGTCGGCGCGTTTGCCGGGGTGCGCTTCTTCGGGCTGCTCGGCGTGCTGCTCGGACCACTGGCGCTGGAGTACTTCTTCGAGCTCATCCAGGTGTTCAAGCTGGAGTACGGCGGTTGGCGCGAGCGTCCGGAGCAGCCGGTGCCGGCCGGTCCGGAGCCGCCTGATTCGGTCGCCTGAGCTGCCGTCGATCGCCCCATCATGACGATTCCGCACATCGAGTTCGCGACGCCGCTGGTACTGCTGCTGCTCCTGGTCCTCCCCGCCTGGTGGGCCTGGCGGAGACGCCGGCAGCCGTCGGCCATCACCTTCTCGCGGGTCCGTGTGCTGGCGCGCGGTCCGCGCGCCGGACGCCGCATCGCGCGCACGCTCGTGGTGCTGCGCAACCTGGTGCTGCTCGGCGCGATCCTCGCGCTGGCGCGACCGCGCTCGGCCGGGCGCGCGCAGCAGTCCACCAGCGAAGGGATCAACATCGTCATCGCCTTCGACATCTCGAGTTCCATGCTCGCCGAGGACTTTCAGCCGCGCAACCGGCTCGAGGTCGCGCGCGAGCAGGTCAAGCAGTTCATCCTCCAGCGTACGAGCGATCGGATCGGACTCGTGTCGTTTTCCGGCGAGGCGCTCACGCAGGTCCCGCTCACGACCGACTATCCGGTCGTGCTGGCGGCGGTCGACAACCTGCAGCCGGGCCAACTGGAAGACGGCACTGCGATCGGCACCGCGATCGCCACGGCCGCCAACCGGTTGCGCGATGCGCCGGGGCAGTCGAAGGTGATGGTGCTGCTCACCGATGGCGTGAACAACCGCGGCGCGATCGATCCACGCACGGCGGCGCAGGCGGCAGCGGCGTTCGGGATCCGGATCTACGCCATCGGTGTTGGAACCGAGGGGATGGCGCCGGTGCCGGTGGGGCGTGGTCTCTATGGCCTGCGCTACGAGAACCGCCCGGTGGAGATCGACGACGCGCTGCTCACCGAAGTGGCGACGCGCACGGGCGGGCGCTACTTCCGCGCGCGCGATGCGGCCGCGCTGGAGCGCATCACCGGGGAGATCGACCGGTTGGAGCGCACGCCCGTGCAGACGCGCACGTATACGCGCTACACCGAGCTGTATCGGTGGCCGCTCGGCTTGGCAATCGGGGCGCTCGTGCTGGAGCTGATGCTCTTCTCGTGGCGGGGGCCGCTGCCGTAGCGCGACGGGCGCCTACAGCATCCCCTTCCGGCGCAGCCAGGCGATGAGCCCGGCGCCGATCCCGAGCTGCAGCACGAGCATGAACCAGAATCCGTGCGGCCAGTGCGAGAGCGGGATCGATGCGAAGTTCATCCCCCACATGCCGCTCACCACCACGAACGGCACGCTCAGCGTGGCGATCACGGTGAGCCCCTTGGTCACGGCGCCGAGGCGGTTGTTCACCTGCGAGAGGTAGCTGTCCAGCGTGCTGCTCAGCAGCTCGCGGAAGTTGTCGAGCGTGTCGGTGAGGCGCAGGACATGATCGTAGACGTCGCGAAAGTAGAGCTGCGTGTCCGGTGGCAGCAGCGGCGACGGCCGGTTGGTCAGCACGTTGAACACCTCGCGCTGCGGCGTGAGGAAGCGGCGCAACGCGAGCACCGACCGCTTGAGCGCGAAGATCGACTGCAGGGCACGATCGTCGAAGTGCTCGAACACGCGGGTCTCGAGATCGTCGATGAGATCGTCCACGCGATCGAGCACCGGAAACCAGGCATCGACACTGGCATCGACGATCAGGTGGGCGATGCGTGCCGCGCCACGGGCCAGCACGTCGTGGTTCTGGTGCATCAGCTCGGAGACGTGTCGAACCACGTCGGATTCGCCGGCGTGTACGCTCACCACGTAGTTGGGGCCAATGAAGATCGCCAGGTTCGACGTCTCGAGGTCGTAGGGATCGGGGGTGGATTCGCGGAACTGCACCGCGCGGAGCACAAGGAATAGGTAGCCGTCGTAGGCCTCCGCCTTGACCCGCGAGTCCGGGTTGAGCGTGTCCTCGATGGCCAGCGGATGAAAGTGGAACAGCTTCTCGAGCAGCGCGTGCTGGTGGCGGTTGGTCGAATCGATATCGAGCCAGATCGTGCGCGCGGGATCCGCGATGGCGGTGGTGAGATCGCGCGGCGCGAGATCAAACGAACAACCGCCATCGGGGTTGAGCACGTGGCTGCGTGGTGCCGTTCGCGCGGGGGTGGCGACTGGCGGCAGCAGGGAACCGCCGGGAGTGATCGATCGATCGTCGCTGCTCTCTGACACGGTGACGGATGGAATGGGCGGTTGGTGCAGGTCGAGTGGCGCGCGAGGGCGAATTGCGTTTGGCTAACGTACGAGGGCGCGGCGCGAAGTCCAACGACCGCGGCGCCCGGCGGATGCCATCGTCGCCGTCGATCCGCACGGGAATCCCCTACGGGACGTTGACGCGGCGGACATGCTCCGGCACCTCATCCGCATTAGCCTTCAACAGGCCGTGAACAACCACAACCCCAGGCCGTCGCCGCGATCCGCGACGCCCGCCGCCGCCCAGCAGACAGACCGTTCAGCGCTTGTCGCGCTCAGCGGACTCTCGCGCCGCTTCGCCCGCCGGTGGGCACTGCGGAATGCCCGGCTGCGCGTGCACGCCGGGGAGATCGTCGGTATCACCGGGCACAACGGATCGGGGAAGAGCACGCTGCTGCGCGTGCTGTGCACCGCGCTGCGCCCGTCCGCCGGGCAGGGCACCGTCTGCGGCTACGACCTGGTGCGCGACGCCGACCAGGTGCGCGCGCGCACGGCGTTCCTCGCGCACACGCCCGGGCTGTACGACGACCTTACCGCGGAGGAGAATCTCCGGTTTGCCGCCACCATGCTCGGCCTGGCGTCGCGCGGCATTGCCGCGGCGCTGGAGCGCGTGGGGCTCGCCGGTGAGGCGGACACGCGGGTGCGCGGCTTCTCGGCCGGGATGCAGCGCCGGCTCGGAATTGCGCGCGTCCTGCTCCACGCGCCGCCGGTTGTCCTGCTCGACGAACCGTACAACAGCCTCGACACGGAGGGCATCGAGCTGGTGAACGACGTGATGCGGGAGACGCGCGCGCGCGGTGGCGCGGTGCTGGTCGTGATCCACGATCTCGTACGCGTGGCGCCGCTCGTGGACCGCGTGGTGGAGATGCGCGCCGGCGCCATGCTGGAACCCGTCGCGGCCGTCGCTTCCCCGCTGGAGGCGCTTGCCGCCAGCAGCGTTCCGCAGCCGGTGCGATGATGTCCTTCGCGACGAACATTCGCCGTGCGCGCGCGATCGCGTGGAAGGACCTCACCAGCGAACGGCGCTCGAAGGCCGGGTTCAATTCGGTGGCGTTTCTGGGCGTCCTGATCCTGCTGCTGTTCGGCTTCGCGCTCGGGCCGGACGCCGAGCGACTGCGCAACGCGGCCGCCGGTGTGCTCTGGCTGGCGGTGCTGTTCAGCGGGGTGCTGGCGTTCAACCGGTCGTACCAACTCGAGCTGGACGGGAACGCCCTGGAGCCCTTGCTGCTTTACCCGGGGGCGCGCTGGTCCATCTTCGTGGGCAAGCTCGCGGCCAACCTCGCTTTCGTGCTGATGGTGGAGGCGGTCCTGATACCGGTGGCGATGGTGCTGTTCGACGTCTCGCCGCCGCCGCTGTGGGGGCGTCTTCTGGCGGTAATCGGGCTTGGCACCGTGGGATTCGTGGCGCTGGGGACCTTTTACGCCGCGATGGCGAGTCGCAGTCGCGCGCGCGAGGTGCTGCTTCCACTCCTGCTCTTTCCGATGCTGGTTCCGGTGCTGCTGGCGTCGATCGAGGCGTCGAGCGCGCTGCTCGGCGGCGACGCCATGCGGGATGCCGGCGCCTGGATGCGGCTGCTCGCCGCGTTTGACGTGATCTTTGTAACCGTATCGCTCCTGGCCTTTGAACACGTGATCGAGATCTGATGTCTACCGCCCCCGCTCTCCCGGGTCGTCGATTGTCGGCGCGGCTTCCGCGCTGGCTGATCGTGCTCGGAATCCTCTGGCCCATCGTGCTCGTCGCCACGCAGGTGACGGCGTACCTGGTCAGCCCGCCGGATCGCGACATGGGGCACCTGCAGAAGATCATGTACGTGCACGTACCGGCCGCATGGAACTCGTTCATTGCATTCTTCATCGTGGCCGTTTGCAGCCTGCTCTATCTCTGGAAGCGTGAGGCCCGGCACGATCTGCTCGCCGCGTCGGCGGCAGAGTCGGGGGTGGTGCTTACCGCGCTCACGCTGATGCTGGGCTCCATCTGGGGGCGGCCGACCTGGGGCGTGTGGTGGACCTGGGATGCGCGGTTGACGTCGACGGCGGTGCTGCTGCTGATTTTCGTGAGCTACCTGGCGCTGCGGTCGTTCGTGGACGATCCGGATCGCCGGGCCACCTGGAGCGCCGCGGTGGGAGTCCTGGGAGCCTTGAACGTGCCCATTGTGTACATGTCGGTGAAGTGGTGGCGCACGCTGCACCAGCCGCAGTCGAGCCCCAGCACGGTCGATCCGGCGTATGCACTCGGCCTGCGCATCAACGCCATCGCATTTCTGCTGATGCTCATCTGGTTCACGGGCATGCGCTATCGTGCGGCGCTGCTGGAGCGGGCAGCCGACGATGCGGCCGAGCGGCTGGCGCTGGGGGGTCCCGCGACGGGTGAGGTGGCCCATGCCTGACGAGATGCGGTTTGTTTTCGCCGCCTATGCGGTGACCTGGATCGTGATCCTCGGCTGGTCGGGATATGCGTGGCGCACGTGGCGGCGTGCACGCACCCTTTTTGTCGAGAGCCATGTTGACGAGGAGGTCGGACAATGAGCGAGGGAGCACGCGCGCACCGGTCCAACGGTGGACGCCGCGCCTGGGCGGTCATCGCGCTGGTCATCGTACTCGGCGCCTTCGGCTATCTGCTGTACGGGGGGCTCGATCGCAACATCGTCTACTTTCTGACGCCGCAGGAGCTCCTGGCCAAGGGTACCCGGGCGCAGGACGTGCCGGTGCGGCTCGGGGGGCAGGTGGTGCCGGGCTCCGTGGTGTGGAACGCCGAAACGCTCGATCTGCGCTTCCGCGTCACCGACGGCGCGAAGGACGTCGCGGTGCACTCCACCGGTGCGCCGCCGCAGATGTTCCGCGACGGCATGGGCGTGGTGGTGGAGGGGCGTTACGGCCGGGACGGCATCTTCCAGTCGAGCAACCTGATGGTGAAGCACTCCAACGAATATCGAGCGCCCGCGGAGGGTGAGTCGCCCTCCGAGGCGTACAAGTCGCTGATCAAGGAGCCGTCGGCGTGACGAGACTGATCGGCGCCGATGCGATCCTGATCGCGCTCCTGATTGCCGTCGTCGGCTTCGCGCTCGCCATGTTCGGCGCGCGCCGCGGCCGGACGACGCTCATCGAGGCGGCGTACGCGTGTGTGTACACCGTGTTCGCGCTGATCACCGTGGCAACGCTCGCGATGATCTACGCGCTGGTCACGCACGATTTCAGCGTCAGCTACGTGGCGCAGGTCGGGAGCCGCTCGACCCCGACGTTCTTCACGGTGATCTCGCTCTGGGGATCGCTCGAAGGGTCGATCCTCTTCTGGGCGTGGGTGCTCTCGCTCTATTCGGCGGCGGTGGTGTTCCTGAACCGCCGTCGCGAGGGGCTGCTGGTTCCCTACGCGACCGCGACGCTCTTCTTCGTCTCGATCTTCTTCCTGATCCTGCTGGTCGGGCCGGCCAATCCGTTCCTGCTCATGTCGCCCGTGCCGCCCGACGGCCCCGGCCCGAATCCGCTCCTGCAGAATCACGTGCTGATGGCGGTTCACCCGCCGCTGCTCTACCTGGGCTACGTGGGGATGTCGGTGCCGTTCGCGTTCGCGGTGGGAGCCATGCTGGCCGGCGAACTGAAGTCCGCGGAGTGGATCCGCATCACGCGGCGGTGGACGCTGTCGGCGTGGGGGTTCCTCTCGCTGGCGATTGTGGCCGGGATGTGGTGGTCGTACGAGGTGCTCGGCTGGGGCGGCTACTGGGCGTGGGATCCGGTGGAGAACGCGTCGTTCCTGCCATGGCTCACCGCCACGGCATTCCTGCATTCGGTAATGGTGCAGGAGCGACGCGGCATGTTGCGCTTGTGGAACCTCAACCTGATCGTCGCGACGTTCCTGCTCACGATCCTCGGCACGTTCCTGACGCGCTCCGGTGTGCTGTCGTCGGTGCACGCATTCAGCGAGGGGCCCATCGGTGTGTACTTCCTGACGTTCATCGCGATCGTGCTCGTGTTGACGGTGGCCATGGTCGCGGGGAACAGCCAGCAGTTGCGTGGAGCGGGGCGGCTCGACACGGTGGTCTCGCGCGAGGCGGTGTTCCTGTTCAACAACCTGTTCCTCACGGTGTTCACCTTCACCGTGCTGCTGGGCACGCTGTTCCCGCTGCTGGCCGAAGCGGTGCGGGGGGTGAAGGTGAGCGTCGGCGAGCCGTTCTTCAATCGCATGACGCTCCCCGTGTGTGCGGCGCTGCTCTTCCTGATGGGGGTCGGTCCGTCGCTGCCGTGGAAGCGCATGGCACCGGCCGAAGCGCGGCGCCGGCTGATGGCGCCGGCCATCGGCGCCGTGGCCGGGTTCGTGGTTGGGTGGCTGTTCGGCGCGCGCAACGTGTATGCACTGCTCATCTTCACGTTCGCCGCCTTCGCGGCGGTGGCCAATGTGCGCGAGTTCGCCGAGGGCACGCGGGCGCGCATGCGCAACCTGGGTGAGCGAATGCCGGTGGCGCTCGCGAGGCTCGTCGGCGCCACCCGCCGGCGGTTCGGCGGATACACGGCGCACCTCGGGGTGATCACGCTGTCGGTGGCGGTGGCTGCGTCGTCCACGTTCCGCACCGAGCGCGATGCCACCCTGCTCCCCGGGGAATCGCTGGTCGTGGGCGGGTACGAGGTGCGCTTCAACGAGATGGTGGGGCGCGAGGAGCCGCAGCGCACGGTGATCGCCGCCGATCTCACGGTGCTGCGTGGCGGGCGGGAGGTGGGGCGGATGGATCCCCGGCTCAACTACTATCGCGTGCAGGAGCAGCCGGTGCCCACGCCATCGGTGCGCAGCCGCCCCGCCGGCGATCTCTACGTGAACCTGATGGCGTTCACCCCCGACGGCGGCCAGGCCACCATCCGCGTGATCGTGGAGCCGCTCGTGCCCTGGATCTGGTTCGGCGGTGCCGTTGTGGCGTTAGGCGCGCTGATCTCGATCTTCCCCACCGGGCGCCGGCGTGTTGCCGAGGCGACGGCGGAGCGCGCGGTGCCATCGCGACAGCCGGCCTATCCGCTGACCGCGGCGCCGACGACAAACGCCGCCGACCGGGCATAGGGTCATGAACTGGAGGCGCTCACTCGTGGCGGTGCTGGCCGTGGTGCCCTTCCTGGCGCTGCTGGGTTACGGCCTCACGCGCGATCCCAAGGAGATCCCATCGCCGCTGCCCGGCCGTGCCGCTCCGGATTTTGCCCTGCCGGTGTTCGCGATTGGCGACGGCTCCATCCCCGGACCCGTGCCCGACACGGTCCGCCTCGCGTCGCTGCGCGGCGATGTGGTGGTGCTCAACTTCTGGGCGTCGTGGTGCCTGGCCTGTCGCGACGAGCATGTTCCGCTCGTGGAGACCGCGCGCCGCTACGGCGGGCGCGGCGTGCACTTCTTCGGCGTCCTGTACAACGACGTGCCGTCGAACGGTCTGCAGTGGATCCGGGCGATGGGCGGACAGAGCTATCCCTCGCTGGTGGACGATCGCACGCGGACGGCGATCGACTACGGGCTGTACGGCGTCCCGGAGACGTTCTTCATCGGGCGCGATGGACGGGTGGCGCACAAGCAGGTGGGACCGGTCACCGTGGCGCTGCTGGAGCAGAAGATCGATTCGCTTCTCGCCGAGCCGGCGCTCGTCTCACCATGACCGGCGCGTTCCGCCCGGTTCGGTGGCGCGGCGGGCGACTCGCGAACCGGTACGCCGTGTGGCTGCTGCTCGCGCTGCTCGCTGCGTCGAGTTCTGCTTCCGCGCAATCGCTGCCAGCAACCGACAGCGTGCGCATGTCGGGGCCATCGCGCGATTCGGTGCTCGAGGCGCAGGTGCGTCAGCTCTCCTCGGAGCTGCGCTGCCCGGTGTGTCAGGGGCTGTCGCTGCAGGATTCGCCGTCGGAGCTGTCGCAGGAGATGCGCGACGTGATTCGCGATCAGTTGCGCGCCGGTCGCACCCCCGAGCAGGTGACGGCGTATTTCGTGGGCAAGTATGGCGAGTGGGTGCTGCTGGAGCCGGAGCCGCAGGGGTTCAACCTGCTGATCTACGTGCTTCCCATGCTGGCGGTCCTCGCCGGCGCCGCATTGCTCGTGGTGGCGATGCGGCGATGGACGACGCCGGCCGGCGATGCGGCTGACGAGGACACCTCGGCTGCTGATGCCGATGGCGCGGAGGCCACGGCCAACGACGGCGGCGGAGGGGAAAGCCCGGGTCCGGGAGCGCGCGGCTAGGCACCACGCAGCGGTAATCGTCAACGCACTTCGCACCTCGCGCGCCGGTCCGGCGGACTGATCCACGGGCGAACCGCGTCCTGGCCGTCCTGGCCGAAAACCGACGCGTCCAGCCGGGTACGGTCCGTGCAACACCGGGACACGTGCGCGCATGCCGACGTGGTTCCCCCCACAGGAAATCAGCGTTGCACTGACATGCGGCCGTGACGCCCGCGCGTACCATACCACGGGGCGCACGTCGACGCGCGCTCACGTATGTCAACGTCGGGCAGGAGGAGATCATGACTGCTGCACCCGCCATGCAGGACTCGCCGGTGGATCCGGGGCTGGCTTCCGGACCCGTGATCATTGCCACGCGCGGCGATCCATCGTCCGATGGCGCCGTGCGCATCGCGGCGGAGCTCGCGCGTTCCCTCCGCGCGAGCGTGCACCTGCTCGCCGTGCTCGAACCCATGCCGGTGCTCACGCCGGAATACGGTGTCATGGTGCCCGTTGCCGATGCCGACGACGGGCGAGAGGCGGCGCTGCGCGAGGCCGTTCGCGATCAACTGCGGCGCGTCGGGGCGGCACACGATGACTGGCGCATCGAGGTCTGTCGGGGCGATACCGTCTCTCGCGTAACGCACACCGCGAGTGTGGAGGATGCGCGCGTGATCGTCACCGGACTCGGTCGCCATCAGTTGCTCGATCGACTGTTCGGGAGCGAGACGGCGCTCCACCTGCTCCGACATGCCAGCATCCCGGTGCTTGCCGTGCCGCCCGAAGTGCACGATCTGCCGAAGCGTGCACTGGCAGCCGTGGACTTCAGCAAGGGGAGCACACGGGCGCTCGCCGTGGCGCTCCGACTGCTGCACAGCCTGGAAGAAGTGCACGTCGCGCACGTCGCGCCGCGCGTGGATTCCCCCGCCGACCTCGTGGCGCGCTGGGAAGGCAGCTACGCCGCGGGGCTCGAGGCTGCCTTCGCGCAGCTCCACGAATCAGTCGCCGTACCGCGGGGCGTTCGTGCGACCGACGTGTCGCTGCGTGGCGAGCCGGGACGCGAACTCGTGCAGCACGCGGACGAAATCGGCGCCGACATCATCATCTCGGGGAGCCGCGGACACGGGTTGGTGGAGCGCATGCTGATCGGCAGCGTCGCCACCGGCATCATGCGTGCGGCGCGTTCCATGGTCTTCATGGTTCCCGCGCCTGACGTGTCGCGCCTCCCGCGAGCCGGCGCGCTCCGTACGGAGTCGTCAGCCGATCCCGAGACGTGGGGCAGCGTGCTCGAGGCCTTCACGAACCGCAACGCGAATCACCAGAGCGTCATGACGTTCGAGGATCGCGCGCACGCACCTCGCACGCAGGAGACCGGGTTGCCACTGCTCGGCATCTCCTACGATCCTGGCGATCGCCGGGTCGAGATCATGCTCGGTGATGCGTCGGCCGCGGGCCGGCACCTCACGCACAGCATCGGCGGGGTGCGCAGGATCGACGTGCTGCGCGATGACGACGATTTGGACCGGGAACTGCGCCTGCTGCATGGCGACAGCGTGACCCGGCTGGTGCTCCTGCGCTGACGCGGTCGCGCCGCCGCGACCGGGGAGCACAAGGGCACTGGCCAGCAGCACGACGGTGATTCCCGCCAGCCACGGAGCGACGGCGCGACGCAGCGCCGGCGCGCCGCCCACGAGCACGATGGCCAGCTTGACCATCGTGCTCGTGGCGATTCCGAGCACGATCGCGCGCGCCGCGAGATCGGGCGCAGGACTTACGCCGCCCGGGCGCGCCATGGCCAGCGTCAGCGCGTCCACGTTGGCGAGACCCAGTAGCGCACCGCTCGCCAGAACGCCCGCGTCGCCCCAGTAGCCCTGCACCGCGTTCACGGCAAGCATCGCAAGCTGGATGATCACCGCGAGCTTGATGGCCGAGAACAGTCGCAGCGGGCTTGGCGGGCGCTCCGCCTCCTCGCCCTCGTGGTCGCGCAGCGTGCGACGGAAGACAACCGCGACGATGGCCGCCGCGATGAGCAGGGCCGGCGCGAGCCGTAGTGCCAGCGGTACCGTCAGCGCGATGTTCACGATCGCCGCGATGATGATCGCGCGCGGGATGGGCATCATGCACGCGGCAACCACACCCGCGCCCAGCGACTCCGCTTGCGCCGGCGCGCGACGGCTCTCGCGCGTGAACACGAGCGAAACGGCGGTGGACGATACCAATCCGCCGAGCGCCCCGGACAGCGCGTGGCCGGCGCGCGCGCCAATTGCGCGGTGCAGCAGGAACGCCAGGAAGTTGAGCCCGCTGATGAGCAGTACCACCAGCCAGAGCGTGCGCGGGCGGATGCCGCCGAACGGGCCGAACGGCTGGTCGGGGAGCAGCGGCAGGACCACCAGCGCGAGCACCGCGAACTGGAGCGCGCCGCGCAGTTCGGCGTCGTCGATGCGCCCCACGAGCCAGTGCACGCGCTCCTTCTCGCCCAGCGCCAGCAGCACCACGGCGGTCACGGCGGCGGCGAGCGTGGTCTGCCCGAGCCCGGCCAGGGTGGAGAGGCCGAGCACGAGCAGGGCGGCGACCTCGGTGGTACCGTCGGCGCCAGAGTGCGACGACGCGGCGGCAAGGCGCGCGTTCGTCATGACGTAGGCCACGATGCAGAAGACCACGCCGCCGCCGAGCAGGATGCCGGCGGCCACGTGGTACTGCTTCACGAGCAGCCAGCCGGACAGCCCGCCGAGCAGGCCGAGCAGCAGGAACGTCCGCACTCCGGCAAAGCGCGCGTCGGGGCCGGACGCCTTCCCCGAATGCTCCCGTTCGACCCCCACCGCGAGACCGACGAGCGCGCCGACTGCCAGGTGCCAGACTTCGAGAAGTGGAGGCATTCGAAAGCGTATCGAATACGTTTGGTAGGGGATTTCCTGACGTGATCGTGAGGAGTCCGATCCGGCTTTTCGGTGTCTTCCTGACAGAGTCGCCGACCGGACTCGCCTAGGATACTGCGCAACGCGGACCTCCGCACTCACCCGCCGCCGTCGTCGCCTTCATGCCCGTCGCCTCGCCCCACGACATCCGGACTCTCGCAGGCACCGACGGACCGTCGCATCCGCGCGGGTTCGGTATCCTGCGCGCCCCCCTCGTGACCAAGCTTGCGGGGGCGAACGCGCTCATCGTCATCGCCGCGTGGATTGCAACCGAGGCGGTGAACTCGGGGCGAGCGACGAGCAGCCCGGCCGCCGTCCTCGCCGTGTCGCTCGGCCTGAGCCTGCTCGTCAACGTGGCGCTGGTGCTGCTGGCGCTGCGTCCGCTGCAGGCGCTGGAGCGCGCGGCGGAGGAAGTGTGGGCGGGCAACCTCGAGGCCCGTGTGGCGGATTCACCGCTGGCCGACTCGCAGGTTCGCCGTATCGGGCAGACGCTGAACGCGCTGCTCAACCGGCTCCTCGCCGATCGCCAGCGGCTGCGCGAACTCACCACCCAGGTGATCGCCGCCGGCGACCGGGAGCGCGCCGGTATTGCGCGCGAACTGCACGACAGCACCGCGCAGACGCTGGCGGCCATCACGTACGAGTTGACCGTTGCGAGCAGCGAGTCGCGTGATCCGGAACAGATGGAGCGCCTGGAGCGCGTGCGCGCGCTCGCCAATCAGGTGCTCGATGAAGTGCGGCTGCTCTCGCGCACCGTGCATCCGCGCGTGCTCGATGACCTCGGGCTCTCGGCCGCGTTGCGGACGCTCGGCCGCGAAACGGCGGACCGCACCGGGCTCGACATAGACGTCACGACCGACGAACTGGATGGCACGCTGCCGACGGGTACGGCGACGGTACTCTATCGTGTTGCCCAGACGGCGCTCGCCAACGCCGTCGCGCACGCCGACGCCTCGCACATTCGCGTGCGTCTCTCGCGCGATGACCGGCAGGTCCGCCTGGCCGTGGAAGACGACGGCCGCGGCTTTGACGTGGCGCGTGCCGAGTCGGAGCGCGCCGGCATGGGGCTGTTCAGCATGCGCGAACGCATGGCGCTCGCCGACGGCTCGCTTTCGATCCTCAGCGCCCCCGATGCGGGAACGCGCATTATAGCCGATATTCCTCTCACCACCGGGTTGCCGAGATGAGTGCAGACATCATTCGTGTTGTGCTGGTCGATGATCACGCGGTCGTTCGTGCCGGGCTCAAGGCCATGCTGCGCGCGGCGCGCGACATCGAGGTCGTGGGCGAGGCCAGCGATGGCCGCGCGGGCGTGGCGCTCGCCGAACGCCTCAAGCCCGAGGTGATCGTCATGGACCTCTCCATGGCGGAGCTCGACGGCGCTGCCGCCACGCGCGAGATCGTCGCCAAGGGGCTGCCGACGCGAGTGCTGGTGCTGACCATGCACGACGAGGACGAGTACCTGGTGCCGCTGCTCGAGGCGGGCGCAGCGGGCTATCTCGTCAAGAGCGCGGCCGACCGCGAACTGGTGGACGCGATCCGCGCGGTGGCGCGCGGCGACGTGTATGTGCGCCCCGCCGCGGCGCGCGTCCTGGCGCGCGGTCTCACGCAGAAGGATCCGCGTCAGGCGGATCGCGAGCAGTACGAGCGGCTGACCGATCGCGAGCGCGACGTGCTGCGGCTCACCGCGCAGGGCTACTCCGCGCCCGAGGTCGGCGAGCGGCTCTTCATCAGCCCGAAGACCGTCGACACGTACAAGCAGCGCATCC
>DASSBZ010000257.1:0-23097 GCA_035698205.1 Gemmatimonadaceae bacterium | reverse complement strand
CGACTGGATCGCCGGAGCCGGTGTGAGGCCGGGAGCCGGCCAGCGCCGCTCGCCGCCTGGCGATCGCGAATCCGCAGGCCCCGAGCGGAATGGCCAGGCAGACGAAGGTGGCCCACCGTACTCCGATCGCGATGATCTCGCCGATCGTCACCGCGGCAGCGCCATGCGGAGGAGGGCCTGACTTCGCTCAGCGGACCGCATGGCAGGCAACGAAGTCGTGTCTCGCTACCGCGAGCGCCCCGTTCCGGTTGCCGCGACCGTGAACGAGAACTGCCCCTTCACCACGTGACCATCGCGCGACATGGTGCGCCACGCCACCTCATACACGTCCGGCGTGAGCGGTCGCTGGAGTGTGGCGATCACGGGGGCGTCCTCGGCCTTGTCGCGCTGTGGCTTGTCGAGCGCCATGACCGTCCCGCTCGATGCCGTCACACGAACCGTGGTGGCCGCCATCTCCGGCGCCTGCGAGAACCAGAGCCGGATGTCCATGGGTGACGCGGTGAGCGTGGTATCCGCGACGGGGCTGGAGCGCAGCAGCGACAGGTGCGGCAGCGTCGTGGCTGACGCACTCCGGCTCGCGAGCGATCCGGCGAACAGGACAGCGACGGCCAGCAGCGCGGCCGCGCCTGCACGCGTCAAGGTGCGATTCGATGGAGTCATGGATCTTCGACGTTGTGCCGCGCCCGGCGCGGCACGCGGCGGTTCATCAGGCAAGATAGCGGGAGTCGAGCCCGCCAGCGTGAGCGGTTCACTGTCAGGGATCGGTGGACCCGCTCTCGCAGGGTTCCCTGCACGAATGGGTCCCGGCACCGATGCCGCTACGTTTACCTGCCCCGGCTGTTCACGCCGGGCGTACGAACTCTTCCTCGACATCATGAATCCTCGTTCGTTCATGCTCCTGCCGCTCGTGCTCGTGCTTGCACCGGCAGCGCAGGCCCAGCGCGCCGGCTCCTGCACCCCGCGATCGTACTCCGGCCTCCGCTCCGAACTCGACGTGAGCGCACCGCGGATCGATACCACGATCGTGATCGATGGCTCGCTGGACGAGGCGGTGTGGCAGTGCGCCGCGGTGCTCGACGGGTTCTCGCAGTACGGCCCGGCGGACGGTCGGCCCGCCGAGGACTCCACCCGCGTGCTCGTATGGTATTCGGCGGACGCGATCCATTTCGGCGTGCGTGCATTCGCGCCCCCGGGCACCGTGCGCTCGTCGCTGGCGGATCGCGATCGCATCGCCAACGACGATAACGTCCAGATCCTGCTCGACACCTTCGACGATCGGCGCAGCGCGCTCATGTTCGCGGTGAACCCGCTGGGCGTACAGACCGACGGCATTCGCGCGGAGTTCGCCGGATTCTTCGGAGGCGGCCCGGGGGGAGGTGGATTCGGTCGCGCCACGCTCGGCTCCGCGGACCTCTCGCAGGATTACCTCTGGCAGTCCCGCGGGCGCCTGCTCGACGACGGCTTCGAAGTGGAGATCCGTATTCCCTTCAAGAGCCTGCGCTACCAGGGCACGCAGCCGCAGGCGTGGGGGATCCAGGTGGTGCGCCACACGCAGCGCAACGATTTTCAGGACACGTGGACGCCGGCGCTGCGCGGCGCGGCGTCGTTCCTTGCGCAGAGCGGTCGACTCACCGGGCTCACGGAGATGCGTCGCGGCCTCGTGCTCGAGGCCACGCCGGTGGTGACATCGCTGACGCGCGGCGCCCCCGACGCCGACGGGGACTGGCGTCGGAACTCCACGCAGGAGATCGGGGGCGACATTCGATGGGGGATCCTGCCCAACCTCACGATCAACGCCACCGCCAACCCGGACTTCTCGCAGGTGGAATCGGACGTCGGGCAGATTCCGGGCGACGTGCGCTTCTCGCTCTTCTTCCCCGAGCTGCGACCGTTCTTCGTGGACGGGAGCGAGCAGTTCGAGACGCCCAACCGGCTGGTGCACACCCGCCAGATCGTGCAGCCGGTTGGTGCGCTCAAGCTGACCGGCCGCCTGGCGGGGAACAACGTGGCGCTGCTCTCGGCGCTCGACGAGCGATCGGCGTCGAGCAACAGCGAGGACCGGCCGTGGTTCAACATCCTTCGTGTGCGACGACCCTTCGCCGGCAATTCGGCGCTTGGCCTCACGCTCACCGATCGCGAGGAGGGCAGCGCGTACAACCGCGTGGCCTCCATCGATTCGCGACTCGTGCTCAAGCGCCTGTACGTCGTGGAGCTGCAGGCCGCGGGGAGCGTGACCGGCGGCGACGGCCTGGACCGGCGCGGCGGTCCGCTGTTCACCGCGGTGTACGACCGGACGGGACGATCCTTCGGCTTCCGGTACGAGCTGACGGGGGTCCACCCCGACTTCGAGACGCGCGCCGGCTTCGTCAATCGCAACGACTACGTGCAGCCGCAGGCGAACAACCGTTACACGTGGTTCGGCCGCCGCGGCGCGTTCGTCGAGCAGATCCAGAACTTCCTGCAGCTCGAAGGGCTCTGGACCTGGGATGACTTCTGGAAGGGCACCAGTCCGCTCGAAACGCGCGCGAGCCTGAATTCCAGCTTCACCATTCGCGGCGGATGGAGCGCATCGTTGCGTCCGTCGATCGAGACGTTCGACTTCGACCCGCGCGAGTACGCGGATCTCGGGGTCATCCAGGGCGCCGATGCGCCCATCGAGCCGTTCGTCGTCGGCGATCGACAGACGGTTCCCTCGCTGGAGCTGGGCGTGAACACGCCGCAATTCAGGCGCTTCGGCGCCTCGGCGTCGGTAACCGTCGGCCGGCAGGTGGAGTTCTTCGAGACCGACAAGGTCGACCGGCTCGACCTCGACCTGAGTGCCGACTGGCGCCCCACATCGCAGGTACGGGTCAGCGCGATCTACCTGCACCAGCGTTTCGATCGGGTCCGCGATGGCACGCGCTTCAGCACACAGGACATCCCACGGCTTCGCGTCGAGTACCAGCTCAATCGCGCGATCTTCTTCCGGTTCGTCAGCCAGTACGAGAGCCTTACCCGTGCCGCGCTGCGGGACCCGCGTACCGGGGGGCCGATCTTTCGGCGCGCGGACGACGGTTCCTGGACCCCGGTGCCATCCCAGGAATCGCATACGCTGCGCGCCGACTGGCTGTTCTCCTATGTACCGGTTCCGGGCCGCGTGATCTACGTTGGCTACGGCAGCAACCTCGCGGGGGACGAGGCGTTCCACCTTCGCGACATGCATCGCACGACCGATGCGCTGTTCGTGAAACTGAGCTGGTTGTACCGCTTCTGATCCGCGTGCCCTCGCCCCTGTCCGGATCCGGGCGCGGGGGCGATATTCGGCGGCCATGAACGACACCAGCTCCACGCCACCAGCCGGGCCGCGCCGCGCGCGCGGCTGGCTGCTCCTCCTGCTCGTGACGATCGGTGCGATGGCGGGCGCCATCCGGCTCTTTCCATCGGCGCTCCCCACGATCGCGCTTCGTCAATCGGTGACGCGTGCCGACGTGGTGGAGCGCGCCTCGGCCTTCGTGCGGGAACACGCGCTCTACGATGCCGAGGCGCGAACGGCGGTGAATTTCGCCTCGAACGACTCGGTCCGGATCTTCCTCGATCTCGCCGGCGGCGGCAAGCAGGCGCTCGATTCGGTGGTGCGGGGCAGCGACTATGCCCTCTTCACCTGGGCGGTGCGCTTCTTCGAGTTCGGCGACCCGCACGAGGCGACGGTGTACTTCGCCCCGGATGGCCGGGTGGCCGGCTTCAGCCGCAAGCTCGCCGATGCCGATCGACGGCCGGCCATCCCTGCCGACTCGGCGCTCGTGCTCGCGCGCGCGACGATGCGCGACTGGCTGCAGCGCGACCCCGCGCAGTGGCGCCTGCAGGCGTCCAACTACGAGGTGGTGGCGCAGAGCGCGCGTGTCGATCACCAGTTCACCTTCGAGCGCACCGACGTCACGGTGGGCGGTGCGCCGCTGCGGCTGAACGTGGTCATTGCCGGCGATACCCCGTCGGCGGTGCGCGAGCAGGTCGTGATCCCCGAATCGTTCTCGCGGCGCTACGGCGAGATGCGGAGCTGGAACGACTTCCTCGCGCTGCTCTCGACCATCGGCGTGATCCTCTGGGCCGTGCTCGTGATGCGCGCGCTCGTGACGTACGGACGCGACGGCCTGCTGCGCTGGCGCCCGGCGATGACCGTCGGCTTCTCCATTGGCGTGCTGCTGGTGGCGGCGTCGCTGAACCAGATGCCTAACGCGTGGTACTCGTTCGACACCGCTTCGTCCCCCGCCTTCTTCCGCATGATGGCGGTCGTGACGGCGGTGCTCGGGGGCGGCGTGATGGGGCTCGTGGTCGGCGTGACCCTCGCCGCCGCCGAGGCCCTCACCCGCCACGCCTTCCCCGCGCGCGTGGACTGGTGGCAGCTCTGGCGCTGGCGCGGCACACGTGAAGTCACCGGCCAGGTCTTCGGCGGCTACGCGCTGGCCGCGATCGTCTTCCTGTACCTCGCCGTCTTCTACGTCACCTCCCGCCGGCTCTTCGGCTGGTGGGTGCCCAGCGGCGTCTTCGACGACCCCAACCTGATCGCCACACCGCTGCCCTGGGTTGCCGGCCTTGCCATTTCGGCGCAGGCTGCCGTCTGGGAGGAAGCGCTCTTCCGCGCCGTACCGCTGGCCACCTTGGCGCTCTGGGTGCGTGGCCGGCGCCACGAGCGCCTGCTCATGGCAGCCGGCGTCGTGCTCACGGCACTCGTGTTCGGATTCGCCCACGCCAACTACGCATCGTGGCCGCCGTACTCGCGTGGAGTGGAGCTGTTCTTCGACGCGGTGCTCTGGGCACTGGTGTTCCTGCGCTTCGGATTGCTGGTCACGGTGCTCGCGCACTTCCTGTATGACCTCGTGCTGTTCGGGCTGTTCGCGAGCGCCGGCACCGCGCTCCCCTACCGGGTGACGCTCGCAATCACGGCGGCCATCGCCCTCACGCCGGTCGCGGCGGTTGCCTGGCGCTGGCTGCGTCAGCGGACGCTGGAAGCGGCGCCCGCCGAGGCGCGGTTCGGCGCCTGGAGTCCGGAGCCGCCACGGGCGCTTGTCGCGGGGGTTCGCGTCGGGCGCGAGCGCCTGTCACCGCTCGCACGCCGGCTGGCGCTGTTCGTGATCGTTGTCGGCGTCGCCGCTCTGTTCCTCACGCCGCACCGCGAGCAGCTCGGCCCGGGGTTCAGCGCCACGCGTACGGAGGTGCTGCAGCGTGCCGACTCGGCGCTCGCGAGCCGCAACATCCCGACCGCCGGATGGACGCGGCTCGCCCGGACGCGGAGCGGCTCGCTCGGCGAGGTCGCGAGGTTTCTGCGCGAGCACGACCGCACCGATCTCGCCGACTCGCTTGCGGCGTCGTGGCTGCGCGTCGCCGGATGGGATGTGCGATACGTGCACGTGGACGGGACCATCGCCGAGCGCGCCGAAGAGTGGCGCGTACACCTGCTCCCCGATGGCCGCGTACGCGACGTGGAACACGTGCTGTCGACGGAAGCCCCTGGCGATTCGCTCACGCCGGCAGGGGCGCGTGCGGTGGCCCGTGCCGCGCTCGCGGCCGCCGGCATCGCGCCCGGTGCACTGCGTGAGGCGAGTCTCGACCAGACCGCCCGCGACAGCCGGATCGATACCGCCATCGAGTACGTGGATCCGCGCGTGGTACTGCCCGGCGGCGCGTCGGCCCGGGTACGCGTGTCGCTGGCCGGGAGCGATGTGTCGGCCGTGCGTCGCTTCCTCCAGCTCCCCGAGTCGTTTCTGCGCGAGGACCGGCGTCGCATGGACGACACGACGCTCTGGTCCGTGCTCGGCATCCTGCTGGGATTCGGCCTGGTCGTCGGCGGGATCGTGTATATCGTGCGCCGGCGCGAGCCGTTGATGGATGGCGGCGAATACTCACGCGCCCAGCGCATCGCCGCGGTACTGGCCATCGCGGTACTCACCGGCACGATGACGTGGAACGGCTGGGCGGCGGGACTCTTCAACTACAACACCGCGACGCCATGGAGCACGTTTGTCGTTTCCGGGGCACTGATCGGGGTCGTGTCGACGCTGTTCCTGGCGATGTTCGTGACCGGCGTCGTGCACCTGTCGAGCGCCCTTCGCCATCGCGTCGGTATTCCGTTCTGGCCCGCGGACGCGGCGCGCGGCGGTGCGCGCGACGCCGTCATCGGCGGTCTCGCGCTGGCGCTGCTGCCCGTGGCCGTCGGACTGGGCGCCACCGATGTCGCTGCCGACGCCATACCCGCGATTCCCGCCTCGACCCTCGATCAGGCGTCGCCGCTGCTCGGTGCCGTGGTATCCGTGGTGTTCAACGCGCTCATGATGCCGGCCTTCCTGTCCATGCCGTTCCTCGTGGCAGCGGCATTCATCCGGCGCCCGGCCTTTCGCATCTTGCTGCTCGTGACCGCGGCCTTCCTCGTCGCGACCACGGCGGGACGCTTCTCGCTGGACTTCGTGGACAGTCCGTGGATTCTCGGTGCCGGCGCCGCCATCACGATCTGGGTCGTCTACCGCGCGTTCGATGCCTGGGGCACGCAAAGCGCGGCATCGTGGATCGTCGCGGCGCTGGCATACTCCGCATCGAACGCCGTGCCCGACGCGCTCAACGCCGCGACCTCGACCGAACGCATCGCCGCAGTCGGTGCCGGACTGGCCGCCGTCGCTGGCATCGCGGGATTCCATGTGCTGATGCGCCGCCGCCCGGCTCCGCCGATGGCGGCGTCCGGCGCCCCCGCGGATACAAGCGAAGTGCTTCCCACGGAGTAGCGTGAAGCCGCGGGGCGCGGCGGCTCAGCCGGCGCCGCCCCCCCGCACCAGCCACCGCGCGGTGGCTTCCTGCATGGCGCGATCGCCGGACCAGCAGCAGATCAGGTTCGCCGCGTCGAGAGCAGGATCGGCGAGCGCGGGCGGCGCAAAGAGCAGGACGGTGGCTTCGCGCCCGGACGCGCGCGACGTCTCCTGCGCGGTGCGAAGCATCTCGCGGGTCGCGTCGTGAAGGCCGAAGTCCGCGCGCTCGCCGTCCATGCGTGCGTGCAGCGCAATGAAGACCGGCGCGCGCGATGCGGCCGATGGGACCTCCACCCGCCGTGCCACCACGTCGAGCGCGCCGAGCGCTTCGAGCAGCACGGTCCGCGGATGCAGTGCCGGGACCGACGCGTCGTCGTCGATGATGATCACCTCGATGGCCTTCCCCATCTGTGGGGCGCTGCCGCGGAGGGGGTGGATCACCCGCTCGGCGAGTTGCAGCGCCCAGGCAACGTCGCTCGCGCTCACCTTGCGATAGTCCGTCTGGGGAGCCGCCCACTGGGCCCACTTCAACCGCCGTCGTCGCGACTGATCGATCCGGTCCTCGTACAGCGGGCCGTCGCGCACCGATTGCTCGAGCGCGACGATCAGTGCATCGAGGTGCGTGGGAGAGAGGAGCAGGTCGCAGCCGGCGTCGAGCGCGCGCACCGCGAGGTCGGCCTCTTCCAGCGGGTCGAGCGGTGCACGATCCCTGAGGAGCGAGGTCGCGACGAGTCCCTCGAATCCGTGCCGCTCACGCAGCAGGTATCGCAGCATGGTGGTCGAGAACGTGGCCGGCGAGTCGCTGGCATCGAGGGTGGGGTAGGCCACATGCGCCACGAGCATGGACGCCACACGCGAGGCGATCGCGGCCTCGAACGGCACCAGTTCGCGCGTGAACAGCGAGGAGCGCGGCACCTCCACCACGGGCGTCTCCTCGCGATCATCCGCCGCCACCCGGCCAACGCCCGGGAAGTGCGACGCCGTCGCGAGCATCCCCTCGTGCTGGCAGGCCTCGATCCACGCGGCCGCGACGGCGGACACCGTGGCCGGGTTGTCGCCGATGGCCTGGAGGCCGGTGACCGCGTTGAGGGCATCCTCACGGACGTCGCAGCACGGCGCAAACCCCCAGTTCACGCCGATCGGCCGGACCTCGCGCGCCGTGAGCTTGGCGGCGCGCGCCACCAGGTTGCTGTCGCCGAGCTCGGCGATCGCGGGCAGCGGCGGCAGCCCCGTCGTGCCGCCGAAGCGCTGGCCTGCGCCGCGTGCCACGCCTGCCGCGATGAGCAGGGGGATCCGCGAGCGGCCGCGAATGTCCTTGATCAGTTCGCGCGACTCGGCCTCGGGCCCGCCCTCGACGACGAAACCGCCCACCCCGAGCGCCAGCGCACGGTCCACGAGCGTGCCGACGCCCTCGTACCCCGTGACCGGGTCCCAGTGCAGCGCCGGCAGGACCAGCTCGGCGACCGGAGGCATGCGCCTAACGAGCCGACGTCGCGACGTGCCGCGCGGCGCCCGATCCCACGCGGCCGCGTGGCTCGCCCGTCGTTGTCACGTGGCTGCTGGTCGTTGCTTCACCCATGGTTTCGCTGGCCTCCTGTTCGGTCAGGGAATCGACGACCGTGCGGAAGCTAGCTTCCGATTCCCGCAGCGCACCAGCAGATTGCCGGCATCCTTCCCAGATTCTCCGACCCCTCCGGATCATGGATATCGGCGTTTTTCACCCCCAGATCGTCCACTTCGTCATCGCGCTGCTGCTCGTCGGCGTCCTGTTCCGCATACTCTCGCTGCTGCCGATTCCGCGCGGCGCGTTCCTCAATCCGGCGGCCGCCATACTGTTGCTCATGGGAACCGCCGCGGCGGTGGTCGCGGTCCGCTCCGGCGACGATGCCCACGGCGTGGCCGAACGCATCCCCGGTGCGCGCGACGCGGTGGAGGAGCACGAGGAGTATGGTGAGACGACACGTAACATCTTCCTTGGTGTCGCCGCCATCGAGCTGCTCGCGCTCGTGCTCGCCCGCAACGCCGTGGCGGGCACGCCTGGCGGCACCGCGCGGCTGTTGCGCTATGCCTCGGCGGCGCTGGGGCTCGTGGGTTCGTTCTACCTGTACGAGGCAGGCGAGCACGGCGGCGCCATCGTGTACGAGCATGCAGGCGGCGTGGGCACGCGCAGCGGCAACCCCGAAGACGTGGACCGGCTGCTGGTCGCCGCGCTCTACCAGAATGCCATGCAGGCGCGGAGGTCGGGGGACGGGGCCGAAGCGGCGCGCTACTTCGGCGAACTGGCGCGCGTGCGATCGACCGATCCCGCCTCGCAGATTCTCGCCGCCGATTCACGGCTGCGTGACCTGAACGATGCCGCCGGCGCACTCGTCGCGCTCGATTCCATCGCCCTGCCCGCCGACAGTCCGCGGCTCGACATCCAGGCCGGTTACCTTCGTGCCGACGCGCTGCTCGCGCTCGGCCAGCCCGACAGCGCGCGCGCCGTGCTGCAGGCGCTGGCTGATCGCAATCCGGGGAATACGCGGATCACCGCCAGGCGGGACTCGATTCCGCGCTGAGCCGCTGACGTGTCAGCGGGCGGCGATCTCGGTCGACTCCGCCACGCTGACGCGGTTGCGCCCTTCGTCCTTGGAGCGGTACAGCGCGCGGTCGGCCTCGCCCACGAGCGCGCGTCCCGTCGCGACGGTTTCGCCGAACGAGGCGACCCCCACGCTGACCGTGATGGCGCGCTCGCGCCACGGCTCGCGTGCGATGGCCCAGCGCACGCGCTCGGCCAGCGCCCACGCATCGTCGGCGCTCGTATCGGGGAGGAGGATCGCGAACTCCTCCCCGCCGTAGCGTGCCGGCAGGTCGGTCTCGCGCAGCGTCTCGCGCAGGATGGCCGCCACCGAGCAGAGCACGGCATCGCCGGCCAGATGCCCGTACGCATCATTGAACGGCTTGAAATGATCGATGTCGATCAGCAACAGTGCGAGCGGCGTGTCGTATCGACGTGCGCGCGCCACCTCTTCGACCAGTCGCTCCTCGAATGCCCGCCGATTGCGGATCTGGGTCAGGCCGTCGAGGGTGGCGAGTGCCTCCAGACGTTCGTTCGCTTCGAGCAGATCGCGCTGCTGCGCTTCCAGCGCCTCACCAGCCGCTTCGAGCTGCTCCTGGTACAGACGCCGCTGTGCATCGAGCTGTTCGATCTTGTCGGCAATGAACAGCACGAGCGTGGTGAACACCAGGCACGTGGCGAGCACGAAGAGCACCTCGCCCACACCAGGCATCACCAGTCCGCGCAGGCGCGAACGAAGGAGCAACCAGCCCAGCACCGGCGGCACCAGCAGCGCGGCGGGGAGCATCACGCGGGCGAGCGTTCCCCCCGGTCCGTCGCTGACGAGCACGTTGATCAGGCCATCGCGCGTGCGGACGGCGAGCAGCCCGATGCCGAGCAGTACGAAGGCCACCGCGGTGTGCCGTGCCATGCGGCTGAACGTGCCGATGGTCTCGAACCACCCGCCCTGGAACATATGCCCGAGCATCGCGATCATGGCCAGCAGCAGCACCGCGAGCGAGCAGGCCTGGGCGATGATGTCCCCCGAGCGCGCACGCCTGGCGAGCAGCAGGATCGCCAGGCCGATGAAGAGGAGGTTCGCCGCACTCGCCGGCGCCATGAGGTTGTCACGGCCATCCGGGGTGGCACGCATGGCCGCGCTGAAGAGTGTGCGGTCGACAGCGAGTCCACCGGGCAGTGTCACATGAAAGAGCGCTGCGCCGCCGACCGCGGCGATGAACGCACCCGCGAGGACCAGCGCCAGCCGATAACGCGCCTGGCGCCTGGCGTGCAGCAACCCCAGCGACGCACCGGCAATCACGAACAGGAGCGCCGTGACCGGATTCATGGAGGCGGCCGCTCCGGGCGCGAGCTGGCGGAGCCACGGCACGTCAAACATCCACCCCGCGAGCACCGCGATGCCGGCGACGGCAACACCGGCACCGGCGACCCGCGCGAGCGGTGACGCCGGGAGTGGAGCCGTGAAGGACGGCGTATCGGGGCGAATAAGAGAGGCGCTTGTCATGCCGGTTGCTGAAAGGACGCCGTCTGTGCCGGACGTGTCACGAACCGGATGCGACGCGACGAGGGCGCCGCCGGCCGAAGCCGCGGCGCCCTCGCCGGAAACTGCACTCATGCGACGCGGCTGCGCCGCGTCGCGCATCGTCAGAAGATCTCGGACCAGCCACGCTGCTTGGCGCGAACGACCGTGGATGCACCCTTGAGCGCGCGGTCGATCCCGCAGCTCGAGTAGCGGATCTCGGCATTTCCGGACACCGAGGTGTTGTCCGAGATGTACTGGTTGCCGGCAAACACCGCACCGGAGACCTTGTTGCCGGTTCCGCGCACCTTGATGTCGTCGCGTACGATCGCAATCCCGACGAACTCGAACCCGCCGGTCATCTCCAGGTCGCCTTCGACCAGCAGGATCCCCTGCCCGATGGACCCGGCGTTGAGCTTGATCGATCCCTTGATGTAGATGATGGGGAAGTAGTCGTCACATGGCGTGGTGCGGAAGGTATCGCCCCAGTTCGTGACGTCGGCCTTGTTGCACGCACTGCCGATCACTGTAGGCGCCGTCGAGTAATTGCCGCCCGGCAGGACGATGTCAGCATTGGCGGTGAGTGTGTTCCAGCTCTCGTCGCCGTACTTGAAGTAGGTGTTCGTGTCGGCGGCCGCCGGATCCTCGACCTTGGGAGGAGTGCCGAAGATCTTGGTGTCACCGGTCACCGCCCCCGTATCCGGCGCCGCCACACCGGGCAGTCCGGCGCCCGGCACGGGACAGATCGACGACGTCTTCCACTGATCGGGAATACTGTCGTTCCCATTCACCTTCGAACTTCCCTGCACGGAGACCGGGCCGTTGACGGTGAGCGCGCCGCGCACGTCGAACGACGGACGCGCGATGCGCAGGATCTCGTTGATCTTGCGAACGGCCGCCACCTGTGCGTTGGTGCCCCCGGCATACCCCTCGGACGTGGCGGAATACGTGAACTCATTCACGCGCGTGGTGCGGACCACCGCGAACGCGCCACCGCCGGCCTGCACGGTATCTGGCGTGGTGACCGCGCCGAACGCCATCTGCAGGTTGTTGACCTTGTCGAAGCGCTTCACCGCGCTGCCCATGCCGTATTCGGCCGCGCTGAAGGCACGCTGCTCGGTGAGCTGGTTGCGGCCGCTGCGGAACTCCTGCTGCGACATGAAATAGGCGCCCGAGATGAGCGTGGCGATGAGCACAATGCCCATGAGCGCCAGCGCGAGCGCGAAGCCGCGGCGATCACCGCGCTTCTGGGCCGGACGGGAACGATGCATGATGGGATTCCTCACTGGCGGTTGCGGATGGCGACCGACACGGCCAGCGAATCGGCGTAGTTGCCCTTGGCAATGCCTTCGACGTTGATGGCACGCGCCGTGGTACCGCGCACCGCGAGGTCGACGCGCGCGACGGGAGGGGTGGACGGGACAGCGGTGATCTGCGAGCCGTTCTCTGCATAGAACAGGAACTGCACACCGTTCGTGGCGTCATACGGGCCGGCAACGACTTCCATGCTGCTCCACGCACTGCCGTTGTAGTCCTGGTAGCCGAGGTACGCCTGGCCGTCGGTGGCGGTGTAGAGCGAGTAGCGCACGTTGCGCATGATTCGTACGGGCGCGCCGACGAGAACGCTTGTTGGAAGCGTCGGACTGAAATTGAGGCGGTAGCGCGCCTTGGCATCATCGGCCGACTGGGTATACGGCGCACCGATGCACGTGGAGGGCGAGTTGACGGAGGTCAGCTCGCGCCGCAACCACGAATCATCGGCGTTGCCCAGCACCGTGCCGTCATCGTAGATGAACGCTTCATCGCCGGCGCGCGGTGCGGTCGTGAACGCCGTCAGCGTATTGCCGGCGGCCAGATTCATCGGCGGCAGGTCGACGTAGCCGAGCGACGCGGAAATGCTGCAGACGATGGACGTCCCCACCTGGACTCGCATCTGCAGCACCGAGTCGGAGATGGCGACGAAGTCGCCCCCGGCCGATGACACGTTGCGCAGCTCGAGCGGCAGCACGGCCGTGGCCTGTCGCAACTGCGAGCGCTGCGACATGACCTCGTTGACGCCCACGTAGAAGCGCTGCTGGCGCGTGATCACGCGATAGACCGCGGCCATCACGATCCCCATCAGCACGATCACCACCAGCAGTTCGATCAGGCTGAAGCCCGTACGGCGGCGCACCGCCGGCGATGGGGTCACGAACATGGGATCAGATTCGCATAGGTGAGCGTCCGCGTCCCGCGACGCGTCGGATACGTGAGCGTCTGCTGCACGTACTTGAACCGCCCGCTGTCCGCCACCGTCCAGGCCACGGTGACACGGCGCTTGGTATCGGTGCCGTCGGCCAGGCTGGCACACGGCGAGGCCGTGAGTGAGTCGTAGACCTGCTGGCTCACGCTCGCGGCCACGGTCTGGTGCTTGCCGCCGCCCATCTGCGCGGCCACGTAGCCGGAGGTGGAGGCCATGCCAAGCACACCGATCGAGAGGATGACAATGGCCACCAGCATCTCCACCACGGAGACACCGCGTCGGGGCGCACGCAGAGGATGGCGCATCAGAGGGCTCCGCACGTCTGCTGGATCATGCCCAGCTTGCTCACGCAAACGGAGTCCGACGGCGCGCCGCTGCGCGTGAGCTTGAACTTCACCTGGGAGGCGAGGCCGGTGGTGAATCCGCGCGCATCGTAGTCGAACGTCGCACCGGTCGATGGCGTGATGGTAACGTGCACACCGTAGAGCGAGTCGAGCGGCGCCGGTGAGGTCAGCATCTCCGCGCCCGCCTTCGAGGTCACGCGGTGGTTCGAGATGGCGAACGTCGTCGTCGCACCGCGCTGTATGGCCCCGGCACGTGAGACCGCAAGCGCGGTCATGATGCGCACCTTGGCGGAGTTCACGTCACGGCTCGCGTTGTAGTCGGAAAAGCGCGGCAACGCCACGGCCAGCAGCGTTCCCAGAATCGCAACCACGATCATGATCTCGATCAGCGTGATACCGCGTCGGGCGACGCGTCGCGTGATGGATCGTCGAAAGGGCAGAAGCATGCGTCGTTGGTCCCGGTGGAAGTCCGGTACGACCGCGCCGTTGACGGGCGCGGCGATCTCACAATCAGACGAGCCGGCCCGGGGGGCGATACGCGCGCTGGTCGCGTGCATCACTTCGTGACGATTCGTGCGCGCGGCGTGATGGTGCCGGCGCTCCGGCAGCCCTCAGCGCCCGGCTCCGACTCCGATCACGAGGGCGTTCCACCGCGGTGAACCGTGCAGGGGGCGCAGCGCCGGATCGGCCAGCAGCCGTGCAGCCTCCACGGCGCGCGGCCGTGCGCGCTCGAGCGCGTCCAGCGCCGCCGCCGAGTCCCCGATCGCCATCCAGGCGCTGGCCACTTCCACGGCTTCGTTCGGCGTGAACGCCTGCGTGGGCGTGACGCGCGAGCGCATCATCGACTCGAGCCGCGCGCGCGCGCGCCGGGGTTCCAGCGATCTCGCCTCGATGGTCGCCATCAGCGCCTCGGCTTCGAGCGGACGACCGAGCCGCGCCAGCACCTCGGCGTGCGCCCACGCCGAACGCAGGTCGCCGCGCGCGAGGTCGTCGTGCGTACGACGCCGATAGACGTCGGCGTCGTACCGTCGTGCCGGCAGCGGCGTGGGCGCTGGTGTTTCGCGCGCACGTGGCTGCAGGCGGTCGGTCTCGAATTGCCCTGGCGGCGGTGTCGCGCTCACGCTCGCGAGCACCGGCGCGCCCGGCGCCGGTTCCGGGGCCAATTCCGGGTGCGGAGGCGGATTGCCGCGCGCGAGGAGGGCGACCAGCGCGCCGCCCGCCATCGCACCTGCACCGACGAGTGCGACCGCGCGCCAACGCGTCCTCCCGACAGATCCCTGGCTCGCTGGCATGTCGTCATGCTCGTCGACCTCGGCGGACTGCGCCGTCGACTGCTCGAGGCCACCGACGCTCGACCGCTCCCGCGCCTCACGCGACAGCGGAATCGTGGCGCCATCGGGCACGTCACGCATGGCACGCTTCGCGGCGCGCTGCAGCGAGCGCGCCACGTGTTCGCGTCGCGCGATCGCGCGTTCCGTGGGCTCGTTGCTCTGCAACTGCTCGAGAAACTCGCGCGCGCCCCGCCAGCGATGCGACGGCCGCGTGGCCAGCGCGCCCTCGAGCGCCAGTTCGAAGCGATGCGGCGTGTCCGCCCGGAATACGGTTACCGGCGGAAGATCACCCGCCTTCTTTCGCTGCATCAGCACGAACAGCGAATCGCCGTCCCACGGTCGCCTGCCGCTCAGCATCTCCCAGCCGAGCAGCCCCGCGCTGTACAGGTCGGCGCGCGCATCCACGTCGCCGCGCTCCAGTTGCTCGGGAGCCATGTACATCGGCGTGCCGATCGTCGACCCGGCCTGCGTGACATCCACGCTCCCCTGCAGCGCCCGGGCGATCCCGAAATCGGAGAGCATGGCGCGCCCGCTTCGCGCCTCGAGGAAGATGTTGCCCGGCTTCACGTCGCGATGCACGACGCCGATCTCATGGACCGCCGCCAGCCCCGACAGCACGTCCAGCAGCACGGCGCTTGCGGCCTCGAACGACAGTCGCGGCGTCCGTTGGAGCAGCGAGGCGAGGGTCTCCCCCGGCACATACTGTCGCACCAACGCCACACCACCATTTTTCAGGCGGCGCGTCTCATAGTGCTGGACAATGTTCCTGTGCCGGACCCTGGCGGACAGCGCCGCCTCGCGTTCCACACGCCGCAGCGACTCGGGATCCGCCACCAGTCGCGGGTCGATGACCTTGATCGCGACCTCGTGGTGGCTCGTGCGGTGTCTGGCGAGGTACACCACCCCCATCCCGCCCTGCCCGAGCTCGCGCTTGACCAGATACTCACGCTCCAACTCGTCGAGGTCGACGATCCCGGGCGTCTTCAGGAGGAACATGGCGGATCGTGGCGGGGCGCTCGGAAGGTCTGCGCGGATCGCTCGTCATGGCGATACAATGGCGCGGAACTCGACGCCGCTGCATGTCACGTGCCGGCCTCTGGTATACAGATCACAGAACGCCGGCGCCTCCCGATGGTGCAGGAGCTAGCGCCGCTCCGGAAGACTCACCACCAGCGCCGGAAGCTCGCTCGCCGGCACCGGCGGCGAGAACAGGAACCCCTGCGCAAACCGGCACCCCATGGCGCGCAGCATCCCCAACTGATTCTCGCGCGTCACCCCCTCGGCCACCGTGCCCAGGCCGAGCGCCCGACCGAGTTCCACGATGGCGCGCACCAGGTCGCGCGATCGCGGCTCCGTGTCGATGGCGCTCGTGAACGCACGATCGATCTTGAGCGCATCGAGCGGAATCCGGTTGAGATAGCTGAGCGACGAGAAACCGGTCCCGAAGTCGTCGAGGTGTATGCGGATCCCCATCGAACGCAGTTCGGCGATGGTGTTCACGGCCGGATTCCCGTGATCGATCAGCGCGCTCTCGGTGATCTCGAGCTGCAGCGACTGCGCCGGGAAGCCGGTCTCCTCCAGTACGGACACGATCTCCTTCACGAGATCGGCCTGCGCGAACTCACGCACCGAAAGGTTCACCGACAGCGCGAGCGGCTCGCTCAAGGCAAGCTCGTCGTGCCACTGCTTTGCCTGCCGACAAGCGCTGCGCAGCACCCATCGACCGATTGGCACGATCAGGCCGGTATCCTCGGCGACCGGCACGAACTGCAACGGAGCAATCAAACCCTGCTCGGGGTGGCGCCA
Organism: Gemmatimonadaceae bacterium; assembly: GCA_035698205.1. Taxonomy (GTDB): domain Bacteria; phylum Gemmatimonadota; class Gemmatimonadetes; order Gemmatimonadales; family Gemmatimonadaceae; genus DASSBZ01. Next base: position 6,528 of record DASSBZ010000257.1, on the reverse strand, counting down.
TCGCAGCAGCGCTTCCACCCCGACCACGACGCCGGTATCGATGGACACCAGCGGCTGGTAGAACAGCTCGAACTCTTCACGCTCCACGGCCACGCGCAGATCGCGCTCGGTCTGCAGTCGCGCAAGCGCCTCGGCGTGCATCGCACGATCGAACATCTCGTAGCGCGCGCGCCCCGCGCTCTTCGCGCGATACATCGCCATGTCGGCGCTGCGCAGCAGATACTCGGGCTGCTCGCTGGCCGACGAACTGAGGACGAGCCCCATGCTGGCGCTCGAGACGTACTCGTAGCCGCCTATCGTGAGTGGCGTCGCCAGCGACTCCAGCACACGCTCGGCGAGCAGCGCGGCGTCACGCGCGCTGTCCACGCGTTCGAGCAGGATCGCGAACTCGTCGCCCCCCAGCCGCGCGACGAGGTCTCCACCGCGAAGCTGCTGTTCGAGTCGACGCGCGACCGCCACCAGCAGGTCGTCGCCGACGTGATGCCCCATGCTGTCGTTCACCAGCTTGAAGTTGTCGAGGTCGAGAAACAGCAGGGCAAAGGCTCCGTCGTCGCGTCGCGCGCGGGCCGTGGCCGCCGCCAGACGTCGCATGAACAGCGAGCGATTGGGCAGCCCGGTCAACGGATCATGCAGTGAATCGTGCTGCAACTGGCGTTCGCGGCGTTCGCGATCGGCCAGCGCGCGGCGCAACTCGATCTCCAGCGCCACCCCTGAGGCCACGTCCTCGAGCACGGTGGCGTGTCGCGGATCGAACTCGCGCGGGGTGTCGTCGAAGGCGCAGAGCACGCCGAGAGGCTCACCACCCTCGGTACGCAGCGTCACCGCGACCATCGCGGTGAAATCGAGCGACTCGGCCGCCTCGCGGAGCGCGCGCACCCTGCTCGTCCGGGCATCGCCGCAGATGAGGGGCCCCGACTGCTCGAGGATGGCGGTGAGCAATCCCGAACGCACCACCGCCCCCGAATCATGCGTGAACCAGGGGCGAATCCAGCTTCCGGCAAAGAAGGAGCGTCGATCGCTCCCCACGAACGTGACGAGCGCGCAGGGCACGTCGAGCACGGCAAGCGCCAACCGCGCCGCTCGTTCCATGCTGGCGGCGAGCGTGCCGTTCAGGAACGAGCGCCCACCAGCGGGCGGATCATTCAGGGTCGGAGTTTCGAACGCGACTGCCATCTGACACGAGACGCCGTCGCGCGCGCAACGTCACATGGAGAACGTCAGGCGTTCACGCTCCGTGACCGCGAAGCGCAGTAGCGCGCCAGCGCGTCCGGCGCGTCGAGCCGCATCGTGAAGCCGAGTTCGCGCTGCAGCCGATCCGTCGCGAGCACCAGGTCAAAGTCCAGGGTATCGAGCGACGCCGGCCCGTCGCGCGAGAGACCCATCGTCCACAATGCGTGGAACACGGTCCGGCGCAGCCACTTCGGCATGTGCACCACACGCGTTCCTTCGCAACGGGCGAGTGCGCCGAGCGTGACCGAGCCCCGCGCCGCGACGTTGAAGGTGCCGGTCCGTCGTTCGATCACCGCACGCGACAGTACGTCCACGAGGTCGTCGATCCAGATCACGGATCGGCGCGCGCCATCGCCATTCGCGAGCGGAATCCACTGGCGACCGACCGCGGCGCGCACGGCCGGTGCCCACCCGTCGGCCAGCACAAGCGCCGGTCTCAGTACCAGCAGTGGCAGCTCCGGATGCGCCCCCCGGAACTGCGCGATCGACTCCTCGACCATGCGTTTGCGCCGCGCGAGCGACACCTCTGCATTGCCGCGCAGCGCCACCGATTCCTCCACGGGAACCGGGGTGTCGGGATGATATCCGTACGCCGCCGCGCTCGTGACCAGCACCACGTGCTCCACCCCGGACGCCGCGGCGGCCGCGAGCACGTTCTCGGTGCCGCGCACATCCACCGAATGCGCCTCGCCCTCGTCCATGCCGCGCGGTGCGTTGGTCACGGCGGCCAGGTGCACCACGGTATCGACGCCATGTTCGTCGAACACCGCGGCCAGGTGCGGCGTGCGCACATCCGCTCGCACGTACGTGACGCCATCCACGCGCGAGGGTTCCGGCGCATCGCGCACATCGAGCGAGATGAGCCCGCGAATCCCCCGACGATCGCGCTCCAGGGCGCGGAGCAGGTGCGCACCGATGAACCCCGCCCCACCGGTCACCAGCACGCGACGCGGCGGCGGGCGTTCGTCGCCCCCTCGCACGCCCTGCTCCTCGTCAGGCAGCGCCGGCGCCCCGCCCTGGCTCCGCGGGTCGGGGGTGGTCATGCCACCGGTCCGACGCCACGAGCGTGTCGTGACGACGGAAGTCGGGTTCGGGTTGAGCCCATCGAACGAACCACGCTCCACCCCGCGACCACTACCGGTTTCCATGTCATATACATCTCACCGTTCCCTCGTCGTTGTCCTGTTCATCGTCATGACGGCAGCGTGCGTCGACAGCCCCGCCGGCCCCGCCCGCAGCGCCACGGAATGGCACGACCTGGGCGCCATCCCGGGGGCGTCGAGCGCACTCGCCATGACCGTGCAGGGAGCACGTGTGTTCGTCGGCACCAACAACGGCATCCATACCGCGCGCCTCGACGGCTCGTCACCCTGGGCGCGCGTGGGCCCTGATGGTCTCGACGTCCACGTGCTGCGTACGGTCACGACCCCCGAGCCGATGATCTTCGCCGGCGGATACCCGACTGTTGCCGGCGCGCCAACCTTCGCACGATCGCTGGATGGCGGCAATACGTGGACGACGTTCACCGAGGGACTGCGGCATCGCGTCACCGATATGCCGCTCGGCATGAACGACCTCGCCGTTCAGCCGGCCACGGGACTCTCCACCACACCCGTGCTCTACGCCGCCATGAGCGGCACCAGCGTCGCGCGGTCGCTCGACGGTGGCGCGACCTGGTCGTACTTCATCGGCACCGCCGAGGAGTACGCGACGTACGACTGCGTGCTCCACATCCTCAATGCGCGCCCCACACGCCTCTTTCAGGGGTGTGAGGCTCCGCTCGACGATTCGTGGATCCGGCAGTACGACCTCTCGGCGGCCGCCGGCGGCTCCCTCGAGCTTGCCGACGGAGAGCGTCTCCCGTTGGCACTGTCAAACCGCCGCGTGAACCTGCTGACGAGTGTGCCCTCCCGCCCCGGCGTGCTCTATGCCGGTGTGGAGGGGGGGCTGATGCGCCTGGGACCAACGGGGAGCGCGAGTTGGCTGTACAAGGTCGAGTCGTCGGGCAATCGGCTGTATACTTATGTACGGTTCGTCTGGGTCGACCCGGCAGACCCCGCACACGTGGTTTTCGGCGGCGGCGTACGCGCCGAGGACTCCCGGCGCGAGGGCCTGCACGAAACGTTCGACGGCGGCCAGACCACGCACATCGTGGAGGGGCCGGTCAACCTGTCGTTTGCCCGCGCGGCGGTCCCGGCGGGCGTCGTCCTCGACGAGGGAGGACGGCAGTTTGCGATCGTCGTGGATGATGGATCCGCCATCCGCGTCCTCGTACGGGCACGATAGCGCAAAAGGCAGCGTTCCACTCGCCTCGTGCGTTAGCCGCCTGCACGCATTCGCGCCGGTTCATGTCGAACCGGCGCGCCGCACAGACGAGACGCACGAGCAACCATGTCAGCATACGGAACCGCACGCACGATCGCCATTCTCCTTGTCGCCGCCGGCTGTGGCGGCGACGCCCCGCCTGCCGCGGGGGGCGGCGGCCCACGCGGCGGTGACGAGAACCGGCCGATCCCGGTGGAGGTGGTGACCGTGGAGCGCGGGACCATCCCTCGCACCACCGTCGTGGCCAGCCAGCTCGAGCCCGTTCGCAGCGTGGGTGTCAACGCGCGGATCGCCGGTCCGCTGCTCACCGTACGCGTGCGTGAGGGCGATCGAGTGGTCCCGGGTCAGGTGCTCGCCGAGATCGACGTGACCGAGTTGAGCGCGCAGGTGCGCAGCGCCCGCGCGTCGCTCGATTTCGCCCAATCCACCATGACGCGCTCGGAGGCGCTCTGGCGCGAGCGGATCATCACGGCGGCAGAATACGAGCGGGACCGTGCGGCGCTGGCGTCGGCGAGGGCCTCGCTCGAACAGCTCGAGGCGCGGGAAGGATACGCCGCGGTGGCGGCGCCCATCGCCGGCGTGATCACGGAGAAGCTCGTCGAACAGGGAGACGTCGTCGGCAACCAGGACCGTCTGTTCACCATTGCGGACATCTCGCTGCTGGTGCTTCGCGTGCCGGTTTCGGAGCTTGAAGTCACGGCGCTCCAGGTCGGGAGCCAGGCGGACCTGACGGTGGATGCGCTGGGTGGTGAACGCTTCGACGGTCGCATCCGGCGCATCTTCCCCGCCGCCGACAGCTCCACGCGCCTGGTACCGGTGGAGGTGGCGGTGAGCGGTGATGCGACGCAGCGCCTGCGTCCGGGCTATACCGCACGCGTGACCTTCCAGCTCGATTCGCGCACCGACGCGCTGCTGATTCCCACGCGCGCGGTGATGGGACCGGCCGGATCGCGCTCGGTTTATATCGCGCGTGGCGGACTGGCGGAGCGACGTCCGGTTCGTGTTGGCACGGACGTGGACGGTCGCACCGAGGTGTTCGAAGGGCTCGTCGCCGGTGATTCGATCATCGTGGCCGGCAACGCCATGGTGCGCGACGGCGGCCCGATCCGCATCGTGCCGCCGCTGACCGACGCACCGCCCACGTCGGCCTCACCCGTTGGGGCCACAACCGACAGCACCGCACCGGCCGCGGCATCCGCGGGCGGCACCCAGGCAACTGCCGCGAGGACCGCGCCATGAGCGAGCCGACACGTCATCGCGGAATCGCCAGTTGGGCCATTAATCGGCCCATCGGCACGATCATGATCACGTCGACGCTGCTTGTGCTCGGCGCGGTCTACATCGGCCGGCTCCCCGTGGACCTGCTGCCGCGCATCGTGTATCCGCAGGTGCGGGTGAACGTGAGCAACGCCGGCGTGGAGCCCGTGGTGCTCGAGGAAACCGTGGCCAAGCCGCTGGAATCGGCGCTGGCCACCACCGAGAATCTCGAACGCCTCGAGACGAGCATCTCCGAAGGGCGTGTGAGTATCACGCTCGATTTCCGCCACGGCACCAACGTGGACTTCGCGCTGCAGGATGCCGCCAAGAACGTGGAGCGCGTGCGTGCGAGGCTGCCCGAGGAAGCCGACCCGCCGACCATCCGCAAGTCCGATCCGTCCGACAGCCCCATCTACCAGGTTGCCTTCTCGTCACCGGAACGTGACCAGATTGCATTGCGGCAGTGGGTGGACCAGCGCTTGTCGCCGCAACTGCTCTCGGTGCCCGGGGTGGCGTCGGTGGACGTGGAGGGCGGACTCGTTCGCGAGATCCAGGTGGTGATCGATCCCGAACGCCTGCGCGGCTTCGGACTGTCGGTGGCGGCCGTAACGTCGGCGCTGCGCGCGCAGAATCAGGATCTCGCCGCCGGCCGCATCGGCTCGGCGGAGTTCGAGCTGGTGGGGAAGACCGCCGGCAAGTTCCGTAGCGTCGAGGACATCCGGAACGTGCTGCTCACGTCGCCCAATGGCGCGCGTATCCCGCTCTCGGACGTGGCGAGCGTGAAGGACACCAGCGCCGAGCAGCGGCTGTGGGCACGGCTGGACGGCGTGAACGCCGTACGTATCGGCATCCGCAAGCAGCCCGAGGCCAACACCGTCACGGCGGTCGACGGCGTGGAGGCGAGGCTCAAGCAGCTGAGCGCCGGCGGGTACATCCCGCGCGACATTCGATACGTCACGACCTTCGACCAGTCGGGGTTCATCCGTGACGCCATCGGGTCGGTGCGCGACGCGGCGATCATTGGCGCACTGCTGGCCATGCTCGTGGTGCTCGTCTTCCTGCGATCGTTCCGCAAGACGTTCATCATCGGCGTGTCCATCCCGCTCGCCATCCTGGCGACGTTCGTGATGATGGGGATCGGTGACCTGACGCTGAACATCATGTCGCTCGGCGGGCTGGCGCTCGGCACGGGGCTGCTGCTCGACAACGCGATCGTGATGATCGAGAACATCTATCGACGTCGCGGGCTCGACCATCCCGATCCAACCGATGCGGCACACGCGGGCGCCGCCGAGGTGACGAGCGCCGTCGTGGCATCGACCACCACCAACGTGGCGTCGGTCGCGCCGTTCCTGCTCATTACCGGTCTCGCGGCCCTGATCTTCCGCGAGCTGATCCTGACGATCTCGTTCGCGATCATCGCCTCGCTGCCATTGGCGTTGACGCTCGTCCCGATGCTCGCGGCCCAGCTCGGGAAGGTCCGCTTCACGAGCGGCCTGGATCGTTTCAAGCCGCTGGTGGCGTTCGACAACGGCTTCGACCGGATGGTGCGTGTGTATCGTCGGCGCGCGGTCGTCGCAGTACGGAACCGGGGCAAGGTGCTCACCCGGGCAGCGGCGTTGCTGATCGCCGCGGGGTGGGCCGCGACGACCATCGATGCGACGGTCCTGCCACCGGTGGATGACGGGAGCGTAGGCGCCTTCGTGCGGCTCCCCC
>DASSBZ010000256.1:0-3198 GCA_035698205.1 Gemmatimonadaceae bacterium | reverse complement strand
CGTGATCCACACCCACTTCGACGAGTCGCAGGTCTACCGGATCGACCACTACCTGGGAAAGGAGACCGTGCAGAACCTGCTGGTCTTCCGCTTCGCCAACGCGGTGTTCGAGTCGCTCTGGAACCGCGACCACGTGGAGAGTGTGCAGATCACGGTGGCGGAGACGCTCGGCATCGACGACCGGGGGGCGTACTACGAGAGCGCGGGGGCGGTACGCGACATCCTGCAGAATCACGGCAGCCAGCTCGTGGCGCTCACGGCCATGGAAGTGCCGGCGATGATGACGTCGGAGCACATCCGGCAGGAGAAGGTGAAGGCGCTGCGCTCCATTCGCGCCATCTCGCCGCGGCACGTGGTCTACGGGCAGTATGTGCGCGGCGAGTGCGACGGCGAGGCGGTAGCCGGCTATCGGGAAGAAGCGGGGGTGGCGCCGAGTTCGCGCGTGGAGACGTACGCCGCCGTGCGACTGGAGATCGACTCCTGGCGCTGGCAGGGAGTGCCGTTCTTCCTGCGCACGGGGAAGCGGCTGACGCAGCGGCGCACGGAGGTGGAGGTGGTGTTCCGGCGGCCGCCGGTGTGGATGTTCAAGCCGCTCGGGTCGCCCGACATCCATCGCAACATCCTGAAGCTCACGATCCAGCCGGACGAGGGATTCGCGCTGTACTTCCATGTGAAGCGTCCGGGGAAGCCGCTCACGCTGGAACGCCTGCCGCTGGACTTCGAATATCGGGAGCAGTTCGACGAATTGCCGGAGGCATACCAGACGCTGCTGGTCGACCTGCTGGAAGGCGACCAGACGCTGTTTGTGCACGCCGACGAGGTGGACGCCGCGTGGCAGCTGTTCACGCCGCTGGTGAATGGCGGGGGCGGGTCGAAGCACGACGTGGCGTTCTATACGGCCGGCACGTGGGGACCGCACGAGGGCGACGAACTGCTGGCGCGCGCGGGCCAGCACTGGCACAACTACTGATGCACGCCGAAGTGGTGGAAGATCGTGCCGCGTTAGGCAACACGGTTGCGGGGCGGATCGCCGCCGCGGCGCGCGAGGCGGTGGCGGCGCGCGGCCGGTTCCGCCTCGTGCTCACCGGGGGAAGCAGCCCGCAGGGGGCGTATGCGCGACTGGCGGGGTACGCCGGCGCCGACGTGCCGTGGAAGTCCACGGAGATCTTCGTCGGCGACGAGCGCTGGGTGCCGCACGACGACGCACGCAGCAACTACGGCATGGCGAAACGGCTGCTGCTCGACCTCGTGCCGGTGTCGCCGGCCAACCTGCACCCGATGCCGACCGGCGGCGCATCACCGGCGGCTGATGCGGCGCGCTACGAGCAGACGCTCGTGGCGGTGATGGCAAATGCGGCGGGGGAGCTCGATCCGTTCGACCTGGTCCTGCTCGGCGTTGGCGAGGACGGGCACACGGCATCGCTCTTTCCCGGCGATCCCGCGGTGGACGAGGTGCGCCGGCGGGTGGTGGCGACGCACGCACCAGCAGGAGCCGAATCGCGCGACCGACTCTCCATGACGATGCCCACGCTCGTGCACGCGCGCGCGATCCTCGTGCTCTGCCCGGGGAAGAACAAGGCGCCCGTGCTGCGGACCATTCGTGCTGGCGGTGCCGACGCGGCGAGGTTGCCAGCCGCCCGGCTGGCCGGGCTGGAGCAGGCGACGTGGATGGTGGACGAGGCCGCGTGGGGGGCGCATTGAGACGCCGCGAGGGGCGGCGGCGATGGCGATGGACGGTGCGGAACCGCTGACCCGGATCCGCATATACTACGGTTTCATGGCAACGTCGTCGTCGGGAGTTCGATGGATCGGACGCGTGGTCGCTATTGCGGCCGTGGGGCTGCTCGCTGTCGTCGTGGCGCTGGTGACACGCGCAGTCGTGGCGAATGGCAGCGCGACGGCAAGCGACGCGAGCGTGGACGATTCGACCTCGGCGGCCGCGGCCGCTCCCACATTCGTGCTCGCCGACACGATGTTCGGCCGCAGCGGGATGCTGCGCTTCCGGACCCTGAGCGCGGCGCACGCGCTCGATCTTCCGGGTTTCCTCGAGACGTTCGGCGAGGGCGCCATCCATGATCCCGCGGTGCATTCGATTCGCACCACGCGTGATGCGGTCACATCCGCACGCGAAGCCCGCGGCGGTGACGACTTCTCATTGATCGTGCTGCGGCCGTTCGGGGAGAAGCACGGCGAGATGCTGGGGAGCTACCGGCTCGGTCTCTGGCCGTCCGAGCGCTGGATGATGGCGCGCAACTACTGGAATCCGTCGGGCTTCGTGGAGGTGACGCCGGAGCAGGTGGAGTTGCCCCTGTCGACGCACTTCAGGCTCGGTGAATTCCTGACGCACGCCCAGGGGGACATCTGGCCCAAGTATCTCGTGCTCGAGGAAGTGCTGATCGACAAGCTGGAACTCGTGCTCGCCGACCTGGCGGCGAATGGTGTCGCGGTGGATCACGTGCGCGTACTGAGCGGCTTCCGCGCGCCGTACTACAACGACGGGCTGAGTGGAGAGGGTGCGGCGCGCGCGAGCCGGCACCAGTACGGTGACGCCGCCGACGTGGTGATCGATGCCGATGGCAACGGCAGCATGGACGACGTCAACGGCGACGGGCGCGTGAATCTGGACGATGCGCGGGCGATCCTGCGCGCGGTTGAGCGGGTGGAGCAGCGCTACCCCGAGCTGGTGGGCGGGACCGGCGTCTACGCGGCCATGGGACCGAGCGGGCCGTTCGTGCACGTCGACGTGCGGGGGACGGCGGCACGATGGTAGCGCTGAAGCATGCTGCGTGCTTCAGGCGGAATGCTGGTGGCTTCGTGCATCCGAGGGTATAAGACGTCGCAGTGATGGCTCGTCGGGGCACTGCATGCTGCATGCTGCGCCTCATGTAGCCGTCACCAGCCGAGCCGCCTGGCACAGGAGGCAGGCAGCCACCAGCCGTCAGCGTGTAGCAGGCAGCATGCTGTGTTGCCCCCTGCTGCCCGCGCCCTACGCCATGAGCCGCCCGAGCCGAGCGCCAGAGATGTTGCCCCCGCTCAGCACCGCGACCGCGCGTTCGCCTGGCGAGACCTTCACCTGACCGCTGAGCAGCGCGGCCACGGATGCGGCGCCCGCGGGTTCGACCACGACCTTGCAGCGTTCGAGGATCCGCCGCATGGCATCGACGATGGCCGCATCGCTCACGCGCACGATGGCATCCA
>DASSBZ010000255.1:0-2456 GCA_035698205.1 Gemmatimonadaceae bacterium | reverse complement strand
GGGGGAGAGTGCCACGGTGGAGTGGCGCGCGCGCCGTCGCGATCGCGATGCCGCATGGGTAGCGGTCGTGATCCCCGACGGCGACGTGTCACGGCGTCGCGAGCTTTCCGGATCGTGCTGCCGGAAAGGCGCCGGCGGAGGGCCGTGAATCGCGAGTACTCGTCACCGGCGCAAACGGACACCTGGGCTTCAACCTCGTCTCGCGGCTGCTCGCGGATGGCCACGTGGTGCGGGGGAGCATCCGGTCGCTCGACCATACCGCGAAGACCGCTCGGCTGACGCAGCTCGGTGACATCGAGCTGGTGGGGGTCGAGCTGCAGCGCCCCGGGCAGTTGCGCGCCGCGATGGAGGGCATGGACGTGGTGTTCCACGCCGCGGCGACGTTCTCGTACGTCGACGCCAGCCGCAATGCCGAGATGCTGGGTGAGTCCGTTGCCGGTGCCGAGCTGGCGGTGCGTGCGGCCGCCGACGCCGGTGTGCGCAAGGTGGTGCTGACGTCGTCGATCGTCACCGTGCCCATGACCGCGCGCGGCGCGGAGCCAGTGGATGAATCGCAGTGGAACGCCAGCTCCGCGGTGCCCTACATGCGTGCCAAAATCGACGCCGAGCGCGCGGCCCGGCGGGCGGCGGACGAGTGCGGCGTGAACATGGTCAGCATATTGCCGGGCGCCATCATCGGCCCCGGCTTCGCGCGCAACACGCCCACGCTCGATGCCATCGAGGCCATCATGCGGGGTGCCCTGCGCTTCGGTGCGCCGGCGATGAACATGCCGCTGGTGGATGTTCGCGATGTGGTGCAGGCCCACTGCCTCGCCGCGGAGGGCGACTGCGACGGGCGCTTCCTCGTCTGCAACGACGAACAGCCGTCGCTGCGGGAGATCGCCGACGTGATGCACGCGATAGACCCCCGCGTTCCGCGATCGCCGTTCACGCTCCCCGACTACATGACCGGTGCGCTGCCGATGATCGACCGGCTGAACCGGCTGGTGCTCGGCACGCCGCTCTCGGTCTCGCGCGAACTGGCGGCAGCGGTGAAGGGGCGCACCTGGAATGTGAGCAACCGCCGGATCCGGGAGGTGCTCGGCTGGCAGCCGATGGTGAGCCTCGAGGCGAGCCTTCGCGATACGATGCGGGTGCTCCGGTCAGCGTGATGGTTTCTCTCGCTGATGATCGATCTGCAGGATGTCGGAAGTTCACTTGATTGACATGCTCACAACGTCGACCGCTCAGCTCTGCGGCGAGGCTGGCGCTCATTTACCGCCACAAGGAGGACGCGGTGGTCGCAGAGGTCCGCAGAGGTAGCGTGTGCGGCGTGACGTGAGACGTCGCGCATAAGCGGGTGCTGTTGTTTGTTTATGAACAGCGTGAACTGCGTTGCTTTCGAGCGCCGAGGGCATGCCGCGCCGAGCCGTCCTCCGCGATCCTCCGCGTGACCTCCGCGACCCTCTGCGAGAGCCCGCCGCAGGCGGTCCTGCCGCACCCTCGGCATTTGCCGCGAGAGCCCGCCGCAGGCGGTCCCGCCGAACGCCCGGCATTTGCCGCAGGCGGTCCCGCCGAACCCTCGGCACCCGCCGCAGGCGGGCCTGCTGAACGCCCGGCATTTGCTGCGGGCAGTTCCTGAAGAACCTCAAATGACTGGCGCCAGCCTCGGCCGTTGAGATACACTACCGCGTTCCATTCCGACCGCCCCCAACCGATCCACGGAGACTCCAGCATGCCTCGACGCGCGCGCACCGCACGGACCCCACGGAACCACGTCGCCCGATCGCACGTGCTGGCGCTCGCCGCCGGCGCGGCGATGGTGCTGATGGCCGTGCCATCCGGTGGCGCGCTGACAGCGCAGCGTGCGCACGACGACAGCGCCGCCGTCACCTCGGCCAACTATCGCCTGGCGGCGCGATTCGCCCCGTACAAGATGCGCAAGCTCGTGTACTCCACCAGCGTGACGCCTCGCTGGATCGAGGGCACGTCGAAGTTCTGGTACGAGTGGGAGTCCTCCGACGGCAAGCGGTTCATGATCGTGGATCCGGCCGCCGCCACCAAGCGACAGCTCTTCGACAACGATCGCATCGCGGCGGAGCTCACGCGCATAACGCGGGACCCGTGGGACGGCCGTCACCTCCCGATCCGTTCGATCCGGTTCGTCGACGGCAACACGCTGGAATTCGAGGTGGAGTCGTCGCAGGACGAGGAGGTGAAGGACGCCGAGGCGGAGCGCGGGAATACGCAGGACTCCGTGCGTCAGCGCAACGGTGCGCGCCGTCCGCGGCCGAAGAAGAAGGTCTGGCACTTCCGCTACGACATCACCAGCCAGACGCTCTCGGAAATCCCCGACTGGCAGGCGCCGGACAACCACCCGTCGTGGGCCAGCGTGTCCCCTGACGGACAGACGGTCGTGTACGGCCGGCATCACGACCTCTATATGATGACCGGCGCCGAGTACCGGAAGGTGCTCG
>DASSBZ010000254.1:0-10741 GCA_035698205.1 Gemmatimonadaceae bacterium | reverse complement strand
TGATGATGTCCGGATCGGTGACGTCGAGTATCTCGGTCGGGGAACACGCCGTCGTCGCGGTGACCGCCGCCACGACCATGGCGAGCGTGGCCAGGCGGAGTCGTCCGCCTGCCGTGCGCCGCACCATTCGGGTCATCCCGTCGGAATGCATGGGTGAAGTCATGTCAGAAACCCAGGGAGATGCGGAAGGTGAAGTACGAGGGGGGCGCGAACGCCTGGAACGAGGACGGCGCGTCGCCGGTGGTACCGAACGCCTCCGGATCCACGCCGGTGTATTTGGTCCAGACCATGCCGAGGTTCCGGGCCGCCAGGGTCGCCACGATGTTGCGGCCGTGGAGCACCCGCGACCACTCCTCGGGGGCGTTGAGCGTAAGCGACAGCTCGCGGAAGCGGATGAAGTCGCCCTCCTCGAAGAACCCCGCCTGCGAGCGGCTGGGGTGCTGGCGGATCATCGTCGTGCGCGCCTGTTCGAAGAACGACGCGTTCGGATTGATGAGCCCCGAACAGTTGTTGCGGCTCGAGCAGCGAATCCGCTCGGTGTTGTTGTAGATCAGGTGCCCGCCCTTGTAGTCGAGCATGGCCGAGAAGCGAAGGCGCCGATTCCAGAACTCGAAGCCGTTCGTCACCGCGAACTCCTGGAGCGGCATGCTGCTGCCGTGGTACTCCCGCTCTTCGCTGACCATGATCTCGGAGAGTGCGTCATCCGAGTCGTATTCGATGATGCCGTTGCCATTCTTGTCGTCCCAGCCGAGCAGGCGACGCTGCCACCAGCCATTGAGCGGATAGCCTTCGCGCTGCTGAGACGTGGAGCCGATGATGGGAGGCACCCCGCCAAGCGAGATGAGCTTGTTCCGGTTCATCGAACCGTTGAGGGTCACGTCCCAGCCGAAGTTCTGGGCCCGGATGACTTCCGCGTTCAGCAGCATCTCGACGCCGCGGTTGCGCACCTCACCGAGATTCTCCAGGCGAGAGGTACTGCCGCTGCCGAGCGAGGGGGGGAGGATGCGATCGATCAGCGCGTCCTTGGACGACTTGTTGTAGTACGTGAGTTCGAGCGAGAGTCGGTTGTTCCAGAACGAACCATCCACGCCGACCTCGAGCTCGGTCGAGCGCTCCGGCTTGAGTTTGGAGTTGCCGAGGGTGCTGAAGACAAGTCCGGCCTCCTCGCCGGATTCACCGAGCACGGTGGTCGGCGAGTAATACTGGACCGCGTCGATGGTGCCGGGCTGCACACCCGATGCGCCATAGGCGCTTCGCAGCCGGAGCTGGTTGATGAACGACGGCGCGCCGAAGAACGGCTCCTCGGAGATCACCCAGGAGGCCGACAGCTTCGGATAGAAGACCGTCTTGAAGTCGGCGCCGAACGCGCTGTTGCGATCGGACCGTATGGCGCCGGTGAGGAAGAGCCGGTCGCTGAAGGCGAGGCGCTGCTCCACGTAGGCACCGAGCGTGCGGGTCTCGCTGGTGGTTTCATCCGCCAACTGCTCGGCGCCGGCGGTTACCGTCGTCGCTCCGGGGGGAAGCCCGCGTCCGAATGCACCGTTCCGGTCGAACACGTTGCGGTAGTACTGCACGCCGACGGCGGTTTCCGATGCCAGCCGGTCGGTGAGCTGGCGCGTCGCGGTGGCGCCGACATTGGTCGTGTAGATGAAGAAGTTCGTCCGGTTGTCTTCCTTGAAGCCCTCGCGATTGCTCGCGCTGGTGCAATCCTCGAAGCGGCAGAGCTGCGTATCGAGGCGGTTGATGTAGTCCACGCCGATGTTGCCGCGGAACGACAGCCAGTTCATCGGCGACCAGTTGGCGTTGGTCGACGTGATAAAGCGCTCGATCGCCTGGCGCGTCTCGGTTTCGTAGACGTCGCGCGGCGTGAATTCCCGCCAGCCGAACAGCGTGTCGCCGGCGGCGTTCAGGTTGTACTTCATCCCCGGGCCGCCGTAGGTGTTGGCGGCAATCCCGGCGGTGCCCGAGTCATCGCTGCGGGCGAGCCGCAGGTCGCTCGAGATGTAGCCGGCGCTGACGGCCACGTTCACGGCATCGGCGGGCGCAAAGTTGAGGTTGGCCCGGGTCGTGATGCGGGTGAGCGCGTTGGGGTTCTTCTGCGCGTCGTTCCGCGCGATGTTGTGCCGCGCGAGATAGCGCTTCTCGAAGTCGGGCAGCTTGGTGACGCCGTCTTCGCTCTCCCACTCGCCGTGCAGGAAGTAGCGGACCGCTTCCGATCCACCGCCGATCTGCAGGCCGTGCTGCTGACGATAGCCGATGCCGTAGGGCGTGGTCTCGTCATCCTCGTGCAGGTTGAAGCTGGTGAGGCTGTCCTGCACGCACGAGCCCGCCGCGACCTGGCTCAGGAAGCACTGCACCGTGTTCGACGGCGTGGAGTTCGTGCTGTTCGTGCTGCCGGTACGCCAGCCGCGATATGCGGTCGGGTACGAGTTCAGGTCGGCGATGGCCGTCTGCTCCGTGTAGTACGTCCACTGCGGTGCACCGGCAACGCCGCGCTTCGTGGTGATGACAACCACACCGTTCGCCGCATCGGTGCCGTAGAGCGTCGCTGCCGACGGACCCCGGATGATCTCCATCGACTCGATCTCTTCCGGGTTCAGGTCGCCGATACGGCTGGCGGTGGTGCCGCCAACGCTCACCGATGACGAGCCGGTCGTGCCTTCCATCCGGATGCCGTCGATGATGTAGATCGGGGCATTGTCCAGCGAGAGCGAGCTGGTGCCGCGGATGCGAATGCGGATGCCCGCGCCGGTCTGGGTGCCTGGTGTGACCATCACACCGGCCGCGCGCGACGCCAGCAGGTCGCCCATGTTGGTCACGGCGCTGGTCGCGACCACCTCGGCCGCGTCGACCTGTGCGATGGCGTTGCCCACCTCGACTCGTCGCTGATCCCCGGTGGCCGTCGTCACGACCGGAGAAAGAGACATGGCGACGGCGGTCATCCGGAAATCGGCGGTGGCCTGCACGTTGGCCGTCACCGTCACGGCCTGCCGCTGTTCGGCGTATCCCACGCGCAGCACACGAACCTCGACGCTGCCCGGCGTCACGCCGCGAATCGTGTAGACACCGTCGCTGTTGGTGATGGACCCGAGCTGTGTGCCGACGACGTTGACCTGGGCGGCCGCTACCGGCTGCCCGGTCACGGCATCGAGCACGCGACCGCTGATACGACCGTTCGGCGAATCCTGTCCGGGCGCCGTTCCAACGACGGCCGCGGACAGACACACGGCAATCGCAAACGCCCGCGATGCACTTCGCAATCTCATTGCGATACCTCCCTCTGCTGGGGATCACTGAGCAACCGTGGAAAGCCACCGCATTGGTGATGCGTGAATGCGGCGGCGCGATAGTAGGCCCATGCGCTCGCGATTGCAACAGGGAATCCGCCATGAATCACACACGAATGGTGAAACGCGCGCGATTGTACGGCATCATGAACACATGATGTACGACAGTGCGTACAATACGTGTACGAATTGTCGAACAGCGCGAGCGAGCGTACGGCATCAGCCGTTGCGAGCTGCGCACATGTGGTGCGTGGCGGTGCGCGTACCACGGGCGTATAGTTGGCGGGCAATCCGGCACTGTTTCCTGCGCACCCATGACCTGGACCCGGCATCGATGATGGATTCCACCCCTTCGCGCATCTCCGCGGCCGTCGTGCTGCTCATCGCATCAGGCGCGTGCGCCTTCGCACAATCGCCTGCGTCAACACGGATGTCGGCGGCCACACCGGCAGCGCTGGCTCGGCAGGTGGAGATCATCCGCACGACGCACGGCGTGCCGCACATCCAGGCGGAGAACCTGCGCGCGGCAGCGTACGCCCTGGCGTGGGTTCAGCTCGAAGATCATGGGCCGCGCGTGGCAATGGGGCTGTTGCGTGCCCGCGGTGAGATGGCACGCTGGTTCGGTCACGACAGCATCGACGGCGACTTTTCGGCGCAGCGCGCGCATGCGATCGCGGTCGAGCGCTATCCGCTCCTCGAACGCGATACGCGCGACGTGTACGAAGGCTTTGCCGCGGGCGCGAATCGCTACATCGAGCTGCACCCCGAGGAGTTTCCCGACGGGTTCGTGCCGCGCTTCACGGGCTACGACATCGCCGCGCGCGATGTGAACCTCAACCGGGCATCTCAGGCACGCGCATTCCTTGCGCGCATCGATGGCGCTCGAGGCGATGACGTGGCCGGCGGAGGGCGGGAGGGGGAGGGGGAGGGGGACGAACCGCTGCCGCTCGTCGGCCGCGATCCGATCGAGGAGGGATCCAACGCCTGGGCCTTCGCGCCGTCACGCACGAAGTCCGGCCATGCCATCCTGCTTCGCAATCCGCACCTGAGCTGGACCGCCGGCTACTACGAGGCGCACGTCACCGTCCCGGGAGTGATGGACTTCTACGGTGACTTCCGGATCGGGGGCCCGTTCGGCGTCATCGGCGGCTTCAATCGCGACCTCGGTTGGGCGACGACGAACAACGACACGGACCTCGACGAGATCTATTCGCTCGCGGTCGACAGCACGCGCGTGGATCACTACCTGTTCGAAGGGGCGTCAGTGCCGGTGGAGCGTGAGCTGGTCACGGTGGTCTACCGCAACGGCCCCGGTCTCTCATCGGAGACGCGCGAGCTCTGGACCACGCCGCTCGGGCCAGTGATCCATCGTGACGGCGGGCGCATCTACGTGCTGCGCGGCGCCGCCGAAGGGGAGTATCGCGCGGGAGAACAGTTCCTGCACATGATGCGCGCCCGTTCCCTCGCGGAATGGAAGGAGGCGATGCGCATTCGCGCGCGGCTCAATTCCAACTTCACGTACGCGGATCGGGACGGGAACATCTTCTACGTCTGGAACGCGGCGGTTCCATCGCTCCCGCACCCGACGGGCGGCGATACACTGGCGATCCCCGCGGCGCGTACGACTGATATCTGGACACGCTACGTGCCATTCGACTCACTCCCGCAGGTCGAGAATCCGCCGGGCGGCTACGTCCAGAACGAGAACGACGCGCCGTATTTCACGAACATGCACCAGGTGCTGGATCGCGCGCGCTACCCCGACAACTTCCCGGAGCCGCGGCTGCGCCTGCGCAGCCAGCTCAGCCTGCAGCTCGTGGACACCAGGGACAAGCTGAGTCTCGAGGACGTGGTGAAGCTGAAGCACTCATATCGCATGCTGCTCGCCGATCGTGTGAAGCCCGACCTGCTGGCGGCCGTTCGTGCGGCGTCGCCCGACAGCACGGTGGCGAGTGCGGCGGTGCTGCTCGAGCGATGGGACAATACGTCGGCGCCCGACAGCCGCGGCGGTGTGCTGTTCGACATCTGGTGGCGGCGCTATACCCAGGGTGCCGATGCCGATACGCTCTACGCGGTACCC
The DNA here is from genome assembly GCA_035698205.1 of Gemmatimonadaceae bacterium. Classification (GTDB taxonomy): domain Bacteria; phylum Gemmatimonadota; class Gemmatimonadetes; order Gemmatimonadales; family Gemmatimonadaceae; genus DASSBZ01. The sequence goes on along the minus strand of DASSBZ010000254.1, from coordinate 5,374 downwards.
TGGAGTATCGACGCGCCGACGACGACCCCGCGTGGCCTCTCACAGCCGGCCCGCGCCGCGGAGGCATTCGCGTGGGCGGTGAACGAAACCGCACAGCGCTACGGGCGCTACGACGTCGCATGGGGAGAAGTACACCGCGTGCGCATGGGCGATGTGGACGTCCCGGTTGGCGGCTGCGGCGGCGCGCTCGGCTGCTTCCGGGTACTCAACTTCGCCACTGATCCTGATGGCCGGCGCCGCGTGATCGGCGGCGACGGATGGGTCCTGGCCATCGAGTTCGGCGATGTGCCACGGGCGTATTCGGTGCTGGCCTACGGACAGAGCCCTGACTCCACGTCGCCGTACCACAGCGATCAGGCGGCAATGTTCGCGCGTGGCGAGATGAAGCCGGTGGCGTATACGGCGAAGGACGTAGAGGCGCAGGCGGTGCGGCGGTATCGGCCGGGGGAGAAGCCATAGGGCTTGTCTTGCGCCCTCAGGCAGTAGGCGGAGGCTCCCTTGCCTCCGCCTCGTCGCCCGCCTGCTGCCTCGTCACGCCTTGTGTACCGTCTCCGTTCGCGAGTGCCGGCGCGTACTCGGGGAATGCCTCGCCGCACCTGCCGCGGCAGGCACCGCCCGCTCCGCCACCTTCACGCCCTTGGCCCCGGCACGCGCTGGCTCCTTGATGGCGCGAGCGTCGATCGCGCGCTCGTGCGGTCGGCCGTTCGCCGTCTTCGCCTCCCGCTTCTCCTCCTCCTTTGTCCGCTCGGGCTGCCGGAGGTCGAAGTAGATCGGCTTCGACCGCGTGTAGGCGAGGTCCTCGGCGTCGTACAGTTCGCACACGATCTCGAACAGCCCCTCGACCTTCCCGGTCGGCTTCCCCTCCCATGGTTGCCGCGTGGCCTGACCGCCGCGACGCGGATCGATCTCGGCGCGGAAGCGGCCGCCGGCTTCGGTCCTGGTCTGCACCATGAACTTCTCGCCGCCCACCGGCTGCACCACGACGGTGACGCGCTGGCCTTCCATCGGCGGTCGCACGACGCCGGTGACGCCGAGCCCGGTCTTGCTGCGCGGATCCTTCTCCGCGTCGATCTCGGCGCGGAACTTGGGCGTGATGTTTGCCGTGATGCCACCGACCGTGCGGTGCGTGAAGGCCGGCACGCCGCTCGCCGGCTCGGCATCCGAGTACATGCGCGGCAGGTGTCCGCGCACCTGGATCGGCGCCGAACGGAAGCGCAGTTCCTTGCGATAGATCGCGACGTCGAGGTAGGGGATGATCGTCAGGTCCATCCGGCGCTCGCCCTTCGGTGGCAGGATCACCCACCTGTGTGGCAGGTGCACGAGGTAGCCGGTCGGCACGTTGATCGTCGACAGCAGCATCGGGCTCTCGACGTCCAGCGGGTTGCGCACGGCGATTGTCATCCGCACCGGCTCCGGCGGACTGCTCCCCGCCGGCGCAAAGTAGAACACGTTCTCCTGGCACTGGTTGTTGCCCGCCGTGATCTCGCCGAACTGTGCCGACGCGAACACCTTGAGACACGTGTGCTCACCCACGACCGGCGTCCAGTTGATGGCATCCGACGCGGCCGCTGACGCGTTGACGCTGGGCAGCGTGCGCGTGCCGATCGGGGCCCACGCGCCGTTGTCGCCCACACCCGGCGGGGTGATCGCGTAGTACGTGAGCTTGACGTTGGTCGTATTGTCGGGTCCCGAGTTGAACACCTGGCCGTACAGCTTGTTGATCTCCCCGGGACGCGGCTTCTCGCGCGTGGCGACGATGTTGCCATCGCCGTCGGTCTCGTTCGTGATGGTGCCGAACGCCTGGCGATCCACCCAGATATCATCCGAGACCCACGGGATCGATGTCTGCGTCAGGCGCAGGTCGAACGTGCCGTCCGGGTTGTCGCCGATGGTCTGCGCCCACTCGGTGGTGACGGACAGTGCCAGCGGGTTCGCCTGCACCACGTTGTTGATCGTGATCGTGAGCCCACGCGCCGGGTCCTCGATCACCGCGCCCACGTCCTGGGTGCCGACGTCGTGGAGCAGCGTGACGAACCGCAGCTCCTGGTTCACGTTCACCTGGTCGACGAACACCTTGGTCACGAGCAGCCCGCCGTTGTTCGCGCCGCTGACGGGAATGTTCGTGTCGAACAGTCCGCTCGCCGGATCCATGCGCTGCCGGACCTCCACGTAGTAGAACACCCCGCCGCCAACGGTGATGCGAATGAGGTGCTTGCGCGACGAATCGGTGTTCTGGGCGGTGCCATGCGCGACCAGCGTGTACGACTGAGAGAACGGATTCCGGTCCCACTGCAGCTCGGCGACATTCTGCGGATCGTAGTAGCCGAGTTGCTGCATGAAGTGCCCGGAGAAGCAGGGATGGCTGTCGTGGTCGCCGAGCAGGTCGAACTGCGCGGCGGTCGCCACGCCGGGATCCACGAGGTCCGACGAGTAGACGTCCTCGCCGAGCACGGCACCCGCGTCGACGAGGCTGTGCGCCAGCTCGTGCGCGAACCGACCCCAGTCGGCGTTCTCGCCGATGGTCGTGAGACCGATCTGGTGATTGGCGGTGACGTTGATGTTGACGGCGTTGCCTCCGAGGTCGGTGCCCGTCCATGCGAAGTTGGCCTGCGACCAGCCGCCCCACGCGCGCACGAAGCCGCCGCCGAGGAACATGACGACCGCCATGAACGCGTAGTCGTCCAGGTTGTTCCCCTGGTCGACTGCTCCCTGTGCGGCCTCGGCGAGAATCCGATCGGCTGGCCAGGCGAAGTTGTTGATGCTGGCGTCGACGTAGTCGGAGAAATTGCCGGTGAGCGGTACCCAGTTGGTATAGGTGAGCTGCAGGTCGGTGTCGCCATAGCTCACCTGGTCATAGTACACGGGCGCATTGTCGAACTCGGTCATCACGTCGTTGCGCACGGTGGTCGCGTTGCCGGGCACCCGATCCTGCGGGTTGCACAGCACGATGAGGGCCTTGATGGTGCCCTGCGCGCTCACCCCCGCCGCGGGTCCGGCGGTCCCCCCGGCGGGATGTCCGCGACCTTCGTAGAAGATCGGCGGCCCGTCCTGCCCCTTGGCGGCAATCGGCGCCGGGAGCACGGAGAAGTCCACTGGGCCGGCGTCGCTGTTGCCGCCGACTTCCACCGTGACGGGCCCCGTGACGGTCGACAGGCTGGTGATGACGGTCAGTTTGGTCGGTTCGGCGGCGACCACGAACGCCGGCTCGCCGCCCACGGTGACGGTGTTGTCGGACTTGTTGGGGCTGAAGTTCATGCCGTGGATATCAAGCATCGTCCCCGGATGCCCCTGGATGGGCGCGAAGTGATTGATGCTCGGGCCGACCACGAACGGGAGGAGCTCCCAGATTCGCGCGGCCAGGATGTTGGGAGTTTTCGCGAGCGCCATCACGGTCTGCTGGAAGTCGCTGAGCGTGAGGCGCGAGGGCGGTGCGGCCATCGGATGCTCCTGAGCGCGTGGCTCGCCGGACGGCCGGCTCGACGTTAGGCAGTCGAGTCGTTCGCGCAATCCGAAGGAGGGAGCCACGGGCTCTCGCCCCGGTCGCGCGCATGACGAGTCGCAGGCCCGCTCCGGTTGCGGGCAGCGAGCGGCGGCCAGACGGCCGCCGCGCCGTCACGAGGCTGGACATACAGCAGCCGGAACGCACGCGCAAGGGCGCGCCGCGTGTATACTCGAGGTTGGTCTTTACGGACGGGTTTGGCGGTGTTCGCGCCGTTCCAGGCTGTCACCCGCGGTTGGTATCTTTCGGTGTGCAAGAACCCTCGAGCCTGCATCAACCATCCGCAGCCGAGATCGACGCCATCCGACTGGAAGGAACGTCCTGTAATGGCCCGTGCCCCGTGTTCACGGTTGAGATGCGCCGCGACGGCTCGGCTGATTTCCTGGGTAGTTTCCATACGCCGAGGATCGGCCGGTTCCGTGGCACCGTTGCAGCGAATGCCTTCCACGCGCTGGCTGTCCTGATCGTCGATACCGGATTCTTTGGCCTGCTCGACGGCTATTCCCGCAACATCTCTTGCGCGTCGTCGACGACGACCAGCGTGCGTACCAATGGACGGGTCAAGAGCATCTATCACTACGCGTACGCGGGGCCGTACTCGCTCTGGCAACTGGAGGAGTCCATTGTGATGGCATCAGACCGCATAGCGTGGGCTGAGTTCAGCGAGCCGCGGAAGTTCCGGGCATGGCCGAATCTCGAGCTCTAGCGGGCGACTCCTCGCACGCGCGCTGGATGCGACGGTGTGAGGAACACGCGGTCGAGGCGCGACGAGCCGGCAACTCGGCGGTCGGTGCCGTCCTGGTGCTGGACGGGATCGTGATTGCCGAGGCGGCGGAGGAGTCACCGGCCGGTCCGCGCCCGTTCGCGCACGCCGAGCTGCTGGTCGTCGAACAGGCGCTGAGCCTGCGCCCGCGCCGGGACCTCGGCGCAGCCACGCTCTACTCGAACGTCGAACCGTGCATCCTCTGTGGCTACGCTATTCGGGAAGCCGGCATAGGAACGCTCGTTCTCGGCAGGGCCGCTGGCGAGATTGGAAGTATCCGTGCACGATTCCCCGTGATCACGGCTGACTGGGTGGAGCGTTGGGGACCACCACCAACGGTGCTCTGGATGGAAGAGGACGACTGACGCACCCGCACGGCGCCGATGCGGCGGACTGACTGCATGTCGACACGAGAACCGGAATCCGAAAACCCGCAACCGTTAACGCGACGTCAGTTCGTACAGACCGGCGCCGGTGCCCTCGCGGCCATCGGGCTGCATGGGGCACACGTCGGCGCCCAGCGTATGCCGAATACCGACACGAGAGGGGCCGCATCTCGACTGATCCTGCTTGGCACCGCCGGCGGACCGACTCCAAAGCCGAATCGCGCCGCGCCGGCGCAGGCCATCGTGGTGGGCGATACCTGCTACGTGATCGATTGCGGCAATGGGGTCGCACGCCAGATGGTGCTGGCGAAGCTCGAGCTGAGCACGATTCGCGGCGTGTTCGTCACGCATCACCACTCCGATCATAACGCCGACTACGGCAATCTCCTGCTGTTGAGCTGGGGCGCGGAGCTCGCCAGCCCGGTGGACACCTACGGCCCGCCGCCCCTGGCGGCGATGACACGACAGTTTCTCGCGCTCAACGATGTCGATATCCGCACCCGTATCGCCGACGAGGGTCGCCCTCCGCTCGAAGGGCTGATCGTGCCGCACGAGATCAACGCGGCCGGCGTCGTTATGCAGGATGACAACGTCCGGGTCACCGCGGCCGTGGTGGAACATCCGCCGTTGGCGACGGCACTGGCGTATCGCTTTGACTGTCCCGACCGATCGATAGTGATCTCCGGCGACACCCGCCCATCACGATCGCTCGTGGAGCTGGCGAGG
>DASSBZ010000253.1:0-3845 GCA_035698205.1 Gemmatimonadaceae bacterium | reverse complement strand
GGCGTCGATGGAGCGGTAGCGCACACCGATCACGGCGGCCAGTTCGCGAACCGAAGCCTCGCTGCCACGCAGCAGCGTCCAGCGGGCCGGGTCGAGATCATGTTCGGCCGCGAACGCACGGAGCTGCTCCGACGTATCGCGCTCGGGATCGAGCGTCACGAGGACGAACGAGGCGTCGTCGCCCACTTCGCGCTCGATGCGCTGCATCTGCGCCACCGACAGCGGGCAGGTCGCGGTGCAGTGCGTGTAGACCATCGCCAGCACAACCGGTTTGCCGGCCAGCGACGCGAGCGTGCGCGCCGCGTCATGCTGGTCGTGCCAGGCAGCGTCGATGTCGAACAGCGAGTAGTCGCTGGCGACCGGCGGCGCTGCCGCCACGGCCTCGTGCTCGGGGGCGGTGCGCGCGCACGCCGCCAGCAGCAGCGCGCCTGCGAGCAGGGCGAAGGACTTCATGGTGCCTCCGAACCGGAATCGGTAGGGGTGGTCTGCGTACATGGTTCAATGCCCTCCCGCTGGCGCGTCGGCGGCGCAGCGAAAGCCAAGGCCGTCAAGGGTCGTCCGGCCGCTGAGGCCGGCGCGCACGGCGTGACGCAGGAACGCCGGATAGTTGTCGGGGTCCGTGGCACCGATGGCCGCGCCCGCGCAGTAGGCCTGATGGTCGCGCTCCCGGCCGCTGCCGCTGGCGCGCGAGTCGTCGCTGACCATCACGCCGTTGAAGTCGTAGACCAGCTCCCAGACCAGTCCGTGCAGGTCGCGAACGCCGTAGACGTTAGGCTCCCCGCCGCCCACCGGCGGCAGGACCTGGCCACGTGGTGCGGTATAGGCCGCCATCAGGTGGCGCATGAACCCGGCGTCGCGGGCGGCATCGCGCTCGCGGGTGCTGGCCGCGGCGGCGAACTCCCACTCGGTCATGGTAGGAAGCCGCGCGCCACGCCACTCGCAGTAGGCGTTGGCGGCGAACCAGGAGACGCCCGTCACCGGACCGGCGGTCGCCAGCGCATCGCCGGCATCCAGGTCGCTCGCCCAGTTTGCGAGGTAGCCGCGATCGGCGTACACGCGCTTCACCTGGCTGCGCTGCCACGCCGGCTGCTCGGCCACGAACGCCGCGAACTCGGCGCGTGTGACTGGCACGGTATCGAGACGGAAGGAGGCTACGGAGACGGCACCCGCACCGGCACGGCTGTAGAGCGGGACGTACCGACCGGCTGGGATGGTGACCATGCGTCCGTTCGTCGATCTCGCATCCATGCGCGCCACGCCCTGTGCCGCCAGCGGGAGGCTGGCGGCAGCGGCGGTGAGCGTGAGGAAGAGCGCGGTGAACGGACGCATGATCGGTCGAAGGGGAATGTGTACGGTTCGCGGTCAGTGACCGCCGCCCGGGGAGGAGATGCCCTTCACGTTGGCGAACACCCGCGCATCGCCGTCTCCGGTGACGTTCAGGATGCCGAGGGCACCCTTGTTGAACGCGCGGAAGATGGAGTGGTCGACGAGCACCAGTTCGCCCGGATGTTCGACGCCGAACTCGACGATCGCTGAGCCACCGGCGGGGACGAGCGTGGTCTGCACGTTGTGCTGCGTGACCTGCGCGCCGCCTTCCGTATAGACATTGTCGAAGATCTCGCCAATCACGTGGAAGGAGCTGACGAGGTTCGGCCCGCCGTTCCCGACGAACATCCGCACGCGCTCACCCACCTTGGCCTGGAGCGCATCGTCACCGGTCAGGGCACCGACGCTGCCGTTGAACACCACATAGGTGGGCTGCTCGGCGATGCCCTTCGCCATGTCCAGCGTGCGCACGGCGCCGCTGTCGCTGACGTAGAACTCGCTCTGCATCACGTAGAACTCGCGGTCCACTTCGGGGAGTCCTTCCTTGGGCTCGACGAGGATCATGCCGTACATGCCGTTGGCGATATGCATCGGTACCGGCGCGACGGCGCAGTGATAGACGTAGAGCCCGGGGTTGAGCGCGGTGAACGAGAAGATCGACTCGCCACCAGGGAGGGTGAGGGAGGCCTTCGCGCCGCCACCCGGACCGGTGACCGCGTGGAGGTCGATGTTGTGCGGCACGCTGCTGTGCGCGTGGTTGTTGAGGTGGAACTCCACCAGGTCGCCTTCCCGCACGCGAATGAAGTTGCCGGGGACGCTGCCGCCGAACGTCCAGAAGGTGTATTCGACGCCATCGGCCAGGCGCATCGGCTTCTCGATGGTCTCGAGCTTCACGATGACCTTCGTGGCGTGCTTGCGGGTGATGGGCGGCGGCACGTTGGGCGCGGTGGTGAGCACGGCGACTTCCTCGCCGACGATCTTGGCGGTTGGCGCGCGCAGCGGGATGCTCGAGGCGTAGCCCTCGGCGGCGTCGGCGTCACGACAGGCCTGGACGCCGAACAGCAGTCCGAGTCCGGCAGCCGCGAACACGGCGGTGCGAAGCACGGTGACGGGGCGGGGGAGCAGGGCGGAGCGCATATCGATGGTCCTCGCGGGAGGCGCTGGCGACCGGTTGGTCGCGTGGATCTGGATTGTGGGTGTCGCTATGCGGAGCCGGTCGGGATGGAGAATCCGTCCTGTCGATTCCGTGGGGGAAGAATCGCCAGATCGCACGCCGCGCAACGTCGGGGAAGGGAGGATTCCTCGTGCGGGATCGTGCCCGCCGTCGTGAGGGGTTCTTCCGCCGTGCTGTAGGAGATCAGGGAGCGTCCGATCGTTGGCCGTGGTGCAAGGGGTGTCGAGCCCGCCTGGCGCCTCGCCTCCGGTCGCGATGCGACAACCGTCACCCATGGACCGCGATACCGTCCGGAGAATCCCGGGGCGCGAGCCGACGTGTTGTCGGAAAGACCGGAGCGGATAGATTTCCCGCTTCGCACGACAGGCACGATTGGGGTGTAGCTCAGCTGGCAGAGCTCCCGACTGTTAATCGGGTGGTCGCTGGTTCGAATCCAGCCGCCCCAGTGGTTGGAACGGGATCGGACGATGAGGCGCGCATCGGAGCGATGGTGCTTGCCGTGGCGCGAACTGCGACCCTCGGCGCATGCGCGCGATTCGTCTCAGTCCGGGGAGAGGTGCTTCATGTCCGTGCCGATCGGGACCAAGCAGTGGACATTGGCAGAGGTGCACAGCCTGCCGGACGACGGGAACAAGTACGAGCTGGTTCGCGGCGAGCTGTTCGTGACGCCGTGCCCGTCAGTCAGACACGAATCCATCGCGGCACGGCTCACGCGAATCCTGGACCCGTATGTCGAAGCCAACGGCCTCGGCCTGGTTCATCGCCCTCGCGCGGTGCTCAGGGTCCGCGATTCGGAAGTCGAGCCCGACCTCATGGTACGCCAGGAGCCGCCAGACCCCGATTGGGCGCGCGCCCCCACGCCGATTCTCGTGGTCGAGATACTTTCGGGGAGCACGCGCCGCCGCGACTGGAACCAGAAGCGGGCGTTCTATCTCGATGCGGGAGTTGCGGAGTACTGGATCGTCGACCCCGACGCCCGTTCCATCACCGTGATCAGGCGCGACGCGGGCGATGCTGTGAGCATCGATCGCCTCACGTGGTCTCCGCCGGGCGCAGATGCTCCGCTCATCGTCGACCTGGCTCGCGTGTTCGGCTAGCAGCGCGGCGGGGAACGGTGCATGCGCCGTCGTGTGTCGCCGAGTGAGCGGCTCCCGTCAGTCCCCAGTCAGCGCGTCGTAGTCCTCGGGCGTATCGATGTCCCGCAGCGCATCCACCGGCCAGTCGAGCCATTCAGCCTCGTGGCGGTGCGCGTTCACCACCGCCTTGCCGCACCCCTCGCCCGTGTACGCCAGGAGCTCGGGCCAGAGCGACCGGCGAAAGAGCAGCGGTGGCGCTGACACGTCGC
>DASSBZ010000252.1:0-43169 GCA_035698205.1 Gemmatimonadaceae bacterium | reverse complement strand
GATCTCGAGGCAGCGGAGGATGTGCTGCGCTCGGAGCCGCGGATCGCGACGGAGAACCTGCACGTCGCAGCGGCGCTGGGTCGGGTGGACGACGTCAAGCGGCTTATCGGCGAGAATCCGTCGCGCGTTTCGTCGCGCGCCGGCACGTTCTCCGGAGAGCCGCTCCTCTATCTTTGCTACTCGCCCTTCCACGGCCAGAGTGCGGCGCGCGATGCCGGGCTGCTGGCCGCGGCAAGTGCGCTGCTCGATGCAGGTGCCGATCCCAATGCAACCGACGGTCGCTATCACGTGCCGGTTCTCCATGCCGTCACCGGCATGCGTAGCGTGCTACCGCTTGCGCGACTGCTGCTGGGCGCCGGTGCGAATCCAACCGACGGTGAGTCGGTGTTCCATGCCGCCGAGAATTTTCACGAGGAGGCGCTCGAGCTGTTGCTGGCGTCCGGCGCGGACCTGAACTTCGTGGGCGACTGGGGGAACACGGCGCTGTACTTCCTGCTCCGTTGGCACGATGTCGAACGCGAGAAGACGGTGCAGCGTGGAGTCACCTGGCTGCTCGAGCATGGCGCGGATCCCGACGTACGGAGCGGTACGGAGCAGGAGAGCGCATTGCACGTGGCCGTCCGGCGAGGGCAGGGCGCGTCCGTCATCACGCTCCTGCTCGACCATGGCGCCGACGTTCACGCACGCCGCGACGATGGCGCCACGCCATGGCTGCTCGCCCGGCGCGGTGGGTTCGACGCACTCGCAGCGATGCTCGAAACCGCCGGCGCGCAGACCCAGCCACTTTCGCCGCTGGATGAGCTGCTCGCCGCCTGTGGCCGGGGCGACGTCGACGCCGCACGCCGCCTGACGAGCGTGGTGCTGCTCGACTCGCTCTCCGCGTCCGATCGCCAGCTCATGGTAGAGGCAGCGGCCAGCGGCCGCGACTCGACGGTACTCGCGTGTGTGGCCGCCGGCTTCGACTGCGGCGCGCTCGATGGCATGGGCGCAACCGCGTTGCACCACGCGGCCATCCATGGCCGCCTGTCGGCGGTCCGCGCGCTGCTCGCCGCCGGCTCGGATATCGCCACCCGCGATCGGGAGCACCACTCCACGCCACTCGGTTGGGCGCTGTTCGGCGCCGACCATGTTGCCGATGCCGACGGCGACTATCCGGGTACTGTCCGCGAACTCCTGCGAGTCGGAGCGCGCCCGACGGTTGGCGAATACCTCCCCGAACACGAAGCGGTGCGCGCGGTGCTCGCGGAGTTCCCGTGAGGCAGTCGGAACGGCGGTGCTACTGCCGCTCGCGATAGAGTTCCGGCAGCACCGACTTCAATCGTGCGAGTTTGGGCGCATCGTTGTACACGATGTACGGCTGCGTGGGATGATGCGCCATGTAGTCCTGATGATACGGCTCGGCGAGATGGAACTGCGTCAGCTGCGCCACCTCGGTGACGATCGGCCGTGGATAGTATCGGGCCTCGGTCAACTGCGCGATGTACGCGCGTGCGATGCGTTCCTGCGACTCGGTACGGTAGAAGATCGCCGAGCGATACTGCGGCCCGACGTCCGGCCCCTGGCGATCGAGCTGCGTGGCGTCGTGCGCGACCGAGAAGAACACGCGCAGGAGCGTGGCGTATGACACCGCCGACGGGTCGAACGTCACGCGCACGGATTCCGCGTGACCGGAGGTCCCGGAGCTGACATGCTGGTAGGTCGGCGCGTCGTCGCTGCCGCCAGCATAGCCGGAGACGACATCGACGACTCCCTTCACATGCTCGAACACGGCCTCCACGCCCCAGAAGCAGCCCCCGGCGAAGACGGCGGTATCGAGTGCGGGGGGCGCCGACGACTGGGCGCGTGCCGGTACCGAGAGCAGGGTGAGCGCGGCGGCGGTCGCCAGGGTGAGCGCGGGTTTCATGGCAAGTCTCCATGAGGGGGAACGACGGTGGATGTATCAGACCCGATACCGGCTCGCGCGTTCCCGCATGCGAGCCGGGTGAACCACGACGGCAACAGGTACCCACCACGGCGGCGAACGCATCGCGTCACCCAGCGGCAGCGCTCGAACCGCACTACTTCTTGCCGGCGGGGCTGATGAACTGCGGGATGCGTTCGCCCCGAACGCAGCAGTCGATCAGCAGCCGAAGCCGGCGTTCGCTCGTCTCCGGTCGTTTGGCGGTCGTGACCCAGTGCCTGACCGTGCGCTGGTAGCCGGGCGGTTGTGCGGCGAAGAATGCGGATGCCTTCCTGCTCGCTTCGAGCGTCGCACGCTGCTCCGCGGTGAACTCGGCCGGGGGAGACTCGAACGATGCCTTGCCCGTGCGCTCCGGCGTTCGGCGTTCGAAGGCCGCGCGTCCGGGCGGCGCGATCAGCCCTTCTGCGTCCAGCTCCCCGAACCGGCGCACATTCGCGAGGCTCCAGTGGCTGCCCGGCTTTCGCGGCGTCCACCGCTGCATGTAGCGCTCCCCGTCGATGGACTTCACCAGGCCGTCGATCCAGCCGAAGCAGACTGCCTGATCGAGCGCCTCCCTGTAGACCATGCCGGCCTTGCCCGATGACTTCTTGTAGTAGCCGATCCAGAGCTCCGCATGCGTGGCGTGATGGCGGGACAGCCAGGTGCGGAAGGCAGCGGCAGATCGGAAGAAGCGCGGGGACGAAGGAGACATTGCTCAATGGTGCTAGAACCGTACGGTTACCATCAGACCCGCCCCGCCTTCTCCGGCCGGCCGCCAGGGGGAAACGCGCCACGCTACGTCCTCCCGCTTTGCACGCTGCGCCACCGGGGAGGTCTCGGAAGGGGGTGCGGGATCAGTGAGCAATGTGCGAAACCCCAACGCCGTCGACGCCAGTCCCACGGCGAAGTTGATCAGGATGTGACCGCCCTTGATGTCGCGATCATCGCGATCATCGAGGGCGAGGCCGATGCCGCCGAGCGCGATCTCCGCCATGCCGACTCCCACGCCGAGCGCGCCCGGCAGGCGGCTCCCCTCCGCTGACCGGTCGGTGAGGAGATTCCACGCGATCATGCCGCCGCCAAGTCCGGTGGCCACCATGGAACCCGTGGCATAATCGTCGCTCGTTCGCGATCGCGACGGCTCGACCACGCTCCACGGCGGCAGGTTGTACGCCGGCTGAATACGAGTTGCCTCGGCGAGCGAGAGGCCGGAAGCGTCAAGCCAGGCAACCAGCGCGGGATCGTCGGCGAGTTCCGGGACGGTCGCATGGTTGCGCGTGCTGGCGATCCGGCTGACGATGTCGTCGCGCCCCGATTCGGCGATCAGGAAGCCCACCGCGCAGTGCGTTCCGTGTTCGTCAACGAAAACCGGCGTGTAATCCTTTGCCGCTGTGTGATTGTGCGGGAAAACACCGGCTTCACGGTAGTCGTGCAGCACGTCGATGTGGTGTGAACGCGCCGTACGCTGCGCGGGCGAGAGCCGCGAGACGTCCGCGCTGCGCAACTCCGTTTCGACGCGGGCGAGGTGTGCACGAACGCGTGCGACCTCGGCTCGCTCGAACGTCGCCCACGCGGCCGGTCCGGCAGCTGGCTCCGGCGGCGATTGCCGCGCGCCGGGCACGGCGACGAGCGTAGCCAGCAGGGCGGCGAAGATGGAACCGGACTGCACGAGTAGTGCGCGCATCGCTTGCTCCCTGATCGAGTTAATGGCCTAACCCTCGATGAGCCCGGTGACGTCACTAATGGGCAGCGCCCTGAGCAGGCCAACGCGGCTCCTCGCAGGCCTTGACCAGGCAGCAATCTGACATCCACCTCTCGATGACGCGCGGGGCGGTCGAATCCTGAGCCGCGCCTTCACGTAGGGTTGCCGGGTCCGCTCGCATTCCCCGTCGCTCCTCGATGCTCATGTCGAATTTCCCGTTCCACCGCCAGGGCACCTTGCCTCGCCATCCGGGCGCTCGCTCGGTCCTCCGGCCAGCAATGCGCCCGATCCCGACTTGCCTGGCGCTCGCCGCGACGCTCCTCGCGGGCGCCTGCGCCGACGACAGCCCGCTGTTCGACTACCCCTCGCAGATGGCCTCGGCTCCGTCCCCGCGCTACGCCGAGGCCATCGACTCCGCACGCGCGGCGTCGCGTCGCGCCATCCGCGCCCAGGACCTGCCCGGTGTCTCGATCGCCGTAGGGCGTCACTCGCAAGTGGTCTATGCCGAGGCCTTCGGCTTCTCCGACCTCTCTGCCGAGACGCCGGCAACCACGCGCACGCTCTATCCGGTGGGGAGCATCTCGAAATCGCTGACGTCGGCCGCCGCCGGCATCCTCCATGAGCGCGGCCGCCTCGACTTCGACGTGCCGATCCAGACGTACCTGCCGGAGTTTCCCGAGAAGAAGTGGCCCATCAGCACGGGCCTGCTCATGGGGCACATCGCGGGCGTCATCCGCTCGTCAGGCATGTCGGACATTCTGCGGCAGCCGCACTGCAGCACCGCGCGTGCCGCCATCGACGCGGTTGCCAGCGACACGCTGATCTTCGAGCCGGGGACCAGGTACTCGTACTCCAACTTCGGCTTCCGCCTCGTCGGCGCGGTCGTCGAGGCGGCCGCCGGCGAACCGTACCTGGAGTTCATGGACCGCGAGGTGTTCACGAAGGCCGGTATGGACCAGACCGTGCCTGACCTGGGCAGTGAGCCCGGCGAGGCGGTGAAGTACGATCGCGCCATGTTCGGCACGCTCCGCCGCGGGCAGGAGATCGACATGAGCTGCTCGATGGCGCCCGGCGGCTTCCTCTCGACGCCGACGGAGCTGGTACGCTTTGGATACGCGATGCTCGACCACGCGCTGCTCGACAGCGCCACGGTCGATCTCTTCTGGACGCCGCAGCGCCTCAAATCCGGTGCGCCAACGCGCTATGGGTATGGCTGGGGCATCGGCAACATCGCGTTAGGCGCCGAGGGCGAGGGAGCGAGCACGCGGAGCATCAGCCACGGCGGAAGCGTGCTTGGCGGTCGTGCGACCCTCATGATCCTGCCTGACGAGGACCTCGTGGTCTCCGTGATGACGAACGCCGATGGCGACGTGTCGGATCTGGCGACCGCGATTGCACGCTTCTTCCGCAACCTCGAGCAGGGAACGCTCTCGCGATCCGACAGCGTCGCGGCAAAGCGGTAGAAGCGAGCGGGAGTCCGGCGTACCGGAATCAGACCGCGTCGCGGCGGCTCAGGAGAACCGTGCAGATGGCGACGGTACTCACGGCAACGGCGCCCGTCACGATGAGGGCGCTGCCCAGTGAAGGGATCCAGTCGCCCATCGCGCCGAGGAGTGCGCGCGCCGGAAAATGCGACGGCATGGTGGACAGTGTCGCCCCCAGGCTGATCCGCCAGATGGAGGCGCCGGCGACCCGCGAGATCTCGTCGACGATTACGGTCTCGAAGAAGAGCACGTAGAGCAGCCCCACCAGCGTCGACCGCGCAAAGACGCTTCCCAGCAGCACGAACACCGCGCTGTACATCACGCACGCCAGCACGGCGCCGAGCACCATGGGCGGGAACACGTCCAGCGCGCCGCCGATCGCTACCCAGGCCGCCGAAAGCGCAAGCGCGCCGAACACGGCAAAGCCGGCGGATACCGTCGTGGCGGCGAGTGTCTTGGCCAGCACGATCGTCAGCCGGCTGACAGGCCGCAGCACGAGGAACGACAGCGTCTTGTCCCGCCGTTCCTCACCCAGCGCCGCCGTGGCGAGGATCAGCGTCGTGATCGGGATGACGAGCGCGAACAGCGGCACGACAAGCAGGACGCCCAGCTCGAGATCAAGCGCGCCCGGATTTGCCGAGCGCGACGCGGCGGCCAGGAGTCCGGCCGGCACGAGGGCGAGCAGGCCGAAGCCGAAGAGGCGGGCCCGTCCCGTGAGCTGGCGGGCCGTGACGCGGGTGATCGCAAGCATCGGTTTCATCGGCGGATGCTGAGCAGGTGACGGAACACGCTCTCCAGTGACGCGTCGACCGGTTCGACGCGCGTCACCCGGACGCGGCGCTCGATGGAGATGGCGGGAAGGGCGGTGCCGAGGACGGCGAGGTTCGAGGTCTGCACTTCGAGCCCGCCGTCCTCGAAGCGAATGCCGACGACGGCCGGCAATTCGAGGAGGGCCGTGGCCAGCGCCCGCGGGTCGTCGGCGTCGATGCGCACCTTGTGCGGAATGTGCGTCATGGCCGCGCGGATCGCGCGGATTCCCCCCGACGCGGCGAGCTTGCCGTCGAGCATCGCGATGACGTGGTCGGTCATGCGCTCCACCTCGGCAAGCACGTGCGACGAGACAATGATCGTGCGGCCGGCGGCGGCGAGCTCATGAAAAATCCCGATCAGCACCGTGCGCTGCATCGGGTCGGCGCCGTTCAGCGGCTCGTCCAGCACCAGCAGGTCGGGGTCATTCACCAGCGCCGCCGCGACCTTGGCGCGCTGCCGCATGCCCTTCGAGTACTGGGAAATGGGACGGTCGGCGGCGTCGAGCATGTTCACCCGTTCGATGGCCGCATCGACGGTGCGCGCCGACGCGTCGCATCGGCTCAACTCGGCGGCGTACCGCACAAGCTGTCGAGCCGACAGATGGCCGTAGACGGCGTCCTCTTCCGGCACGAAGCCGACGCGCCGATAGACCGACGAGTCCTTCAGCGGATCGGCGCCGAAGACCGATACGCTCCCCTCCGACGGCCGCATCAGGCCCGTGATCATCCGCAGCAGTGTCGTCTTGCCGGCACCGTTGGGGCCGAGCAGCCCCGTGATCCCGGGTCCGAACGAGCACGTTACATCGGAGACCGCGACCTTCGTCCCGAACCACTTCGAGATGCCGTGCACCTGCACCGTGGCGCCGGCGACCGGTACGGCAGCACGCGCGGGCACCCGGGGAGGGACAAGCGTGGTGGCCATCAGAACTCCCTCCGGTAGCGGCGATGCGCGATGGCGCCGGTCGCGATCACGAGGATGACGATGACGAGCGCCCCCACCCACGGCTCGAAGCCGACACGGTCCATGGCCCACCCCTGGGGCTCGCGCTTGAAAAGCCAGTCGCGAACGGTGAACGGGTGCGAGAACAGACCCAGTGGGGCGAGCACCTTGAAGACGAGCAGCTCGGTCGCGCGGGGCATCGCCTCGAGCAACGAGACCGTCATGAACATGGCGAAGACATAGACGCCGGTGGCGATGAACGCGCGGCGCACGAACAGCGCGATCAGGAACGCCGGTGCGCCGTAGCCGAGGACGAACGCGGCGATGGTACCGATGATGGCCGGGAGCTGCTTGCCGTGCTCCACCAGGCCGGCGCGAAACCCATCCACGTAGAGCGCGGAGATCCCGAGATAGAGGATGAGGTGCGGGATCAGCATGAACAGCGTGGTCAGCACCACCAGCGTGGCACCACGCGCCAGGAGGTAGTCGCTCGCCCGCACCGGGCGCGACGCGTAGATCGCGAGCACGCCGTGTTCGCGATCGGGGATGAGCAGCGTGGGCGCCACGAGCGCGACGAAGAACATCGAGAGCATGCCGATCATTTCGAAGAACTCGGCCGGGTCGCCGAACGGGCCGGCATCTTCGAGGGAAAACCCGCGAAACACGAACGTCAGGGCGACCACCCACGCCGCCGGGACGATGGCGGCGGCGATCAGCCCCCACGGGAGCACCTTCGCCAGGGCCTTCCGCCGCAGCCCCAGTGCGCGGCGGGTGCCGTCGATGCACATGGCACGGATGGCGGCCTGGCGCCCCAGACGGGGTCCCTCATGCGGCGCGTAGCCCAGGTCATAGATCGTGCCTTCGTCGTTAGGCGGCACGGGGGCGTGGTCCGCCGCAGCTTCGCGCGCGGTGTCGCTCGATGCGAGCGCGCCGGCGGCCGGGGCGAGGTCGCCGCTCATGGCGCTCCCCCCACGCCCGTCGCGCCGTGGCCCGGGGCGAGATATGCGTCTTCGAGCGTCCTGACGCGGGCCTTCAGGAGCCGCGTGCCGCCGCCCGTCTCGGCGAGGACGCGATTGATCAGGTCATACGGGTCGCTGTCCGTCATCGTCACCTCCAGGAGGTGACCGCGACGCAGCACCGTGGCGCCACGCTGGCGAAGCGCCGTGGCGATGTCCTCCGCGTGGTCGAGCACCTCGACGCCCACCGTGTTGCCGGAGGTGAGGGACTCCAGCGTGCCATTCTGGACGATCTGCCCACCCTCGATCATGACAATCCAGTCACACGTGCTTTCGATGTCGGAGAGCACATGGCTGGACACCAGGGTGTGGATGCCGAAGCCCTTGAGCCGACCGATCAGGCGGAGCATCTGGTCGCGCCCCTCGGGATCCAGCCCGGCCAGCGGTTCATCGAGCAGCACGAGGTCCGGATCGTGGACGATGGCCTGGGCGAGCAGCGCGCGCTGCAGCATTCCCGTGGAGAAGTCACCGAGATGACGGAACCGCTCCTCATGGAGCCCGACGAGGGTGAGCACGTCCGACGCGCGCTGCCGGGCGGCCCGCGGCGGAATGCCCGCGAGCTGCGCCGCATAGATCATGAAGTCGGCCGCCGTCTGGTCAGGGGGGAGTCCGCCGCGCTCGGGCATGTAGCCGACGCGCTGTCGCATGGCGATGGTGTCTTCGCTCACGGAGAGGCCCAGGACGCGCGCCACGCCCGACGTGGGCTTCAGGATGCCGAGCAGCGTCTTCATGAGCGTGCTCTTGCCGGCGCCGTTCGCGCCGACGAGTCCCACGCTCGCGCGCGGGATGGTGGCCGTGAGGCCGTTGAGGACGACCATGCCGCCGTAGCCCTGCGTGAGGGCAGCGAGTTCGATAAGGGGAAGCTGGGGAGGTGGGGGCGTCATCTGGCGGGCCGGGGGGGCGACGCTCACACGACGGGGAACAGGTGGCGGGAGTTTCGCCGATGCCGCAGTCCGCCCGGCTACATCCACCCCAACTGCGTCAGGCTGACCACGTCGTTCCAGATCTTTGTCATGTGACGGACGCGATCCCCTTCAAACTGCATGACGTAGACGTAGTCTGCCGCCACCTGCTTTCCCGTCGGCGGCACCGGACCACCGTCGCCGGTGTGCGTGCCCCGGAACACCGCGTACGCCGCCACGCTGTGGCGGCCTTCATCCACGGCGAGGAAGCGAAGCTCATATCGTCCGTCGGGCACTGGCGTCAACAGACCCTTCATCCATTCCGTGTAGGCTTCCAGGGTCTCGACGCCGGTCAGGGCGCTCGCCTGTGCGGAGAAGGTTGCGCCGGGGTGGCAGTACGCCTTGCAGAGTTCCCACCCCTTCCCGGTCTCGCAGGCGTCGAAAAGGCGCTCCGCCGAATCCTTGATCGCAGTCATCGTCCGCTCCTGGCTCGAGGTGGAGGAACCATCAGCCTTCGGAAGGAGAGGCGCCGCCGCGCGCAGTAGAATCGCGCGGCATCGGCCACCGTCGCAGCGACCGGATCGTGGACGATCCCCGTCACCGGCGAATCTGGGCGCCAATGCGGCAGCGGTCAATCATCAACCGCAATCACGTTCGCGCTCATCCATCGGACCCCCTCGGCGCAAAAGGTCTTAACTTCCTGCATCCCGTGACCTGCCCCTCTTGAGCCATCTGAAATCGCTCTCCCCCGCCGCCCTGGCCCTGGCGCTGGCGTGTGCCGCCAATCCGTCTCCCGCGAGCGACCCCGTGGCCGTGGACCAGCCTGCGCGACCGCTGGCCGCGCTCGCGGCCGAGCGCATCGTCGTCCTTCCGGCCCAACGGCTGCAGGGCGCCGGCGCGATGGGGTGGGTCGACAGTATCGGACCGGCCGCGGACTACCTCTCCCGGCTGGACAACGAGATTGCCTTCGCCGTGGAACAGCGGGGCGTGCGCGACTGGGTGTTCGCGCCGGCCATCGAACGCTCGGCCCGTCGCAATCCCACCGTGCGCGTCGATCCGCACGCGCTCTCCGTTGACCGGCTTCGGGTGGCCGAGGAGAAGACCGACGAACCGATCCCCGAACCCCTCGGCTCACAGCTTCGCAACCTGACCGTGATCACCGACTCGCGATACGTCGTGCTGCCGTCCGAGCTGCGCTTCGAGCCAGTCGCCGGGCAGTCAGCGGGGACCGGGCGCGGTGTGCTGGTGCTCTATCTGATCGACACGCGCGCGTCGCGCATCATCCGAAAGATGGAAGTCGCGAGCGGCGCCGTCCCCGGATTCTCCCCCGCCATAGCCGCCGGCATTGCCGGCCGATTCGCAGACCTGATCGCGGCTCCCTGAGCCGAGCGAGACATACCGACCATGGGCATTCCCTGTACGCTGATCCCCGGTGATGGCATCGGGCCCGACATCACAAGCGCCACCGTTCGTGTGCTGGAGGCCGCTGGCGCCAGCTTCGACTGGGACGAGCAGCTTGGCGGGCTCGCCGCCGTCACCGCCACGGGCGACCCGATTCCCGACGCCACGCTGGCGTCGATCCGGCGCACGCGACTGGCGCTCAAGGGGCCGCTGGAAACGCCCAGCGGTGAGGGTTATCGCTCGGTGAACGTGGCGCTGCGCAAGGAATTCAACCTCTACGCCAACGTGCGGCCCGCTCGCGACGTGATCCCCGGCGGACGCTACGACAACGTGGACATCGTGCTGGTGCGCGAGAACACGGAAGGGCTGTACTCGGGGCTGGAGCACTACATCAAGGTGGGCGAGGACGCGCGGGCGGTGGCCGAGTCGCTGGCGGTGATCACGCGCGTGGGATCGGAACGCCTGATCCGCTACGCCTTCGAGTACGCCGTGAAGCATGGCCGCAAGCGCATCACGCTCGTGCACAAGGCGAACATCCTCAAGTACACGCAGGGGCTCTGGCGCGACGTGGGGCGCGGCATCGCGAAGGAGTATGAGGGGCGCGTGACCATGGACGAGAGGATCGTCGATGCCATGGCGATGCACCTGGTGATGAAGCCGGAGTCCGTGGACATGCTCGTCACGACGAACCTGTTCGGCGACATCCTCTCCGACCTGATCTCCGGGCTCGTGGGCGGACTGGGGCTTGCCCCAGGCGCGAACATCGGCGACAGCGCGGCGATCTTCGAGGCGGTACACGGCACCGCCCCGGACATCGCGGGGAAGGGCGTCGCGAACCCCGGCGCGTTGATTGCCGCGGCGTGCCTCATGCTCGAGCACGTGGGCGACGTGGATCGTGCGACGCGGATCCGGAATGCGATGGAGGGGCTGATCCGATCCGGCGAACACACCACGCGCGACCTCGGCGGTTCGGCGTCGACGCAGGAATTCGCCAGCGCGATCATCGCGAAGCTCTAGTACGTGACGCGCGTCCTCCACGTCTCCGACCTGCACTTCGGTCCACCGGCCGTCCTGGCGCAGATCGACGCCATCGAGGGGATGATCGCCGACGGCGGCTTCGACGTGGTGGCGGTATCGGGGGATGTCACCCAGCGCGCGCGGGCGGGCGAGTTCCAGCGAGCGGTGGCGTTCCTGCGCGATGCGCGCCGGCACAGCGAGGTGATCGTGGTGCCGGGGAACCACGACGTGCGCTGGTGGCTGGCCCCGCTCGGTATCGGCGGGCACGACCGCATCTGGGCGCCGTACCGGCGTTGGATCAGCGACGACCTGGAGCCGGTGCTCTCCCTGCCAGGCGTGACGTTCGCCGGTCTGAACACCTCGCAAGGGGTGACGATGCATACGCTCACGACCCGGCTGCGCGATATCTCGATCATCGGCGATGTGCGCCCCGAACAGCTCGACCGGATGGCGGCGCGATTCGATGCCGCGCCTGCGGGAGACGCACGTGTCGTCGTCATGCACCACAACCCCACCTTCGGCGAACTCTCGCAACGCTACGGTGTGAGGCACACGCCTCGACTGCTCGATCGCCTGGCCTCCGCCGGCGTCGATCTCGTGCTGTGCGGGCACGACCATCAGGAGGCGGTCGCCCTGGTGGAGCGGCAGCCGCGCGGTGTGATCGTGGCGACGGCGGGGACGGTATCGGACCGGTCGCGGGCCGGGCGGCCATCGTCGGTGCACGTGGTCGACATCGACGCGACGGAGATCGGCGTGCGTACGCATCTGTGGTCATCGACCACGCAGGGATTCGGGCCCGGAGCCGAGCGGTGTTTCGCGCGCTGACCGGAATCCTGCGCCGCGGGACCGTCGCGGACCCGGCACAACTGGCGTTAGGCATCGAAGCGCCCCGGACCGCCGAGGAACTGCTGCAACGACTTCGTGCGTGCGGACTGCGCGGCGTGAACCGGTGCGTGCTCACGAGGAACCGCACGGTGCTCGTCAGCGTGCGCGGTGAGTCGCTGCGTGTCCATGCCGGGTTCCTCACCGCGCCCGACGAGGTGCTCAGGGCCATTGCCATGCTGGCGGGCGCGCGGTCGCGCGCGGCGCGGCTCGAGGCGCGCAGGGTGATCGTGTCCTACCCCGTCGTGGCGCCGGGCGACGAGGCCGGGGCGTCCGCGCGACGGGTCGTGCGCCGCACGCACACCCAGCCTGCCGACGCACCGATGGCCGAGCGGCTGCGACTGGCGCACGCGCGCCTCAATGCGCGACACTTCGCCGGGGGGCTCGGCGTGGTGGACGTCGAAGTCTCGAGACGGATGAAGCGACGGCTCGGACACTTCGCGCCGGGCGCGGCGTCCGGCGCGACGAGCGTGACGCCGGAGATTGCCATCAGCCGGCGGCACATCCGGCGAGACGGCTGGACCCAGGCGGAGCAGACGCTCCTCCACGAGATGGTTCACCAGTGGCAGCACGAAACCGGACGCACGCTCGACCACGGTCGCGACTTCAGGCGCAAGGCGCGCGAGGTCGGGATCGAACCACGAGCGACACGGCGGACGGGGAGCGCAGGCAACCGATGACGGGGAGGGCGTGCCATCCATGACCGGCGGTCACGAGAATCCGGACGCCATGACTCGCGAGCGAGACGCCCGGTCGCGCCGGAGCGTCGCCACGACAGTGGTGAGCACCCTTGTGCTGGCCGGCGCGTTGTGGGTGGGCGCGCGCGGTGTGCGACCACTGCCACCGCTTGGTCCGCTGCTGGATCCGGCCAACGGCGCGTGGGCCGCGGCATCGCAAGCGGATCTCCCGGCCGAGGTGCAGGCCGATATTCCGGGTCTCACCGCGCCGGTTGACATCCGGTACGACCGGCGCGGCGTCCCGCACATCTTCGCCAGCACGCAGGTTGACGCCATCCGTGCGCTCGGCTGGGTGGTCGCGCGCGATCGGTACTTTCAGCTCGACCTGCAGTCGCGCGCCGCGGATGGCCGCCTGACGACGATGGTTGGCCCGGTGGCGCTGGGGCTCGATCGGCAGATGCATCATCTCGGGCTCCCGCGCGCCGCCCGCGACAAGCTGCACGCGATGGACAGTACGTCGCTCGGCGGCGCGTTCGTGAATGCCTACGCGGACGGGGTCAACGCCTGGTTCGATGCCATGCCACGAGACGCGGTGCCGGTGGAGTACCGGCTGCTTGGCGTGCGCCCGGAGCGGTGGCGTGCGGTGAACTCGCTGCTGCTCTTCGAACGCATGGGCTACGTGCTCGCGTATCTCGATGTCGAGCCCGATCTGCTGTACGCGAGTGCGCTCGTGGGACGAGAGGCCGCCGAGGCGCTTTCTCCCCCGCATGCGATCATCCAGGAGCCGATCCAGCCCGATGGGCGAGACGCACCGCGCCTTGATTTTCGTGTGCTTCCACCGCCGGGGGCACCT
Source organism: Gemmatimonadaceae bacterium (assembly GCA_035698205.1). Taxonomy (GTDB): domain Bacteria; phylum Gemmatimonadota; class Gemmatimonadetes; order Gemmatimonadales; family Gemmatimonadaceae; genus DASSBZ01. Next base: position 29,547 of record DASSBZ010000252.1, on the reverse strand, counting down.
GACACATCGGCGTCGGCTGCCGCGCGGGCGCGCGAGGCCATGCTGGCCATTGCCGATGCCGGCAGCGAGCGGCGTGCGTCGAGGTCGCGCGACTGGCGAGGGCGCATGATCGATGGGCTGATTGATGCTGCCAGTCCGCGGATCGAGCGGCTGTTTGCCAGCAACAACTGGGCGGTCGCGCCCGGTCGCACGCGCGACGGGCATGCGCTGCTCGCAGGTGATCCGCATCTGGAGCTGACGCTGCCGAGCATCTGGTATGAGGCGCACCTCGTCGTGCCCGGGCAGCTCGACGTCTATGGCGTGACCATCCCCGGCGCGCCGGGGATCATCATCGGCTTCAATCGCGACGTCGCGTGGACGTTCACCAACACCGGCGCCGACGTGATGGACTTCTATCGCGAGACGGTGGACGATTCGATCGCGCCTGCACGGTATCGTCTGGATGGCGAGTGGCGTGACGTGCAGCACGAGCTCGTGACGTATCAGGATCAGCGCGGCCGCCCCATCGTGACCGACACGCTGCGCTATACGCACCGTGGTCCCATGCTGCGCCAGCGCGGCGAGTGGCTGTCGATGCGGTGGACGGTGCTGGAACCATCGAACGAGATCGGGGCGTTCGCGAACGCCATGCACGCGCGGCGGGCGCAGGAGCTGCTCGACGCATTCGCGGCGGACTACTTCGCCCCCGCGCAGAACATGCTGGCGGCCGATCGATCGGGCGCGATCGCGATTCGTTCCACCGGCCACTTTCCGCTGCGACCGGGGAATGGCAGCGGCATGGAGATCCGCGACGGATCGACCAGCGCGAATGACTGGACCGGCGTCTGGCCCGTGAACGCGTACCCTCAGTCGTTCAACCCCGCACAGGGGTTTCTCGCGTCGGCCAACCAGGAACCGATCGACCCCCGGCAGGCGCCCGCATATCTGGGTGCCGAGGCGGCGTTCGATCCGTGGCGGGCGCTGCAGATCAACAGGCTGCTGCGCGCGGATTCGGCGATGACCGTGGAGCGCATGCGCGAGTTCCAGACCGATCCCGGGAGCATGCGCGCCGAGTTGATGCTGCCGACGGTCCTGGATGCGGCTCGCCGTCGACTCGCCGCCGGCGGTGATACCGCCAGCCTCGCCGGGGCGCTGCGGGTGCTGTCGGGGTGGGACCGTCGCTATACGCGCGAGAACACGGGCGCGGTGCTGTTCGAGGAGCTGCTGCGCGCGCTGCGGCGCAACACCTGGGATGAGTTGCGGGGCGAGGGACGATCGGCGGCGATGCCGTCCACCGAGATCCTGCTGGAGCTCATGCAGGATTCCACGAGCGCGTGGTGGGACGATCGTGGAACCGGTAATGTGCGTGAGCAGCGCGACGACATCCTCGCGGCGTCGGCGGCGTCGGCATACGACTCCGTGGTGGCGCGTCACGGACCGCCGGGGGCGGAGGCATGGCGCTGGGACCACGTGGCTACCGCCGGCATGCGACATCTCCTGCAACTGCCGGGGTTCTCGCGATCGGACATCGCAATACAGGGCGGTCCCGGCACGCTCAATCCGTCCACAGGGGGACGCTTCGGGGCAAGCTGGCGCATGGTGGTGGAACTGGGCGGTGACGACGGCGCACTGCATGCGTGGGCGACGTATCCCGGCGGGCAGAGCGGCAACCCGGCGAGCCCGCGCTACGACGACCGGATTGCGCTCTGGCAGAAGGGCGAACTCGCACCGCTGATGGTGCCGCAATCGGCGAGCGACCTGGGCGCCGATGCGACCCTCGCCCGCGCAACACTCCTTCCGACGTCGGTTGCCGCCAGCGCAACGGTCGACCCCTCGTCCGCTGCCCCCGCGAGCGATGACTCCGCCCGCGCACTTCCGGAGCCACGTACGCCATGACCGCGCTCATCGAACTGCTGTTGCTCGTCGCCTTTGCGCTCGTCACGATGCTGTTCGGCTGGTGGGCGGTGCCGCTGGTGGGGCTGGTGGCCGGCGTGGCGCTGCGCAAGGGTCGCTGGCCGTTCGTGGCAGCCGGCTTCCTGGCGGCCGCCTCGTGGGCGCTGCTGCTCATCGTCAGCACCGTGCGCGGTGCGCCCGTGCCCGCCTTCGCCGCGAGTCTCGGCGGGGCGATGGGCGTGCCCGGCTGGGCGCTGTATGTCGCGACGCTCGCGTTTGCATTCGTGCTCGCCGGCGGCGCTGCGCGGCTAGGGTGGGCTGTTGCCGGGCGCGAGTCGTCAGGTGGTTAGAATTAACAACGTGCTGAATGCTGAGTGCTTCACGCTGACTGTTGCTGCTGACTGCTGCGTGCTGACTGCTGCGTGCTGACTGCTGCGAGCAATCGATGCCTGCTGACTGCTGCTTCCCTGTCTTCCTCTTTGCTCCATGAACCCTGACTTCTTCAACATCGACTCCGCGCTCTCCGAGGAGGAACGCGCGGTTCGCGACAGCGTGCGGCGTTTCGTGGACGAACAGGTGCTGCCGATCATCGGCGACTGTTACGTGGAGGGCCGGTTCCCGCGTGAGATCGTACCCGGGCTCGCCGAGCTGGGGGTCTTCGGCGCCAATCTCCCCGAGGAGTACGGCTGCGCGGGGCTGAACAACGTCGCCTACGGTCTCATCATGCAGGAGCTCGAGCGCGGCGATTCCGGGGTACGCTCCTTCGCGTCCGTGCAGGGCGCGCTGGTCATGTACCCCATTTTCGCGTTCGGCAGCGAGGAGCAGAAGCGGCACTGGCTGCCGCGCATGGCGAGCGGGGAGACGATCGGCTGCTTCGGGCTCACGGAACCCGACTACGGATCGAATCCGTCGGGGATGATCACGATGGCGCACGAGCAGGGCGACGGCACCTGGGTGCTCAATGGGAGCAAGATGTGGATCACCAACGGATCCACCGCGCAGGTGGCGGTGGTCTGGGCCAAGACCAACGGCGATCCCGACGCGAAGTCCATCCGCGGATTCGTCGTCCCCGCCGATGCCCCGGGCTTCACGGCGAAGGACCAGAAGGGGAAGCTTTCGCTGCGCGCGTCCGACACCAGCGAGCTGGTCTTCCAGGATGTGCGGCTGCCGGCCGACGCGATCCTGCCGACGTCCGGGGGGCTCAAGTCGCCGCTCATGTGCCTCACGCAGGCGCGCTACGGGATCTCGTGGGGCGCGATCGGAGCGGCGATGGCGTGCTACGAGGAAGCGCTTGCCTACGCAGGCAACCGCATCATGTTCGACCGCCCCATCGCGGGCTTCCAGCTCCAGCAGTTGCGGCTCGCCGACATGCTCACCGAGATCGTGAAGGCACAACTGGTATCGCTGCACCTGGGGCGCCTCAAGGATGCGGGCACGTTCACGCCGCAGCAGGTATCGCTCGCCAAGCGCAACAACGTGAGCATCGCCACCGACATCGCCCGCGAGGCGCGGCGACTGCTCGGTGCGAACGGCATTCTCGCCGAGTACGCATCGATGCGTCACATGGCGAATCTCGAGAGCGTGTACACGTACGAAGGCACCCACGACGTGCATTCGCTCATTCTCGGACAGGCCGTGACCGGTCTCAGCGCATTCGGTTGATCGTCGGCACGTGAACGGTCGTCCGGTCGTTGCCGCGGTGCATGCACATGCCCGGTGGTCGCGTCGTGCCCCCGAGCGGGTCGCGCTGCGGCGTGCCTGTTCGCTCGTGATTGCGGCGGGTATCCTGGTCGGGGCGTCGCAATCGATGGCGGCGCAGGCGCCGTCGCCGTGGGGGTGGAGCCTTCGCGCCGACAACGACGCCTTCAATCTCTGGCAGGCCGTCTCCGATCGCCCCGATGGCGAGTACAGCAACGGAGTGCAGCTCGCGCGCGTGACGGCTGGCGCCCCATGGTGGGGTGAGCGCTTCGCGAAGGGGCGTGAAGGGTGCACCGGTGTGGAACGGCCCGATGAACGATGCCTGGCCACCGAGTTCACGTTCGGACAGGACATCTACACGCCGGACAAGTCCCGCATGCCGGGTGAGGTGGAGCACTGGGAACGGGAGCGGCCGTACGCGGGCTGGCTCTACGTCTCCGCCGCCGGCCGCGTGCTGGACGCGCGTTCCATGCACGAGGTCCGTGTCACGTTAGGCATGACGGGCCGCCCGTCGCTCGCCGAGGCCATGCAGAAGTGGGCGCATCGCGTCAACGCCGCGTGGACCGATCCGCCGGTGGGGTGGGAGACGCAGGTCCGGTTCGAACCGGGGGTGGTGCTCGGCGCGCGGCAGTGGTGGATGTTCGCCGACCGCAACGATGGCGACGGAAGCCTGCTGCAGGTGATCCCGAGCGCGGGCGTGTCGGTGGGCAACGTGCTCGTGCGCGGCGATGCAGGCGTCGAGGCGCGCCTCGGCTGGAATCTCTCCCATCCATGGCGGCCGACCGGGGCGGGCCCGCGTTCACCCCTGTCGCTTGCGCTGGTGGCCGGTGCGCGACAGTACCTCGTCGCCCGTGATATCACGCTGGACGGGAACAGCTTCGGCGCCACGCGCAGCGTCAAGCGGGAGCCGTGGGTCGGCGAATACGAGGTGGGAATGGAGGCTCGGGTGAGTGCGGTCACCATCGGCTGGCGAGCCGTCACGCGCGGGCGCGAGTATACGACGGGGCCGCGTGCCCATGCGGTGGGCTCGTTCCGTATCGGTATCTCGCAGCACGCGCCGCGCTGAATGCCGGTCCCGCTTCGCGACGGCTCGATCCCGGGCTAGATTCTGCGAGGCGCCGCGCGCCCGACGGCGCTGCCGCGCGCTGTCACGGGCTGTCATCGCGCCCCGGGTGGCAACTCGCAGGCGAGCCCGGAAGCGCCCGACGCGACCATGGCGACCGTCGCCACTCCCGTCAATCACCGAGCCCGCCCATTCAACAGCAGTCTGGATCCAGCCCATGAGCCTGAAGATCGCCGTATGCATGAAACGCGTCCCGGAGATGGACGTGAAGTTCCGTATCGCCTCGTCCGGCATGGGCATCGACGAGACGGGCCTCAAGTGGGACATGAGCGATTTCGACGGCTATGCATGCGAGGCGGCGCTCCAGATGGTGGAGCAGGCCGGTGCCGGCGAGGTCGTCGCCATCTCGCTTGGCCCCGATGCGGCGCAGGAGACCCTGCGCAAGGCGTTGAGCATGGGGGTCGCGCGTGCCGTGCACCTCAAGGCCGATCCGATGCCATTCGACGGCTGGGTGATTGCCAATGCACTGGCCGCGGAGCTCAAGGACGGTGGCTACGACCTGGTGATGTTCGGACGCATGTCGCTCGATTCGGCGAACGGCGTGGTCGGCGCGATGGTCGCCGAGCTGCTCGACCTGCCTTGCGTGACGTCCTGTTCGCGGCTGGATGTGAGCGAAGGCGCGGCGACGGCACGGCGTGAACTGGAGGGCGGCGCCGAGTTGCTGACGTTCCCGCTGCCGGCGGTGGTCACCATCGACGAAGGCATTGCGCGGCCGCGTTACCCCTCGCTGAAGGGGATCATGGCGGCGAAGAAGAAGCCGCTCGAATCGAAGCCCGCCGAACTCGGCGAGGCCCGTCTGACCGTGACGAAGATGGCGCTTCCAGCCGAACGCGGGGCCGGGAAGATCATCGGCGAAGGACCCGATGCGGTGCCGGAGCTGGTGCGACTGCTGCAGACCGAGGCGAAGGTACTCTGATATGGCAAACGTTCTCGTATTCGCGGAAACACGCGGCGGCTCGCTGCGCAAGGTGGCGCTGGAGGCGGTGACGGCGGCGCGCGAGCTCGCCGCGAAGGGCGGTGGTGAGGTTCACGCGCTGGTCGCGGGCGCGCCAGGGATCGCCGCCCAGGCGGAGCGGCTGCAGGCGCACGGAGCACAGGCCGTGTTCGTGTGCGAGCACGATGCCTTCGCGCAGTGGAACCCGGAGGCGATTGCCGCCCTCGTGGCCAGCCGTGCCGGCGACTACCGCGTGGTGGTGATGAGCGCTTCGGCGCAGGGGCGCGACCTCGCGCCACGCGTCGCGGCGAAGCTGCGAGTGCCAATGGTGAGCGACGCCACGCGCATCACGCTCGAAGGCGACGTCGTCACCGCCGAGCATCCCGGATTCACGGGGAAGGTGGTGCAGACGGTCGAGTTGCGCTCGACGCCGGCGGTAGTGTCGCTCCGGCCGGGAGCGGTGCCGCCGGTGGAAGCGGCCGCGCCGACGCGCGTGGAGCAGGTGCAGCCGGCGGGTGATCCCGCCGCCTCACGAGTGCGCGTGACGGAGACCATTACCGGCAACAGCACGAAGCTCGACCTGGGCGAGGCGCCGGTGATCGTGAGCGGGGGGCGCGGCATGAAGGCCGCGGAGAACTTCGCCCTGCTCGAGGCGCTGGCCGCCGCGTTCGGCAACGCCGCCGTGGGCGCCACGCGCGCCGTGAGCGACGATGGGTGGCGTCCGCACGCCGATCAGATCGGGCAGACCGGGCGTCTCGTGAGTCCCGACCTGTACATCGCCGTCGGCATCTCTGGCGCCATCCAGCACCTCGCCGGCATGCGTACGAGTCGCACGATCGTCGCCATCAACAAGGACAGGGAGGCACCGATCTTCCGCGTTGCCGACTATGGAATCGTGGGCGACGCGCTCGAGATCGTGCCGAAGCTGACCGAGGCGGTTCGCGAGGCCCGCAAGGCGTAGCGGGCTTCAGCCGGCCTGCGTCACGAGCCGGTTGCGCCGCTCGGCCTCGGCGGCGGTTTCGTCCACGGTGACCGTCATCTGGCCGAGCGTGATCCGCGCCCTGATACGACGGGTGCAGCCTGGACAATCGACGTGCCCCATGCGCTTCAGCTCCTGGCGCTGAAGCGCGCTACCGCACGCCGGGCAGAAGACATCGAGCCCCACCGCGCGCAGCGGCGTGGCGACTGGCGCGGCCTCGGGGAGCCTGCTCGCGACGACGCCGAGCAGCATCGCGCGCTCCTTGGGTGACATGGCGAGCAACTGCGCGTCGGTCGCGATGCCGCGCTTCTGCAGCGCATTCGTGGCACTCATCGACGCCAGTACATCGTCGAGCAGCCCTTCGGTCGGCGCGAGCGGCGCGGCCGACGCGCTCGCACCCGTGGTCACATCGCGAACCAGCCCGCCCACCCACTTGATGATGGCGAAGGCAAGTCCGAAGATCGCGAGAAGCTGCAGCGCCGGCCACAATCCCTGCATCGTTCGTCGGGTCGGGTGAATGGCGATGGCACCAATGCCACCGGCCTCTGCACAAGGACGGTTGAGCGGGCGCCAGGGTCATTCGGCCTGGCGGTCAGCGCAGGCGGACGAGCTGGTAGAGGTCGATGGTCTGCTGCCGAACACCGTCGTCGTAGGGGAAGCGTTCCATCACGCTCACGTCCATCCGCCGTTCGCGGCAGGCTTCCACGAATTCCGGTGCGGCGATGCGTCCCGGGTCGGCGAGCACGCCGCGCCCGCGGCCGAACAGCGTGCGGTCGAAGGCGCGCGCGACGAGTTCAGCGTGATCCTTCTCGTACAGCACGTCGGAAGCGATCACGTAGTCGAATCGGCCGAGATCGTGCGGGAAGTAGCGCCAGTCCACCTCCCGGACCTCGATCTCGCGGCCGGTATTCGCGAGCACGTTGGCGGCGGTGAACTCCAGGGCATCGGGGTAGTAATCGGTGGCCACCACGCGAAAGCCGGCCAGCGTGGCCGCCACCGACGACAGCCCGGCGCCGCATCCCAGCTCCAGCAGGCTGCTCCCCTCGCCGGGCAGGGTGATCACATGGCGCGCGAGGGCGTGTGACGACGGCCACACGTCCGCCCAGTACGGAAGCCGTTCGTCCTTCACATAATCCGCCTCGCTGATGAGCACATCCGAATTGCGCGGATGGGCGATCACGACCGATCGTGTGCCGAGCTGCACGGTCGACTCGATCACGTCGAAGCGTGAACGCAGCGCCTCCATGGCGCCGGCGGCGGTGGGACCGGTCATGGCGCGAGTGAGAACGAGTCCGTGCCGTCGGCGTCAGACGTGAGGAGGATCGCCGCGAGCACGTCGCCGGCATCGTGCCGGGGATCGCTCTCGGGAACGATGAGCAGTGCGTTGGCGCGGGCCATGGAGGTGAGGATTCCCGATCCCTGTGGTCCGGTGAGGCGCGCGTGCAGGCGACCATCGCCCGCCACGTGCACGATCGCACGCAAGAAGTGTGTGAGCCGCGCGCCAATCGACACCGGTTCATCGAGCACGACGGGCACCGGCCGGCGGTGCAGCCGCGAATGGCCCAGCAGCCGTCGCATGACCGGCCGCGCGAACAGTTGGAAGGTAACCATCGTCGACACGGGATTTCCCGGCAGCCCCAGCCACGGAATGCCGCCGAGCCTGCCGAAGCCGATCGGCGCGCCCGGGCGCATGCGCACGCGCCAGAAATCGAGTTCGGCACCGAGTTCGCGAAGCACGTCGCGCAGATAGTCGAACTCGCCCACCGAGATGCCGGCCGAGGTGACGAGCAGGTCGGACGCGCCCGCCGCGCGGAGCAGGTGCTCACGCAGCGATTCGCGGCTGTCGGCGGCGATTCCAAGGTTGAGCGGAACCCCGCCGCACTCGCGTACCATGGCCGCAAGCGTATAGCTGTTTGAACTGATGATCTTCCGGCCGGCGATCGCCTCGGCAACACCGTCGAGGTCCACGAGCTCATCGCCCGAGCCGAGAATCGCCACCCGGGGTGCCCGGTGCACATCCACCGACGAGCGTCCCATGGAGGCGAGGATTCCGACCTGTGCGGCGGCGATGCTCGAGCCGGCGCCGAGTACCACGTCGCCCTCGTGAAAGTCCTCGCCACGCTGTCGGACATTGCGCCCTGCATCTCGCGCGTCGCGGATGCGTACATGCTCGATGCCGCCGTCGGTATCCTCCACGCGAATCACGCTGTCCGCCCCCCGGGGGATGGGCGCCCCGGTCATGATGCGGATCGCCTCTCCCGCGCCGATCGCCTGCGTGGCGATGCCCCCCGCGGCGACCGTCTCGAGGACGCGCAGGGAGACGGGGCGCTCGTCGCTGACCCCTGGCAGGTCGACCGAGCGCACGGCATATCCGTCCATGGCCGAGTTATCCCACGGCGGCAACGTCAGCGGCGCGACGATGTCCGTGGCGAGTACGCGACCGGGGCTGTCGGCGATCGAGACGCGCTCCGGCGGCAGCGGCTGGATGCCGGCGAGCACGTGCTGCATGGCGTCGGCAACGGTCAGCATGCTCGCCTTCGTCGCGATCGGCGGTTCCGGCCCGGCTTCACCGCTGGTCACGCAGTCGCATTCCGGCCACGCGCGCCATGATCGAGTCCTGGGCCAGGTTCACTTCGCGAACGGGCGTCGTCCAGTTGTTCACGAGGATGGAGAAGAGGAGCAGGTGGCGATCCACGGTCGTCACGTAGCCCGAAAGCGAGCGCACCATGTTGAGCGTGCCGGTCTTGGCGTGCACGTTGCCTTCGGCGGCGGTGCCCCGCATGCGACCCGCAATCGTGCCATCCACGCCCGCAATCGGGAGCGCATCGTAGAACACATGAAACGCGGTGTCGGCGCGGATGCCGTCGAGCACGCGCACGATCGTCTCGGGGGTGACGACGTCGTGCCTGGAGAGGCCGCTGCCGTCGCGCACAATGAAGCCGTCGGGCTCCGCACCCCACGACAGTACCTGTCGGCGCACCACCGCCGCACCGCTGTCGGCGGTGCCGACGCCGGTGCGCTCGAGGCCGAGGGTCTTGAGCAGCAGCTCGCCGATCTGGTTCTGCGACGGCTTCTCGAACGCCCGCAGCACCTCGCGCAACGGCGGCGAGAGGAAGGTGAACAGGGTATCGCGCCGCGTCGCGGCCCCGATGGTCCCGGTGTCATCGTCCGCGGTTGTGGCCGAGGGTCGTTCGTCGATCGTGATGCCGCGCGCGACCATCGCCCAGCGCAGCGCTTCCAGCCAGGCCGCCTCGGGATCGCTGTACGTGATGGAGCTGAATGCGCTGTCGCCCACCGCGATCGCACCGCTCACCACGATTCCGCCGGTGGTGCTGTCGCGCACGACGTCGATGCCGTTGTCGTCGTCAGGCGGCATCGATGCCACGGTGGTCGCGGTGACGCGCACGATCGGCCAGGTGGGGATGGGTGCCGTCGCGACCATCGGTGCGTCGCCGGGGCGCTGCGCCCCTCGTACCGTCACGCGCGTGAAGCCTTCGTTGAAGGTCAGCGCGTCGATGCGCGCCGAGTACGGGTAATCGAAGTCGTCCCACGCCCAACTGTAGCCGACATTGGCGTCCGGGAAGGCGTCGATGCCGCGGCGCACCTTGCCGGTGACGCGATGGATGCCATGCGCGATCAGCGAATCGGCCATCTCGCCCATGGCCAGCATTGCATCGCCGCGCATGTGATCGCTGAAGGACGGATCGCCGCCACCATCCACGAGCAGGTCGCCGTGCAACGTGCCGTCGCTGATGCTGCCCTCGGTGGCGAAGACGGTGCGGAACCGGTAGTCGGGACCGAGCTGCGCGAGCGCTGTGCTCCCGGTGAGCAGCTTCTGATTGGACGCGGGCATGAACAGCTTGCCGGCGTTGCGGGAATAGAGCGTGTCGCCGGACCCCGGGTCGACGATGAGCACCCCCCAGTGCGCGTTGCGGAACTTCGGCTGGTTGACCAGGGAGTCGATGGTCTGCTGCAGCGAGCCAACCGCCGGCGAGAGCCGCCCCGGACCGCCGGCGGGGGTGCAGGCGACGGCCGCGGCGGCGACCACCGCAAGGAGCGCGCGTGAGTTCATCGGAGTCCCATCACCTCGCGTTCCACGAGCGACGCCACGTCGTGAACGCAGTTGGCTGCATCGAGCGCGATGCGCGATACGGCGGGGGGCAGGTCGAGCGCGGGGGCATCGGTCACGACGGCAAGATACAGGGCAGCGGCCGCGGCGTCGCGGTCGAACAGCGGCTGGTCGCTCACCGCCCTGCGGTGGATCTCGATCCGGGGCAGGGCACTGGCCTTGAACCCTTCGCAGAGCACCACGTCCGCGTCACCCATATAGCGCTCGGCGATCGATTCGGCCGACTCCTCTTCGTTCCAGCGCGCGACGAGGGCGAACTTGTCCGGGGCGACCATCGCCACGCGCTCGGCCTCTCCCTCGTGATAGTGACGATATGTGTCGGTGCCGGCGGGATCGATATTGAACGTGTGCGCGCCGTGCTTGATGATCATCACGCGATGGCCGCGGCGGCGCAGCTCGGCGCTGAGCTGTACGACGAACGTCGTCTTGCCGCTATTCTTGCGGCCGATCACCGTGACCATCGGCGGTCGTGGCATGCGCCTCCGCGAGCGCCAGGTCGTCCGGCGCGTTGACGTTGAGGAAGAGAAAGGCGGGGTCACCGAGCCGACGAACCGTGCCGGCATCGAGGCGCGTCACGCGTACGTCTCCGAAGAAACCGACCACGCGGCGGTCGTCGCGTTCCAGCGCGCGTTCTATGGCGGGCAGGCATGCGGGGGCATACCAGGCGCACAGCGGTTCCATGCCGCGACGTGAATCGCTTTCCGGGACCACGACGTCGGCGTCACCGTTTTCCCCTGCGCTGCGCAGCGCATGCAGGAGGGCCGCGGGCACGAAGGGCATATCCCATGCGACCACAAGCACCGGCGTGCCCGCGTGAGAAAGCGCTGCGTGGATTCCCCCGAGGCTGCCAAGGTCCGGCAGCACGTCGCCCTCACGTCGTACGCCGGGGAGCCAGTCGGACGACGACGCATCGTTGGCGATGAGCAGGAGATCGTCGCATGCCACCTCGAGCGCGGCGCGGACGCGATCGATGATGCGTTCGCCCCCCACGCGGCGGAGCCCCTTGGCTTCTCCCCCGTAGCGGGAGGCGCGCCCCCCGGCCAGGATCACACCGGTAACCGGGCGCGCCGGGCTCATGCCTGACGAGTGGCGTGCCATCGCTGGGGCCGGCCGCTTACGGCGCGCCCGAGCAGGAGCATCCCCGCGGCGCGGGCGATGTCCACGGCGATGGTGCTGGGAATCGACGGTGTGGCCACCGCGGCCAGCCCCGCGCGCGCCGCCTTCCACGCCAGCTCCCCGCTGATGCGACCGGTCACGAGCAGGACGAGATCGCGCGTCTCCCGCCCGTCGAGCACGGCCGCGCCGAGTACCTTGTCCACCGCGTTGTGCCGTCCGATGTCCTCGGCGTGATGAAACAGCGACAGGCCGTCGGTGAGCGCAGCAGCATGGATACCGCCGGTCTCCTTGTAGTGCACGCCAAGGGAGAACAGCTCCTTGAACAGTGCGCGAAGCTTCACGGTATCGAGTTCGGGTTCGGGTCTGCTGCGTCGCGGGACGTCGGCGAGCGAGCCGATGATCGTGGTTACCGCGCCGCACCCCGACGCCAGCACGCGGCGTCGCTCGGCGCGCTCCACGTCGTCGTAGCGCTCCGGCGCGATGTCCACCCAGAAACCCAGCTCGCGCGTGCACGGACGCATGCGAAGAATGTCGCCGGTGGCGTTGATGTATCCCTCACCGTAGAGCCACCCGACGACGAGTTCGTCGAGTTGCGCCGGCGTGCACATCCAGGTCACCGCGGGGGCCCCGTTGAGCTCGAGCCAGACCGCCGCTTCCTCCACCGCGTCCAGTGCATCGGGCCGGGGGTCGGCGTCCGTGCGCACGTTCCTCATGGGCCAAATCTGGGGTGGTACCGACGGGAGGGGAACGGTTCGGCGACCGGGCTGGCTCTCCTGAACCGCCCGAAGTCAGGGCTGTCGATCGTCCGCCCGCACCGTTGCACTCAGCGTCGCATCCTCGGCCACGGTCACCGCGCTCACCTGCACGGCGCTGCCCAGCGCCCCCTGAACGCGCTCGAAGATGATGTGCGCGAGATTCTCCCCGGTGGGAACCAGCCCGCCGCTGGCGAACTCCGGAACATCGACGTTGAGATTGCGAAAGTCGAAGCGCTGCCGCACCTGTTCGTCGAGCACCCGGTCGAGGCGGCCGAGATCGACCACGAAGCCGGTCGTGTCATCAACCGGGCCGCGGACGGTCACGTCGCAGGTGTAGGAATGGCCATGGTACGACGCGTGCGACGATGCGCCAAACACCTCCGCGTTCTTCGCATCATCCCATTCCGGCCGACGATAGCGGTGCGCCGCGGCGAACGTGACGCGTCGCGTCAACGATGCGATCCGCGCGCGCCTGTCGCCACCGGCGTCGTCAGCGGAAGAAGAGATACGAGCCCCCGAGCGTGAATGCCCAGTTTGCCTTCCACACCGAGCGTGCCTGGTCGGGCTCGAGCACCGCACTGCCGTCGGCCGAGGGCTGGTAGTAGAGCCCCGGATACTTGATCTGGTACATGTTGTTCGTGATGTCGCCGCGAATCTGGAACCGCGACGTGGACACCCACTTGACGCCGGCGCCGAGCGTCAGCAGGAAGGGAGTCCCGAATCGCCAGGTCCCCGCGTCGGCGCCCCCCTTGAAGTCGCTGGCGACGCCCAGTCCGCCCTGAACCACCGGGACGAGACCGTGCCAGGACTTCATGCCCGTCAGGTTGAGCGCGATTCCCACGTCGGCGAGGGCAATCGACCACGATTCTTCGCCGAGGACGCGATCGGGTGCGGCGAGTCGGGGATCGATGACCGTCCGTTCTGACGACACATGCGCGAGCCGCGCCGTGAAGTACGCCGGGCCGCCGATTCGCAGATCATAGCGAACGCCGAACATCGGTCCGTCGCGCGGCGCCACGCGTGCCGGGTCGCGACCGGCCTTGTACCAGCCGCCGAAGAACGCGAGCTCCTGCCGGTACTCGAGGTCGCGAAAGGGGCTTTGTTCGGGGAGGTTCCCGACCTGCGCGCCGGCGCGGGCGGCGGGAGCGGCGCTCGCCGCAACGAGGGCAAGGGCGATCGCGAACCTGTGGACTGGACTCACGCGTTCACTCCGACCGGCAGCAGGCTCGTGCCGGTCATTTCCGAGGGTTGATCCACGCCGAGGAGGGCGAGGATGGTCGGTCCGACGTCGCAGAGTGCGCCACCGTCGCGCAGCGCCGCCTGGTCGTCGCCGCCAAGCAGGACGAACGGGACCGGATTCGTGGTGTGTGCCGTGTGCGCGCCGCCGGTGGCCGGATCGATCATCTGCTCGCAGTTGCCGTGGTCGGCGGTGATCAGCAACCGGACGCCGCTGCGCTCCGCCGCGGCGATGACGCGCGTGAGGCAGGCATCCACGGTCTCACACGCCTTGATGGTGGCCGGCAGCGAACCGCTGTGTCCCACCATGTCGCCATTGGCAAAGTTGCAGAGCACGAAGTCGTGGGAGCGGTTGTCGATGGCGCGGCAGAGCACATCGCTCACCGCCGGCGCGCTCATCTCCGGCATGAGATCGTACGTTGCCACCTTCTGGCTCGGCACCAGCATGCGTTCCTCGCCACGATACGGCGTCTCGATGCCGCCGTTGAAGAAGTACGTCACATGCGCGTACTTCTCGGTTTCCGCCGTACGCAGCGAGGTGAGTCCATGGTCCGCGAGCTCCTCGGCCACGATCCGCGCCATGCTGAACGGAGCGAATGCGACCGGGAAGCTGAACGAGCGGTCGTAGGACGTCATCGTGGTGAGCACCAGCGCCGGGCGGTCGCGCACGTCGAAGGCGTCGAAATCCGGTTGCGCCATCGCGCGTACGATCTGTCGCATCCGGTCGGAGCGGAAGTTGAAGCAGATCACCGCGTCGCCGTTGCGCATGGGTGCCACCGGGGTGCCATCGCGTGTGATCGTCACCGGCTGCACGAACTCGTCCGATTCGCCGCGGTCGTAGGCCGCCTGCAGCGCCGCGCCGGCATCGTCGGCGTGCGGACCGCGGCCCATGACCGCGGCGTCGTACCACTTCTTCGTGCGATCCCATCGCTGGTCGCGGTCCATGCCGTAGTAGCGACCACCCAGGCTGGCCAGTGTGGCGCCATGCTTCTCGATTTCCGCGAGCGTCTCCGACAGGAAGTTCATCCCCGATCGCGGCAGCGTATCACGGCCGTCGAGCAAGCCGTGGACGGCGACGTGCGGCACCTGCCTGCGGCTCGCGAGGGCGAGCAGTGCGAAGAGGTGACGGTCCAGCGCGTGTACGCCGCCGTCGCCGAGCAGCCCCATGAGATGCAGCGTCCCGCCCCGCTGCCTGACGTGATCGCACGCATTGACCAGTGCGTGGTTGTCGAAGAAGGAGCGGTCGAGGATGGCGTTATCGATGCGGACGAGATCCTGCATCACCACGCGGCCGGCGCCGAGGTTGAGGTGGCCGACCTCGCTGTTCCCCATCTGCCCGGCGGGGAGTCCCACCGCCTCTCCCGAGGCGTGCAGCAGCGTGCGCGGGGCGCGCGCCCAGATCCGCTCCCACGTCGGCACGTTGGCGAGCGCGATGGCATTGCCCTCGCGCTCGGTGCGATGTCCCCAGCCATCGAGGACCACCAGCACGACCGGTCGACGTTCCTCGTTCGGCATTGCGATGGTTACACTTGGGTGTGCAGGTCGTTCATTCGGCAGGACGGGTGAACGTGCAATGTAGCCATCCATCAGGGCCCCTACCAGCGATGAGAACCCTCACTACGGTGCTCGCCACGGCCGCCGTCGCGCTGGCCGCGCGCACTCTGGACGGCCAGTCGACACGCGCCGATACCACGGGAACTGCCACGGATTCGACGACCATCCGGGTGGTCGACCCACGGGATGCGCGGCTCTCACCCGTGACCGCGACCACGATGCACACCGCGCCCGACGGACGCGCGCTGGCAACGGTGCAGCCCGGCGCAACGCTCACGCCGCTCGCGCGTGACCGCGGCTGGATACGCGTACGGGTCGAAGGGTGGGTCCGGGAGAAGGACCTGGCACCGGTGGACGCCGCGCTGGGCACACCCGTGAGCGCCGCCGACCTGCGCGCCGCGGGAGATTCGGCGCGCGGCCGCACCATTCGCTGGACCGTGCAGGTGCTCGCGCTGCAGAAATCGGATCCGCTGCGGCGTGACATGCAGCCCGACGAGACCTATCTCATCGCGCGCGGACCGGAGCAGGAAAACGCGTTGATGTATCTCATCGTGCCTCCGGCGTTGATGGAAACCGTGCGCGAGCTTCCACCGCTCACGACGGTCATCGTCACTGGTACCGTTCGCACCGGTCGCAGTAATCCGGCGGGCCTTCCGATCATCGAACTCGCGAGCCTTGCGCGACGCTGACGATTCGCCGCCGGCGCGTGGGTGGCGGGAGTTCCGCCATGCCCACCCGCGCGCCGTGGCGCTTGCCGTCGTGCTCGTGGTGGCGCTGCTGGCGGTGGATGCGTGGGTCCTGATGCATCGCGCTCGCTACCGCGCCGAGACCGCGCGCCTGCGCGCCGACATGACGGACGTGGAGCGCCGACGCACCGACATGCTCATCGCCAGCGACGAGAGTCGCGGCCGCGTGATGCTCGAGCTCATCAGGCGGCAGGCGCAGGGCGATCAGTTGCTGCACCTGTCGATCTCCGTGGACAGCGGCGTGATGTATCTCGAGCGCGATGGTGCCGTGTTGCGTCGGATGCCGGTACGGGTCGGCGCGGACCGCGTGGTCGGCTCCGGGGCGGACACCGTGCATGTGGTGGCGCCGCGCGGTGTGCGCACGGTGGAATCGATGCTCGGCGCGCGTGATGTCTGGACCGTTCCGCTCTGGGTATATGCCGACCGTGGTGTTCCTGTCGATTCCAACCGTGCCATCGCGGGGGCGCTGGGCGCGAGCGCGCTGCTCCTGGGCGGTGGCACCGTGATCTACGGCACACCGGCGCGCGGACCGCTCGCCGACTCCGCCTACGTGATGCCGGGAGCGGTGCGGCTCGGCGCGAGCGACTTGAAGGCCATCGCGCCCAATCTGGCGGCCGGCATGCCGGTGTACTTTTACTGATGCTCCGCTCCCCCGACGACCTCGCCGAGGGCGTTCGCCCGGATCGCCGCAGGGCGATGCTGCTGACGATCGGCGTCGTGGCGCTCGCGCTCGCGAGCGTCGCGCTGGTCGCGAACACCGCGAAGGTGCGCTATGAGCGCGACATCGCGCGCATTGTCTTCAACGACAATCTGCAGTTGCTGGAGCAGGTGCGGTTGTCGGTCGGAGCCACCTCCGATACGCTTGCGCGACGCCTCGCGTCGAGCCCCGCCGCGCCGCTGCACGACACACCCTATCTCGTCGTGAGCATCGAGGACCACCGCGTCTGGCTCAAGCAGGGCGATCGCGTGGTGTATTCCACGCGGGTGGCCACCGGAAGTGGCAAGGTGCTCGCGCGCGGGGGCGGCAATCGGTGGAAGTTCGAGACGCCGCGCGGACGCCTCCTGGTGCAGAAGCGGGAAGCCGATCCGGTGTGGGTTCCCCCCGACTGGCACTACGTGGAGGCCGCGAAGAAGCGCGGGTTGACGTTGACGCGGCTCAACCGTGGTGAAACCATCCCCGATTCGGGGGGTGTCATGGTCACGGTGTCCGGGAGCGACGTGGTACGACGATTCCCGGACGGTCGCGAACAGCCGTACGAGGTCAGCGACGGCAGGGAGATCGTGGTCGGCGGGCAACTGATCATGCCCCCGTTCGGGACCAACCAGCGAAAGTACGCGGGAGTGCTCGGCACGCATCGACTCAACCTCGGTGACGGCTACGCCCTCCATGGAACCGATCAGCCGTGGACGATCGGTCATTCCGTCAGCCACGGCTGCATCCGGTTGCGCAACGAAGACATTGAAACTCTCTATGAATTGGTGACGGTGGGCACGCCGGTGTTCATCTACTGACGAGCCGGTCAGCGCTGTACGGCGGGTGGAGACTGGTGGGGTGGACGGGTCGTCTTCCTGTGAACAGGTTTGGCGGCTGTCCGGCGCGCGGATTCGTCCTGGCGTCACCTCATGTGAATGCGAACACGCGACACGGCCATGACCTCGGGCGCGTCGTGATCTCGAAGGAGTTGGAGTGAAGCGACGCACGTCGATCGCCACGCGTTCGTGGCACCTGCACGCCATCGTCTGCACCGCGCTGCTGCTGGGATCCGTCTCCGCGCCACTTGGCGCGCAGGAGGCCCGTGAACTCGCGGACTCCGGCGTCGCCGAGTCCGGGTCGTGGCGCTCGCTCGTCGGTCCGGGCGACATGCACGACGACGCGCTGTTGCTCGGTCGCAGTGGCCGGCTCCGCTTTGTGCTTGCCGGAACGGGCGGGACCGCGCCGGACCTCTCCAGCGTACAGCGCCTGTTCGGCGATTCTGCCGCGACGCGACCGGGCGTGTACACCGCACGCGACGGCGACTCCGACCAGGCGTTCAGCGTGATGACGCTGCTGCCGTTCGATGCGAAGTCCGGTGCCACGGTCAACGGATATCGTGTGGGCTATTGGCCGGCCGAACGCCGGACGAGCGGCACGCACGAGACGCCGCCGGGTTTCATCGTCGTCAGGCAGGAAGACCAGGACACGCGCGTGTCCGAGCACTTCACGCTCCGCGACTTCCTGACGCACGATCAGCGCGACGTGTGGCCCAAGCTGCTGGTGTTGCGCACCGAGCTGGTGGACAAGCTCGAACTGGTGATGGAGGAGCTGAACCGCACTGGCGTGCGCGCCACGCGCATGGTCGTGCTGTCGGGCTTCAGGACACCGCAGTACAACCAGCGGGGAGTGGGGCGGGGCGGGCGCGCCAGCGACAGCCGGCATCAGTACGGTGATGCAGCCGATGTCTTCGTGGACAACGATGGCAATGGCCGCCTGGATGACCTGAACGGCGACAAGCGCGTGGATTCGCGTGACGTCCGCGTCATGCTGAAGGCGGTGGAGCGCGTCGAGAAGGCCTGGCCGGAGCTGGTGGGAGGCGCGGGGCTGTACAAGGCGACCAGCGCGCACGGGCCATTCGTGCACATCGACGTGCGTGGCACGCGTACGCGCTGGGGGGGCGCATGAGCGCGGATCCGTCGGGCCCCGTCGCCGGCCGCCGTCCGCGCGGCGGCCGGGTGCTCGTTGCGCTCGCGGCATTCGTGCTCCTCGCGCTGCTGCAGTTCCACCAGCCTCCGCGATTCCTGTTCGCCGAGCGTTCTCCGGTGCCGGTGCCGCCGGCGCTCGTGGACGCGAGGCCCGCCCCGGATGCGTTCGGGCGCAGCGGCCACGTGGCCGTGCGCTTCGCGTTCCCGGGTGAGGTCGCCGACTTTCCGATCGAGATCCAGGGCGATCCGTCGCGCGTGACCTATGCCTGGGAGCCCGTCGGCGACACGCTGCAGCCGGTGGCGAGCACGCTGCCGCGCCCGATTGGCACTGGCCAGATGGTCGCACCGGACGCACCGGGGTTCTACCGGCTGGTCCTCTCGGGAGGCGGCTACTCGCGCCGGATCGAGACGGTCTCGCTGGGGGTGATGGTCCCCTTCGGCGAGAAGCGCGGCTCACGGCTCAACGGGTATCTCATCGGTACCTATCGCGGCGAGCGGTCGCGTGCCAGTGAGCCGACGCATCCCGACGGCTTTATCGAGATCCGGCCGGAGTATCTCGAGTTGCCGCTCACCGCGCACCTCACCGTCGGCGACTTCGTCACCCACGATGGGCAGGAGACCTGGCCGCGTTATGCGGCACTCGATACCCGGTTGCTCGACAAGATCGAGCTGGTGATCGACGAGATCGCGTCGTGGCATGGCGGGCAGGACCGGCTGGACGTCACCCTCGACGTGCACTCCGGCTTTCGCACGCCGCTGTACAATCGCCGCGTACCGCGTTCGGCGCTGGACAGCCGCCACCAGTTCGGCGATGCCGCGGACCTGGCCATCGACGCCAACGCGGACGGCCAGTTGAACCTCGTGGACGCGCGGCTGGTCTCGCTGGCCGTGGAGATCGTGGAGCGTGAGCACCCCGATCTCGTGGGCGGGCTGGGGCTGTACGCCCTGGGTGGCCAGTCCTACGTGCACGTGGATGCGCGCGGCACCCGGGCGCGCTGGCAAGGCTGAGCACGTCCGAACACTCCGGGCGCCACCTGCCGCCCGGGCGGGGCAGACGCGACTAGACTTCGTGGTCCCGCGACCTTTACCGGCGAGCGTCCATGAACGATCACATCCGCGAACGCATCCTGCGCAAGCTGGACGGCATTCCCGATGACCGTGCCTACCAGGTGCTCGACTACGTCGAGTTCCTGGAGTCGAAGTACTCCGCGAAGCAGGGCAGCGCGGCCAGCCTGCTCACGCGCTTCTCCGAGGGCGTGGAGGATACCATGCGCGCCGGCAAGGTGTCGACCGCCGCGATCGCCGAGACGATGGGACTGCTCAACAAGGCCATGGGCGTGCTGAACGGGGTGGCCGCGGCCGGGAAGTCCGTTGCGAGCGACATCGTCGGCGCAGCGTCCTCGCGCCCCGGCGGCAATGGGGACGCGACGTCCCCGTCGACGCCCGCGAGCCGACCGCAGGCTCCCGCGACGCCACCGTCCGACAGCACCCCCGGTTCGTGAGCACCGCCACGCGCGAATCGCGTCGTCGACGAGTGACGCGCGACGAGCGCGATGATCTCGACGCGGAGAACGAGGTGCGCGCGACCAGCGGACCGCGACGCGGTGCGCGCCGGACAGTCGTCCGGGCGATCTCGCAGCTACCGCACTACCTGCGGCTGCTGGTCGGCCTGATGCGCGACGGACGCGTCTCGGCGGGGGACAAGCTGCTCGTGGCCGGCGCCATTGCGTATATCCTGTCACCGCTCGACCTGATCCCGGACGTCATCCCGTTTCTCGGTCAGGTCGATGACATCTTCCTGCTCGTCACCGCCCTGCAGCGCCTCATCGCGCACGCCGGCCAGCGCGTGGTGCGTGACCACTGGCATGGCGACCGCGCGGAGCTGCACGACCTGAATCTCAAGGCGACGCTGGGCGCTGCCGCGTTCTTCCTCCCCGGCCGGATCCGGCGGAGCCTGCGACGCTTCTCCCGTCGCCGGCGATAGGCGCGAGGCGTGCGGCGGCTGGACTTGCGACCCGGTCGCGTCTAACTTTTGCCATGGCGACACCAACCCGAGCAAACACCCTTCGGCCCGCTCCTCCGCGCAAGGCGGACAGCGGGCCGGCGCGTTATGATGACCCGCTGCCCGTCGGGCAGCAGCGAGTGCGTGAGGATGCCGCACTGACCTTCGACGATGTCCTGCTCCTGCCGCGCCATTCGGTGGCGCATCCGAGGGACGTCGACACCACCTCGCGATTCACGCGGGGCATCACGCTCCAGGTGCCGCTGATCGCGGCTGCCATGGACACGGTGACCGAGTCGGACATGGCCATCGCCATGGCGCGGGCGGGCGGCATCGGCGTGCTGCACAAGAACATGTCGATCGACCGGCAGGCCGCCGAGGTGGATCGGGTGAAGCGCTCGGAGAGCGGGATGATCCTCAATCCCATCAAGCTCACCCCCGACGCCACCCTGCGCGAAGCCGTGGCACTGATGGCCCGCTTCAAGATCTCGGGGCTGCCCATCGTCGATGAGCAGGAGCACCTCGTCGGGATCATCACCAACCGCGACCTGCAGTTCGAGCGTGATCTCGACCGGCCGGTACGCGACGCCATGACATCCACCGGGCTGGTCACTGCACCGGTGGGTACGACGCTCGATGAGGCCGAGCGCGTCCTCGGACAGCATCGTATCGAGAAGCTGCCGGTCGTGGATGCCGATGGGACGCTGCGCGGGTTGATCACGGTGAAGGACATCCACAAGCGTCGCCAGTACCCGGACTCCAACAAGGACCGGCACGGCCGGCTCCGCGTGGCGGCGGCGATCGGCGCCGGTGGCGATTACCTGTCGCGGGCGCAGGCGCTGATCGATGCGGGGGTGGACGTGCTCGTGATCGACACCGCGCACGGCCACAGCATCGGGGTGCTCGACGCGACGAGCCGTGTGCGCGACGCCTTCCCCGATGGACAGCTCATCGTGGGGAACATCGCCACGCGCGAGGGCGCGCAGGCGCTCGTGGAGCGGGGCGTGGATGCGGTGAAGTGCGGCGTGGGACCGGGATCGATCTGCACCACGCGGGTGGTCACGGGGGTGGGGGTGCCACAGCTCACGGCGATCTTCGACGCGGTCGAGGGCGCAGGTGACATCCCGGTCATCGCCGACGGGGGCATCAAGTATTCGGGCGACATCGTGAAGGCGCTGGCCGCGGGCGCGTCGAGCGTGATGATGGGGTCGATGCTCGCCGGCACCGAAGAGAGCCCGGGCGAGAGCATGCTGCTCGAGGGACGCCGCTTCAAGATGATCCGGGGGATGGGGAGCCTGTCGGCCATGCAGGACGGCAGCGCCGATCGCTACTTCCAGGAAGGGGAGCTCTCCCCGCGCAAGCTCGTGCCCGAGGGAATCGAGGGGCGCGTGCCCTACAAGGGGCCGGTGTCGGACGTGCTCTACCAGATGGTGGGCGGGCTGCGCAGCGGCATGGGGTACGTGGGGTGCGCCACCATCGACGAACTGCGCACGCAGAGCCGGTTCGTCCGGATCACGACCGCCGGGCTGCGCGAGTCGCACCCGCACGACGTGGTGATCACGCGCGAGGCGCCGAATTACAGCGTATGACGCCGGTTGTGCGTTGACACGCTGTTGCCCGGTTGCCCGCGGACGTCGGTCGCCGTGCGAATTCTCTCACAGGGACGAGTCGCGCAGGTCCGCTCGACACCGGTTGCTTGACAGGATGCCGGGGGTGCGGAGAGCTTGATGCGTCCCGCACGCCTCACCTTCTTGCAACGCGACGCGATCAACTCCGCCGACCATCCTCGCGACGCGTAACGCCACGGAGACACGACAACATGGGTTTGTGGACCACCAAGAGCATGCAGGTGCTGCAGAGTGAAGCGAGCGTGGAGGGCGAGCAGTCGCTGAAGCGAACGCTCGGGGCGCTCAATCTCACGCTGCTCGGCATCGGTGCCATTATTGGAGCCGGCATATTCGTGCTGACGGGGACCGTCGCCGCCCAGTATGCCGGACCAGCCATCGTGCTGTCGTTCGTGATCGCCGGTGCGGGCTGTCTGTTCGCCGGCCTGTGCTACGCGGAGTTCGCGTCGATGATCCCGATCGCGGGGAGCGCCTACACCTACGGCTATGCGACGCTCGGCGAGTTCGTGGCGTGGATCATCGGCTGGGACCTGATCCTCGAGTACCTGTTCGCGGCGTCCACGGTGGCGGTGGGCTGGTCGGGGTACTTCACGAAGTTCATGAACGACACGCTCGGCATGTCGCTGCCCGCGTCGCTCACCGAGGCGCCGTTCACCGTGCAGGGCACGCACACGCTGGTACCGACCGGCGCGATCCTCAACCTGCCGGCGATGTTCCTGGTGGCGCTCCTCACCGCGCTGCTGGTCGTCGGCATCCGCGAGTCGGCGCGCATCAACAACCTGATCGTCTTCGTGAAGATCACGGTGGTGTTCCTCGTGATCGGATTCGGCTTCATGTTCGTCAACGCACAGAACTGGACCCCGTTCATCCCCGAGAACACGGGCATACCGGGGCAGTTCGGATGGAGCGGCATCGTGCGTGGTGCCGGCGTGATCTTCTTCGCCTACATCGGGTTCGATGCCGTATCCACGGCGGCGCAGGAAACGAAAAATCCCAAGCGTGACCTGCCGATCGGTATCCTGGCATCGCTTGCCGTGTGTACGGTGCTCTACATCCTGATGTCGCTCGTGATGACCGGCGTGGCGCACTACACGGAACTCAACGTGCCCGACCCGGTCTACGTCGCGATCGACAAGGCCGGTGCCGGGCTGGCGTGGCTCAAGCCGGTGGTCGCGCTCGGTGCCATCGCCGGACTTGCATCGGTGGTGCTGGTGATGCTCATGGGGCAGCCGCGAATCTTCTACGCGATGTCGCGCGACGGATTGCTGCCAGCGGTGTTCGGCAAGGTGCACAAGCGCTTCCGGACGCCGTACGTCGCGACGATCATCACGGGCATGGTGGCGATGGTCATCGCGGGGCTCTTCCCGATCGGCCTGCTCGGCGAGCTGGTGTCCATCGGTACGCTGCTGGCCTTCGTCATCGTGAGCGCCGGGATCATCGTGCTGCGCTACCGGCGGCCGGACCTGCCCCGTCCGTTCCGCACGCCGCTGGTGCCGATCGTGCCGGGGCTGGCGATCGCGATCTGTGGATACATGATGTGGTCGCTGCCGCGGGACACCTGGTTGCGCCTGATCATCTGGATGGCGATCGGGCTGGTGATCTACTTCATGTACGGACGGCATCATTCGCGGCTGAATCGCGCCGAGGCGCTCAACGAGAGCTGAGCCGCCACCGGATGGCGTAACGAGCGATGTATCTTTGGAGCGGCGTCCCGATCGGGGCGCCGCTCCGCCTTTGTCACCCTGCTCCGTGCCGCTTTCCTCGATCCTCGACGTTCCCGAATCGCGCCGTACCGCAATTGCCCGACTGGCGAAGGAGTTCGTGCCCGGGCGGCATGTCGTGGTGACGACGCACATGAACGCGGACGGGGATGCGTGCGGGTCGGTCGCCGCGGCGGCTCGCCTGCTCGCGGCGCAGGGGCTGGTCCCGCGCATCGTGAACCCCACGCCGTGGCCCGCGGCGTTCGACTTCCTGCTGGATGAGGGCGTGACGAACGCGACGGGTCGCGGTGCCTCGGCCATCATGCCGCTCGACCTGCTGCTCGTGCTCGACGTCAGCGACGTCAAGCGTCTGGGCAACCTCGCGTCGACGGTGCGCACGCTGAAGGTGCCGCGCCTGGTGGTCGACCATCATGTGCGCACCGATGAGCCGGCGGGGGACATCATCCTGGCGGATACGACCGCGTGCGCGACGGGCGAACTGCTCTTCGACCTGGCTGTCACGCTCGGTTGGGAGATCACGACGCCGATCGCGACAGCGCTGTACACGGCGATCCTGACCGATACCGGCGGGTTCCGGTTCAGCAACACGAGCCCGCGCTGTCACGCGGTGGCGGCCGCGCTGCTCGCTGCCGGCGTGGACCCGGAAGCGATGTACCGGCGCATCTATGCCTCGGTCTCGCTGGGCCGGCTGCACCTGTTGCGCGACGCGCTGGACACGCTGGAAGTGGACGCCGATGCCGGCATCGCCTGGATCGCGCTGCCGGCCGAGGCCCTCGATCGCCATGATGTGAGCGCCGAGGATCTCGACGGGATCGTCGAGCATCCGCGCTCGATTGCCGGGACGCGCCTGGCGCTGTTCTTCCGCGACCTCGGACACGGCAAGGTGAAGGTGTCGTTCCGGAGTACGGGCGACATCGACGTGAACGTGTTCGCGCGCAGGTTCGGCGGAGGCGGACATGCGCGGGCGGCCGGCGCACTGCTCGCGGGCACGCTCGACAACGTGCGCCGCACCGTCGTGGACGCGGCGCGGGAGTTCGTCGCCCAGCCGGCATCGGCGTCCGGACCGGAGGCGTGATGCTCGGGCGGCGCAGCGAACATCACGATGCCGCCGTGCAGGCGCGCATCACGGATGCCCTGGAGACGGTCCGTGGCACACTGGGCGTGGAGCCCGGGGCGATCACACTCGTGCGCTACAACGGCTCGACCGGGAAGGTGATGCTGCGGCTGGCCGGAGGATGTCCGGACTGCGGGTTGTCACTGGACATGATGACGGCGGCGATCGAAGCGCATATAAAGGCACACGTAATGGAGGTTGTGGGGGTAGAGACAGAAGATTCCGCCTAGGATCGAGGGCACGCACTGCAGTCTGCGTGCTTCAGCCGTTCGCGCCGTTGAGCAGTTCATCCCTTCTTTCTCGTCTTTCCTGTCTGCATATGTCGTCTCTTCTGACCCAGCGCATCGAATCTGCCCTTCGTCGTGTCATTCATGCTCGCTCGGGCCTCGATGTGATTGCTGCCGATGTCGTGCGTGATGTCGGCACGACCGCTGCCGGCCGGGTGCGGCTGACGGTGCTGCTCGCGCCTGACGATGATGCGACCATTGTGCGCGATGTCCGGGTCGCCCTCGAGGGGGTGGACGGCGTAACGGACGTGCGCGTGGATGTGCGCGATCCGGCGGAGTTCGACCGCCCGGCGGCGGCGGCCACACCGCGTCCGCCGACGCGGCAGCCGTTGCCGGTGATGAGCGAGGCGGCGCCGACGCCGAAGCGCGTCGCGGCGCCGACGCCGGTGGCGTACCCCGGGCTCGGCCGCGTGATCGCGGTTTCGTCGGGGAAGGGCGGAGTGGGCAAGAGCACGGTAGCGGTCAACCTCGCGGTTGCGCTCGCCCGCGCGGGCGCGCGCGTCGGGCTCATGGATGCCGACATCTACGGTCCCAACATCCCGCGCATGATGGGGGTGAGCGAGCCTCCGCCGGTGCTGGACGACAAGATCCTTCCGCTCGAGGCGCACGGCGTGAAGGTCATCTCGCTCGGACTGCTGATCGATCGCGATCAGCCGGCCATCTGGCGCGGCCCGATCGTGATGAAGATCATCACGCAGTATCTGCGCGACGTGAACTGGGGGCAGCTCGATCTGCTCCTGGTCGACATGCCGCCGGGCACCGGCGACGCACAGCTCTCGCTCGTGCAGGCCACGAACGTCGCGGGGGCGGTGATCGTCACCACGCCACAGGAAGTCTCCACCGGTGACGCACTCCGTGGCGCGAGAATGTTCCAGCGCGTGAACGTTCCCGTGCTCGGCATCATCGAGAACATGAGCTGGTTCGAGTGTCCGCACTGCGGTGAGCCGAGCATGATCTTCGGCACCGGGGGTGGCCAACGGCTGGCCGACGAACTCGACCTCCCGCTCCTTGGTCAGGTGCCGCTCTATCCGCGCGTGCTCGCGGGGGGTGACACCGGGGAGCCGATCGTGGTGTCCGAGCCCGAGTCCAGCGCGGCGCAGGCGCTGGACGGGATTGCCGAACGCGTGCGCGAGCTGGTGGTCGCCCCCACCGTGTAACGCCCCGCGCTGCGAGCCCTTCGCCGACAGGCCATGCCGCGTCCCATCACGCTGCTCACCGACTTCGGGACGGCCGACGGTTACGTGGCCGAGTTGAAGGGCGTGCTGCACTCGCTCGTGCCTGGCGTGACGGTGGTGGACCTCGCACACGATGTGGCGCCGCACGACGTGGAGGCGGCCCGGTTGGCGGTCGCGCGCTACTGGCGGCGCTTTCCGGAGGGGACGGTCCACCTGGTCGTCGTCGATCCGGGCGTCGGGTCGGAACGTGCCGCGATTGCCGTGGCGAGCGAGGAGCGACTGCTCGTGGGCCCGGACAATGGTGTGCTGTCGCCGGCGCTGCTCGTGCGCGGCGCCCGCGCGGTCACCCTGCCGGTTCCGCTCTCCGCGTCAGCCACGTTCCACGGGCGCGACGTGTTCGCCCCGGCGACAGCGCGGCTGGCGCTCGGCGAATCGGTGGATGCGCTGGGTGAACCGTGCACGTCGCCGGTGATACGCCGGACCCCCGAGGCTCATCGTGACGCGGACGGCGCGCTGGTTGGTGAAGTGCTGCTGATCGATCGATTCGGGAACGCCGTGACAAACCTGCTCGCGCGTGCGGTCGGCACGGTGGAGGTGGCGGGGCATCGCATCCCGGTGCGGCGCACCTACGCCGACGTGGCCAGTGGCGACCTGGTTGCACTCGTCGGGTCGAGCGGACTGCTCGAAGTGGCGCAACGCGATGGACGCGCGGCCGACCTGCTCGCCCTGACGCGTGGCTCGGAAGTCCGGTTCAACACGGAGCACGAGGGGTGAGCGAGCTCGTATCGTGAATCGGGACTGGTTCGACGGCCGGCGAACCCGCCTCGCTCGCCGGCCGGGCAGCGCTTGCAGCCCGGTGCGGGGCTACGACCGGTCGAGGCTCAGCTTGCCGATGGCGGTGTGCGCGCGAATCACCAGCTTGTACGAGGCGGCGTCGAAGTCCGGCGTCACCCACCGGTCCCCCCGCTTCTCGAGGCCGGTGGTGTCGAAGCGCCCGAGAAACCGGCTGTGCTCCACGCTCACCCCCACGCTGCGCGGCACGCGGATCCGCACGCTGCCTAACGCGACTTCAAGCTGCAGCGCGATGTCACGCTGCCAGGTGCCGCTGAAATCGAGGTCCACGGAGCCCAGCCCCGATGACACCCGGACCAGGCCGGTGTTGGCGTCGGCCAGCCGCTCCATGGTCAGCTCGGCGGCCCCTACCTGCACCTCGAGCGACGACATATGCACCGGGTTCGGTGACGAGAACCGGAGGTGCGAATCGCTGGCGCCGGAGGACATGTGCACGCGCGACAGCCGCAGGCCGCCGAGATCGAGGTCCGCCTGCACCGCGCCGAGGTCGAGGTCGAGGTCGATGGCCGCACCACGCCCCAGGTCGACCGCGAGCTCCGGCGCCGGGGACCGCTCCGTCACGCGCGACAGATTGTCGCCCTCGAGACCGCGGAGCCCGAGCACGGCGCGACGATCCGTCGCATCCCACGTGTGCAGCGCCTCGACGGCCGCCGGCTGGAACCGTGCGCGGAGATCGTAGAGCAGTCGGCCGTCCGCCGCGCCGAGTTCGAGTCGCCCCGCCCCGAGCCGTACCTGCACCGCCACCGCGCTGGTATCGTGCAGTTGACGGCTCATGCCGACCGCTCGCATCTCCTGTGCGTGCATCGGTTCCGAGGCCCCCACGCTGCCGAGCAGCGCCACGGAGGCGGCCATGATCGCACGTTGGACGCTCATCGCTCGCTCCCCGATGTCGCCACCGGTCGCGGGCGGCGGGCCGCCGCGACGCCGGTGATCGGCGTGGGGGTCTGCCAGTCCAGGTCGGCGGCTGGCGCCGTGCGCGGAGCGACGCGTCGAACACCGCCGCGCGAACGGACGGCTGCACCGATGCCGGCCGTCACAGCCACCCATGTAATCGCCACGGCCACGCCGCGGAGCACGCCGAACACCCACGGCTGCCAGGTGAACGCCGCCGCCAGCAGCCAGACTCCCAGGTAGCACCAGGTGCCCAGCACCACGGCGCGCAGCGCCGCGCCGCGCGCCGAGAGCCGCTTCGCCGCCGCCCCCGAAAGGCTGTCGCCGGTGACCCGCGCTACCGCCAGGAAGCCGAGCGTCACAACGCCGGCCACGGCGAGCGTGTACGCCACGATGGCAAAGGGTATGAGCAGCAGGCCGATGATCGTGAGGGCGAGTGCGAGTACGATGAGGATGGCGACCGGCGCGATTGCCAACTGCGCCGCGACACCGGTCCAGAACGATCGCGCGAACCCCGCCTCGAGCGTCTCCACCACGCCGTCCAGATACCGGCCGCCGAACACCAGCGTGCCGATACCGATCATCGTGAGGATGATCGCCCACGCGAACGCGAGATTCACGTTGTGCCAGGTGGATGCGCGTGGCGCCACGGGCGATGGCGCGGCGGCAACGAGTGGCGCCACGCCGACGCGACCGTTCAGCGATCGTACTTCGCCGCCCACTACCCCGGTACCGGTGTCGCTGAAGCGCACGCTGCCGAACGCTGCCACCACGTCGCCCGTGATATGTGCACCATCATGCACGATCACGTCGCCGCCGGCCACCGCGGCGTCGCCACCGATGGTGCCGAAGACCTCGAGATTGCCGAGTGCCACGAGGACCGGTCCGACGACGGAATCGCCCAACGCGATGACGAGGGGGCCGTAGTGCACATCAGCGCGCTCGATTCCGGGGATGCCCTCGCGGTCGGAGCGCAACAGGTCGACCAGCCGCCGGGCGCTGTCGAGCGCGGCGGTGGACAGTGCAGAGCTGCCGGGCGCGGCGGCGGCCGCCGGCGCG
>DASSBZ010000251.1:0-2528 GCA_035698205.1 Gemmatimonadaceae bacterium | reverse complement strand
CCAGCCACGGCTGGCTGACCGACTGCATCCACGTGCCGACCTGGCTGATCACCTGGCCGCCGATGTAGAGGCGGTAATTGCGGTGCGCGAGGGCGCTGAACCCGTTGCGGAAACCGCTCCCCTGCGGCCCGGGACCGGATGCGGCGTGGGGCGAAGGAGCGGGAACGACGCGCAGGCGCCGAGGAAGAACGCTCGCCAGCAGCCGAGCGGGAGAGAGGAGTGTCATACTTTTAGCAATGCTAACAAAGTCTCGGGCGGAGCGCCACTGCTGATTGTCAGCCAGTCGTAACGTCGCGAGTGGTGCTATCGGCACGTGCCGTGCCGCGAAATGTCGGTTCCGCCGCCACGTGGTGGTGCTATCGGCGGGAATGTCGCCGCCGCCACGGGGCGGTGCTATCGGCGGGAATGTCGCCGCCGTCACGGGGCGGTGCTATCCGCCAAGTTTGCGGCCAAATGGCGCTCATCCTGGCCGCCGCGTTCACCGGCTGACCGCAGCGGCCAAGCAGAGGCTCGTTCCGGGCTCTTGTTGGCTGATAGCACCGCCCGGTGACGCTGCATGGCTCGGTTGGCCGCGGGGGCCTGCCGGCCGGGCCCGCCGCCGCGCCGCAGGGCCGGCCGTGGATTCTTGCGCTCACCATCCTGGTTGGTGGTAACGGGAAACGGGCGCGGGCGGATCGTCGCGGGCACCCGTCCCCACGCTCAACGACGGCGTCACCGGAGGTCCGATGGGCGCGGACGACCGCGTCTTTGCGCTTATCACCAACCGGGGTGGTACGCGGAGGATACGAGCGCCGCGCCCGGGTCGTCCGCAAGCAGTCCGCCCCCATGCGCCGCCGCGGCCCCGGCGTCGCGCCCGGGGCCCGGAACGGTCAGCTCCCGAAGAGCAGGTCCCGGATGATCGGTATGGCCGGCGTTCCGTGCGAGAGGAGCCGCTCGAGATATGGCCGATACGTGAACTCCGCGCCCGCCTCCTCGGCACGCTGGCGCGCCTCTGCCTCGAGCGCGTGCATCTCCACGCTGCCCAGGAAGTATTCGCACAGCTGCGTCGAGCTGAGGCGCGCGCGGTCCCACTTGTTCGCCGCCTCGGACTCCTCCTGAAAGCCCTGCCGCACCATGAGGTCCATCGCCGCCTCGCGGGTCATCTCGCCGGTGTGGATGTCGATATCCATCATCGTGTTGGTGATCGCGCGCAGGTAGAACTTCCAGTGCACGAGCATCAGCGCGGGGTCTTCTGACCCATAACCGACGTCCATCATGACCTGGGTGATGTAGACCGCCCAGCCCTCCGCGAAGACGCCCGATTGGAAGATGGCGCGCACGAGCGAGCGGACGCGGTTCGAGTAGGCGAGCTGCAGGTAATGACCCGGCACCGCCTCGTGGATGGTGAGCAGGCGGAGCATGCGTGAGTTGTCCTCGCGGAGGTACGACTCCTTCTGCTCATCGGTCCAGTCGTCCGGCATGGGCGTAATCGCGAAGAAGCTCGAGAGCCCCTTGTCGAGCGGCCCCGGCGGCATCAGCATCGCCCCACCGAATGCGCGGAGGAATTCGGGGGTCCAGATGATCTCCATCGGTTCGTCCGCAAGACCGATGAGATCGCGCTGCCGCACGAACGCCTCGATGCGGCCGTGCTCCGCACGGCAGAAATCGAGGAGCTCATCCGCCGCCGGATGCTCCGCGGCGATGGCATCCAGCACACGGCGCACGAGCGCGTCACGATCCTCGGGCATCGGCTCGTCGCCCATCCAGGCGGGCCATAGCTCGCGCGCCAGGCGCAGCATCTCGTCGCGCACCGCGGCGAAGTCGGTGCGGGCCCGCGCGGCAAGCTCATCGGGCGTGAGCGAGCTCTTCAGGGTGTGGCCGAACTTTGCGGCGTAGAGCTCCGGGCCAAGGCGAAAGTCGCCGGTCGCGACAGGCAGGAGCTCGTCACGCAGCCACGTCTCCCACGCGTCGAGCGCCTGTTTGGCGGCATCCGCCGCCGCGCTGACCTCGTCGCGCAGTGCCGCATCATCGATCTTCGCGGCCTCGGCGACCGCGCTGTCGGCCAGCTGCGAGACGCCACCGAGCTGCGAGAGCGCCTTCTCGGCGTGGAACTGCGAGATGCCGCGGTCGCCCGGGGCGTTGAGCCTCGCGCGCGCGGCGTCCAGTGCGTCGGGCAGCCCGCGCAGCCGTCCCGCAGCGCTGCGGAGCCGGTCGGGCAGCGGTGCGAACTCACGGGCCAGCAGGCTGAAGAGGCCGCCGCCGAACAGATAGACGTACGAGAGCGGGCTCCATCGGTATTCCTGGAGCGTCTCCTCGTTGAATCGCATCGCGGCGAGCTCCTCGCGCATGATGCGCAGGTCGATCGCTTCGTCGCGAGACAGCGTCGAGATGTCGATCACTGACAGGTGCGTGTCCGCCTCGTTCAGGAAGGCGAGGCGTTCCGCGTGGCCGGCATCGGTCAGGTCCGGCCAGCGGCCGTCATGATCGTGGTTGCCGAGCTCGGTCGCGTTGGTCGGCCAGAGGCGAAAGAGGTCGGCGATCAGCTCGTC
>DASSBZ010000250.1:0-3544 GCA_035698205.1 Gemmatimonadaceae bacterium | reverse complement strand
CGACTTCTCGATCTGCGCGATCGCCAGCGAAAGCGCCTTTTTCCGATCCTCCTGGATTGCAGAACCAGCCATTACTCGAGCCCCAGGTGATACGTGAGAAGGATCGGCCAACGAGCACGCAATCTAGTCCGTTGGCCGGGTCGATTCGATACCCGAACAAAATACGAAAGGACGCACTGACTAGCAACCCGGCGGTGGGAGGCCGAACGCGTTCTCGACGTGCCGAATCCGCACTCGGTCCGCATGCATGAGCACGCCAATCACGTCGAAGCGGTAGGACTCGCCGGAGCGCCCGTGCCGATCGATCCAGACCGATGCGGAGCGGGTCAACTCCCGCTGCTTGCGCCAGTTGACCGCCGCCACCGGCCCCCCGAACTGCTCCCCCCGCCGAGCCTTGACCTCCACGAAGGCGATCAGCCCGTCACGCTCGGCCACGAGGTCGATGTCCCGGTGCCCGTTGCGAAACCGCCGCTGCAGCACGCGCCACCCCTGGCGCCGCAGCCACCGCTCGGCGACCCGCTCGCCCAGCTCCCCGAATTCCTGTCGCGCGTCCGACATGGCGCGAATCTGGGCGATACGGCGATCCGTGCGTCATCGCGGAATTGCACGCGAGCGCAATTCAATGCAGGGGATGCACCCATCCGGCGCGGATCGGAGGGAGGCGGAAGCAGCAGTCAGCAGTCAGCAGTCAGCAGTCAGCAGTCAGCAATCAGCAGTCAGCAATCAGCAATCAGCAATCAGCAATCAGCGATCAGCAGGTGGAGGCATCAATACAAGACCTGACCCCGAGCAGTCAGCAGTCAGCAATCAGCCGTCAGCAACGAAAGCCCGCCCCCCGCCGGCGCACGCAGCATGCAGCGCCCCAACCCTCCAGCCCAAGCCACCACGCCGAGCCCCGAGGCACGCAGCCACCAGCATACAGCGTGCAGCCCGCAGCATGCTGTTACGAACGATCTATCCGATCCAGCTCCTCCAGCCCGACAAGGATATCCCGTGGCTTCGACCCGTTAGGCGGCCCCAGCACCCCCGCCGCATGCAGCTGGTCGATGATGCGCGCCGCGCGACCGTACCCGATCCCCAGCCGTCGCTGCAGCAGCGACGTCGACCCGTGCTGGTTGTGGATCACCACCTCCGCCGCCTCGCGGAACAGCTTGTCGCGCGCGCTGCCTTCGCCGTCGCCATCGTCATCGCCGCTCGTCCCCTGCGCATCGAGCGCCTCCTTCTGGCGCACGAGCTCCAGGATGTCCGGCTCGGCGGCCACCGGCTCCTCCGGCGCGCCACGCTCGGCGCGCGCCGCCCGCAGCGCCTCACGACGACCGGCGTACCACCCCATCACACGCTCGGTGTCCTCGCTGGAGATGAACGCCCCCTGCAGCCGCTGCGGCTCCGACTTCCCCGGCGGGATGAACAGCATGTCGCCGTTGCCGAGCAGCGTCTCCGCCCCCACCCCGTCGATGATCGTGCGGCTGTCCACCTGCGACGCCACGCGGAATGCGATCCGGCTCGGGAAGTTCGCCTTGATCAGCCCCGTGATCACGTTCACGCTCGGCCGCTGCGTCGCCAGGATCAGGTGGATGCCGATCGCCCGCGCCTTCTGCGCCAGCATCGCCAGCGGCGTCTCCACCTCCCCCTGCACCGTCATCATCAGGTCGGCCAGCTCATCGATCACCACGACGATGTACGGCAGTACCCCGTCCGTCCAGCGCGTGTTTTCGAACGCCACGTCGAGGTTCTTCGGCTTCTCCAGCGACGCCCCGTCGGCGACGCGCCGGTTGAAGTCCTGGATGTTACGGCAGCCGTTGGCCGCGAGCAGTGCATAACGATCCTGCATCTCCATCACTGCCCACTTGAGCACCGCCGCCGCGTCGCGGTTGTCGGTGACCACGCGGTACTTGAGGTGCGGGAGATCGTTGTAGACCGACAGCTCCACCATCTTCGGGTCGACCATCAGGAAGCGGAGCGTGCGCGGGGTGTGCCGGTACACCAGGCTCGTGATCAGCGTGTTCACGCACACCGACTTCCCCGATCCCGTGGCACCCGCGATCAGCAGGTGCGGCATCTTGGCGAGATCGGCCACCACCGCCTTCCCCTCGAGATTCTTGCCGAGCGCGATCGGCAGCGCCGCGCGCGCCTGCTGGAACTCGCGCACCTCGATGAGGTCGCGGAACGCCACGATCTCGGCCACCGGATTCGGCACCTCGACCCCCACCGCCCCGCGCCCGGGGATGGGCGCCACGATGCGGATGCTCGGCGCGCGCATGGCCAGCGCCAGGTCGTTCGAGAGGTTCGCGAACTGCCGCACCTTCACCCCCGGCGCGGGCTCGATCTCGAACTGCGTCACCACCGGCCCGGTCGTCCGGCCCACCAGCTCGCCGTCCACACGGAACGTGCGCAGCGCGTCCATCAGCTTCTCCCCCATCGCGTCGAGCTCGCGCCGGTTGGCCTCCACGTCGCTCGGGGGGGCGGGTGAGAGCAGCTCGGCGCTCGGCAGCTCCTGCGCGCCCGGGGAGTCATCTGACGCCGCGTCGAGCTCCGCCGCGAAGCCCGCCACGTCGTCGGTGGTGGCTGCGCCCCGCTTGCGGTCGCGGCGCCGTCGCGAAGGCTGCTCCTCGTCGGAACCGCCCTCCTCCACCACCCCGGCGCCGCCGGCGACCAGCGCGGGATCGATCGCCGGCATCTCCTCCGGCGTGGGCGCGAGCTGGGTCGCGAGATCGGCACTCGTGGCGCGCGAACGCCGGTCGCGCGCGCGCGTCGTCCGCCCATCGCCGTCGGTTGCGGGCGACGGCCCGACCAGCGCGCGTACCGGGTTCCAGCGCAGCGTGGCCGCGGCCAGCGCGCTCACCGCGATCGCCAGCACGATCCACCCGCCGACCGACCCGAACGCCCGCGTCAGGTAGTACGCCGCGAATCCCCCCCACACGCCAGCCATCGGGTCGAATGCGGGCGGCCCCGCGTCGCGCGCCAGCCCGAGCGCCACCGGCAGCAGCGCCGCCAGCCCCGCCAGGAAGACCATCCACGAACGGTCGGTGTCGGACTCCAGCCGGCCGAACAGCCGCAACGCGTGCACGGCTGGCGCCAGCGGCACGAGCAGCGCCGCCGGCGCGCCGAGCAGGGTGAACAGCCCGCTCCGCAGGCACGCGCCCACGGGGCCGAACCCGCCCCGCGCCGAGGTGCACGACGCGCCCGTCGCCACGTCGGGCGCCACCAGCAGCGCGCCAAGGAGGAACAGCGCAAACAGCAACAGCGCAATGCCGGCGAGCTCGCGCCGGAGGCCGCCCTCGCCCACGATGCCTAACGCTCCCGGTCCGGGCCGAGCCGCGTGACCTGCCGGTCCTGGTAGACGGGGATCACCGGATAGCTGTCCAGCGCAGCGCACACCGGCAGGTCATCGCCGAATCCTGCCTCGATGAGCGCGCGGCCGTGCTCCGAATCGGCGAGCACCTTGTCGATCGCGTCGCCATAGCGGCGGTCGATGAGCGCGCAGGCCCGCGCAGCGTCGTTCATGCACGCATTCTGCAGGCGACGCGTCACGGCCCGCACGTAG
>DASSBZ010000249.1:0-7308 GCA_035698205.1 Gemmatimonadaceae bacterium | reverse complement strand
GCGGCGAACGCGACGGTCAGCGTGCCCACCTCGCCGAGCTCGGCACGGCGGGCGCGATCGGTTGCGCGCGCCACGTCGGCGAGGATGCGACGGGCGTCGTCGAGGAGCAGGCGACCGGCCTGCGTGAGCTCCACGCGCCGTCGCGACCGGTTGAGCAATCGCGCACCCAGCAGGCGCTCGAGTTGCTGGATCTGCTGACTGAGCGGAGGCTGGGCGATGCCGACGCGCTGGGCGGCGCGCCCGAAGTGGAGCTCCTCGGCGACGGCGACGAAGTAACGCAGGTGGCGGAGCTCGACGTGTTTAATAGCCATTGCATATCAATATACGCGCTTTCGCATATTTGACATATGAAGTTGGCTGCGTCTAGGATACGAGACGCGCCCTCGACGTTCCCTGCGGCGCCCGTCAACGATCAGAGGAGGACCGATGGCCACGCAGACCATGCCCGCCGCCGGCACGGCGCAGGACACCTTCCCCATCAACGGGACCGACTACATCGAGTTCTGGGTGGGCAACGCCCGGCAGGCCTCGCTGTACTATCAAGCCGCCTTCGGTTTCGAACTCGTCGGCTACCGCGGCCCCGAGACCGGCGTACGCGACCGCGCGAGCTACCTCCTGCAGCAGGAGAAGCTGCGATTCGTCTTCACGTCGGCGCTTGGCCCCGAGGGGGAGATCGCCGAGCATGTGCACCGTCATGGCGACGGCGTGCGCGACCTGGCGTTCTGGGTGGACGATGCGCGCGATGCCTGGCGGAAGGCCGTCGATCGTGGCGCCACCTCGGCGCTTGATCCACGCGTCATGTCGGACGAGGATGGCGAGGTGGTCATTGCCGGCATCCGCACCTACGGTGATACCGTGCACTCCATCGTCGAGCGACGGAACTACAACGGGCTTTTCCTCCCCGGGTTCGTGCCGCGCCGCTCCGCGTTCACGCCGACGCCAACAGGGCTTCGCTACGTGGACCACTGCGTCGGCAACGTGGAACTCGGCAAGATGAACGAGTGGGTGGGCTTCTACGAGCGCGTGCTCGGCTTCCACAACCTGCTCTCGTTCGACGACAAGGACATCTCCACCGAGTACTCGTCGCTGATGTCGAAGGTCATGTCGAATGGGAATGGCCGGATCAAGTTCCCCATCAACGAGCCGGCGGCGGGGAAGAAGAAGTCGCAGATCGACGAGTATCTCGACTTCTATCGCGGCCCGGGGGTGCAGCACATCGCCATCGCCACCAACGACATCGTCGGGACGGTGCGCGCGCTGATGTCGCGTGGCGTCGAATTTCTCTCCGTGCCCACCTCGTACTACGACACGCTGCTCGATCGGGTGGGGAAGATCGACGAGGACATCGCGCCGCTCAAGGAGCTGGGGATCCTCGTCGATCGCGATGACGAGGGCTATCTGCTCCAGATCTTCTCCCGGCCGGTGCAGGATCGGCCGACGCTCTTCTATGAGATCATCCAGCGCAAGGGCGCGCAGAGCTTCGGCAAGGGTAACTTCAGGGCGCTGTTCGAGTCCATCGAGCGCGAGCAGGCGTTGCGCGGGAACCTCTGATGCCCATCTATCACACGCTCGGCACCGTGCCGCGCAAGCGGCACACGGTGTTCCGTCGCCCCGATGGCGGGCTGTACGCCGAGGAGCTGATGGGGCATGAGGGCTTCGTCGGGACGTCGTCGCTGCTCTATCACACGTACCCGCCCACCACGGTGACCTCGGCGCGCAAGGTGCGAAGCATCGTGTGGGAGGCGGACGAGGACACCTCCCTGCGGCATCGCCACTTCCTCACGGCGCGTGCGCCTGCGGGGGGAAGCCCCACGCTGGATCGTGTGCCGCTGCTGTTCAACACCGACGTGGCCATGCTCTACGTGGCACCGGACGAGACCGACGCGCACTTCTACCGGAACTCGCAGGCCGATGAGTGCGTGTACGTCATAGAGGGGCAGGGGGTGCTCGAGTCGGTGTTCGGCGAGCTGCCGTATGGCCCGGGCGACTACGTGGTCATCCATCGCAACATCCTGCATCGCTGGCGGCTGGACCCGGCCTACGGTCCCACGAAGATGCTGGTGATTGAGAGCCGCGGGCACATCCGCTGGCCGAAGCGCTATCGCAACGAGTACGGCCAGTTGCTCGAGGGTGCGCCGTACAGCGAGCGTGACATCCGGCGCCCGTCGGTGCTCGCCCCGCACGACGAGCGCGGTGATTTCCCGCTCCTCGTCAAGCAGTACGACGGCATCAACGAACTGATGCTCGACCACCATCCGTTCGACGTGGTGGGTTGGGACGGCTACTTCTACCCGTGGGCGTTCAACATCCACGACTTCGAGCCGATCGTCGGGCGCATCCACCAGCCACCACCCGTGCACCAGACTTTTCAGGGCGATGGCTTCGTGATCTGTTCGTTCTGTCCGCGCCCGTACGACTTCGATCCGCAGGCCATTCCCGCACCGTACAATCACAGCAACGTAGATTCCGACGAGGTGCTGTTCTACGCGTCCAGCGAGTTCATGAGCCGCAAGGGGATCGAGTACGGCAGCATCACGCACCATCCGGACGGGCTGCCGC
This sequence comes from Gemmatimonadaceae bacterium, assembly GCA_035698205.1. Lineage (GTDB taxonomy): Bacteria > Gemmatimonadota > Gemmatimonadetes > Gemmatimonadales > Gemmatimonadaceae > DASSBZ01. The sequence continues at coordinate 4,749 of DASSBZ010000249.1, read as the reverse complement.
ACGGTCCGCACCCGGGGCGCGCCGAGGCAAGCATCGGCGCCACCCACACCAATGAACTGGCGGTCATGATGGATTCGTTCAGGCCCCTCAAGGTCGCGAAGGCGGCCCTGCCGATTGAAGACGAGTCGTACCATCGCAGTTGGGTGGACGCGCAGCATGCATCATTCAACCCGCCCACGTCGTGAGCGCGGGAGCGGAGGGCACGGCGGAGGCGGCGGCACCACCGGCACGGGCGGCGTGGAAGCGCGAGGTGCTCCCGCCGGAGCGCACGAGCGAGGTCGTGAATGCGCTCGGCCACGTGACCGACATGCCGGTGTGGGTCTACCGCTATCGTCACGCCGGGCTTCCGTGGACGCTGAGCATCGCCACCGGCGCCCCGCCGGGCTCGGGCAGGCTCTCGTTAGGCGGGTTCCGGATTGCCCCGGCCGAGCGCGCCGACGCACCGGGCTATGACAACGACCGCGAGGCGATCGGCCTCGCGATCGGCATGGAGGAGAAGGTGCGCTGGTCGCGCCTGCTGCGGGTGGGCGGGCCGCTCGCCCGTCGCGATGCCGACAGCCTGGTCGGCGGCAAGTGCGTGCTCCTGCCCACCGCCGACGCCCGCGTGGGGCAGCCACGCGACCGGGAGCTCCTTGATTTTGCCCTGGCGGCGCTGCAGGACGCCGAAGAAACGGCCGGCATCCATATCACCACCGGCCAGGACCTTGGCCATGGCATGCTCTCCGACGGGCGGACGACATCGCTCGCGTACATGCACGAGCGCTTCGACGGTTGCACCATCTCCGATACCGGCAAGCCCACGGCCGAGGGCAACGTGCAGGTGCTGCGCGGCATGCTGCGCGCGCTCGACCTGCCGGTCAATCGCGCGCGCGTGGGTCTCATCGGCTGCGGCAACATCGGCAGCTACGTGCGCAAGGCCATGAGCACGGCCGGCGCCGACACATTCGTGCTCGAGTCGAGCGCGAAGCGTCGCGAGGAGATCGCGTCGTGGGGGGTGCCGGTGTTCGCCCCCGAGGACAAGGCGGGCTTCCTGGCGGAGCCGATGGATGCGCTGGTCGTCAACGCCGGCGGTGGCTCGCTGGACGCCGCCACGTGCGAGGCGGTCGCGGCGAGCCCGCGCACGCGCATCGTCTGCGGCTGTGAGAACCTCGCGATGCCCGATCCGCATGGTGCGAAGGTGCTGCGCGCCGGTGGCACCATGTGGTGCCCCACGGAGCTCGGCGGCATGATGGGCTACCTGACCGCCGTGGAGGAGTACCGCTCGCGCAAGGCGAGCGCACCGTTCGACGTCGGCGTGATGTTCGCCGCTGCCGCGCGGCTGGAGATCGTGGCCCGCGATGCCGCCCGTGCGGTGCGCGAGTCCGGGTTCGAGCTGTCGTTCGAGGATGCCGTCAGGCGCGACGCTCGAACGCGGCGATGGCCTGACGAGTAAACTCCGACGTGACGAGACGGCCGCTCATCGCCGCCCGCTCCGGGAGCAGCGTCTCCCAGTGATCGGTCCCCTCGTTGAGCGCGGCCTTGAGCGCCTGCAGGGCGTCCGGATTGAACGACGCCAGCTTGTGTGCGAAGGTGCTGATTACCTGGTCGAGCGCCAGCACGTTGTCGCAGAGGCGGGCATACAGCCCGTGGCGCAGCGCCCAGTCGGCGTCGCGCCACTCGGCGTCGATCCCCATCGCCCCGAACGCCGCACGTCCGATGCGGTGCTCGATCACGGGCCCCACCACGAACGGGCCGATGCCCACCGCCACCTCGCTCAGTCGCACCGACGCCTCCGGCACCGCGATGGCGTAGTCCGAGGCTGCGACGATACCGACCCCGCCACCAACCACTTTCCCGTGCACGCGCGACACGATCATCTTCGGGCTGCGACGCATGGCGAGGATGAGCCGGGCGAATCCCATGAAGAATTCGGTCCCGGACTCGGCGTTGTCGATGCGCTTGAGTTCATCGAACGATGCGCCGGCGCAGAACGAGCCGGTACCGACGCTGCGCAGCACGATCACGCGCGCGCGGTAGTCCGCACCAAGCGCCTCGATCTCCGTGGTGAGCGCGGCCAGCAGCGACGCCGGCAGCGAGTTCCCCTTGGGGTGCGAGAAGGTGAGCGTGGCAATGCCGGTGGCGATGTCAAGCGTCACGTCGCCATCGGTGGCAGGCGCCTGCGCGTTGGGGGCGGGGGTGCGCCGCGATTCGGGAGCGGAGTCCGAACTCATGTTCCGGTTTCTGGTATCAGGAAGCGGGAGCGCGGAAGAGCGCTCTCACCGTTGCAATCTAAGGAGTCGAGGTCTTTAATTCAGGGGAGGACCGCCGCTCGCGTGCCGTCGGCGGATTCCGCATCCGCGCACCGGCGTGAGACAGGCCGCGCGCACTTCCGGAGGCGACACGCATGACCGACCAGCCCGTTACCATCGCAGACGACGCGGCGCAGCTCGCGCAGTTCGAAGCGCGCATCGCCGCCGGCGAATCGATCGAGCCCAAGGACTGGATGCCCGAGCGCTATCGCCGGCAACTGGTGCGCATGATGTCGCAGCACGCGCATTCGGAGATTGTCGGCATGCTCCCCGAGGGCAACTGGATTACGCGCGCCCCCAGCCTCCGTCGCAAGATGGGGTTGCTCGCCAAGGTGCAGGACGAGGCGGGGCACGGTCTCTACATCTACTGCGGCACCGAGACGCTCGGTGTCGACCGGCACGAACTCGTGGACCAGCTGCATGCGGGCAAGGCCAAGTACTCGAGCATCTTCAACTATCCCACGCTCACGTGGGCGGATATCGGCACGATCGGCTGGTTCGTCGACGGGGCGGCGATCGTGAACCAGACCGTGCTCGCCAAGGCGTCGTACGGTCCGTACGCGCGCGCCATGATCCGCATCTGCAAGGAAGAGAACTTCCACAAGCGGCAGGGCTACGAGATCATCGCCACCCTTGCCAGCGGCACTCCGGCGCAGCGCGCCATGGCGCAGGACGCCGTCAATCGCTGGTGGTGGCCGTCGCTCATGATGTTCGGCCCCAGCGATGCCGACTCCCCCAATTCGGCGGAGCTGCTGCGCTGGCGGATCAAGCGGTTCACCAATGACGAACTGCGCCAACGCTTCGTGAATCTCACCGTGCCGCAGGCGCAGGCGGTGAACCTGTCGCTCCCGGATCCCGAACTCCGCTATGATGAGGCCACGAAGGACTGGCGCTTCGGCGAGATCGACTGGGATGAGTTCTGGCAGGTGGTCCGGGGCAACGGTCCGTGCAACCACGAACGCCTGGCCGCGCGTCGGAAGGCGCACGACGAAGGCGCATGGGTGCGAGCTGCGGCATCGGCCTATGCGGCGAAGCGCGCCGGCAGCCGCGCGAGCGAGGCGGCATGACGGAACCGCGCGACGAGACGAACGGACTCGCCGACGCCGGCGACTCGCAATGGCCGCTGTGGGAGGTGTTCACGCAGGAGCGCACGGGAGCGCCGCATGAACACGCCGGCAGCGTGCATGCGACCGATGCCGAACAGGCCATCCAGAACGCGCGCGACGTCTACGCGCGTCGTGGAAAGGTCGTGAGCATCTGGGTGGTGCCGTCGATCGATATCACCGCGACCTCGCCCGGGGACGCCGGCCCGTTCTTCGACCCGGGCTCCGACAAGGCGTACCGGCATCCACAGTTCTATCGCACGCCGCACGGCGTGCGCGTGTACTGACCGTGGGTTACGGACAGCCACCTGACGAGCCCGAGACGGGCGCCGGCTCCGAAGCGCCTGCATCGGTGGAACCGCTGCGCCAGTCGGCAGACGTCGTCGCGCCGTCCGCCACTTCGCACGGGTCCGCCGATCCGGTGGTGGAATTCCTGCTCCGGCTCGGCGACGACCGTCTCGTGCTGGGCCATCGGCTCTCGGAGTGGTGCGGCCACGCGCCGATCCTCGAGGAGGACATCGCGCTCGCCAACATCGCCCTCGACTGCATCGGTCATGCAAGCCTGCTGCTCGCGCGCGCCGGAGCGCTCGAGGGTGCGGGACGCGACGAGGATGCGCTCGCATATCATCGCGATGCGGTGGAGTTCCGCAACGCGCTGCTGATGGAGCTGCCGAACGACGACTTCGCGTTCACCATCGCGCGCCAGTTCCTCGTCGATGCGTTCGCGTTCCACGCCTTCCAGGCGCTGGCCGCCGCGCCCGACGAAGATACGGCCGGCATCGCGGCCAAGGCGCACAAGGAGACCACCTACCACCTGCGGCACAGCGCTGAATGGATGCTGCGCCTGGGAGACGGCACCGCCGAGAGCCACGTGCGCGCGCAGCGCGCGTTGGAGCGCGCATGGCCCTACACGGGGGAGCTGTTCGCCGAGGATGCCGTGACACGCGCCGTCGCCGAGCGCGGCTGGCCGGCTGACGTCGCGGCGCTGCGTGCGCCCTGGCTCCGCACCGTCACCGATGTCGTGACGCGCGCAACGCTCGAGCTGCCTGACGATGGCTTCATGCACCACGGCGGACGGCAGGGGCGCCACACGGAACATCTGGGGCACCTGCTCGCCGAGATGCAGATCGTCGCACGGTCGCACCCGGGGGCCACGTGGTGACGCACGCCGCCGCGCCCACGAAGGCTGATGTGCTCGATGTCCTGGCCGGCGTGATGGACCCGGAGATTCCGGTCATCAGCGTGGTGGATCTCGGGATCGTGCGTGGCACGGTGATGAACGAGGATGGGAGCGTCACCGTGCGGGTGACACCGACCTACTCCGGCTGTCCTGCCGTCCGGGTCATCGAACACGATAT
>DASSBZ010000248.1:0-18918 GCA_035698205.1 Gemmatimonadaceae bacterium | reverse complement strand
GGCAACCGGCACGTCCTCGCCCCCGAAGCCGCGCCGCCGTCGATCTACGTGCTGACGATTCTCGCGCATATGCCGCTGATTCGCAGCGAGCACCACACGCAGGTCGATCGCCTGTTCCACCACCTGTCGATGCCCATGCCGCGACAGGAATCGGTGCAGATGATCGGCTCGCACATCATCGCCCAGCCGCAGTTGGTCCTCGGCGACCCGCTCCCGCACCGTAACGCGGCCGATGCGGACGTACCGTTCTCGCTCTTCTGGCTCGAGACCATGGCGCGCCTCGGGTTCCTCAAGCGGCACGATGGGTGGAGCAAGTTGTTCGACCGGTTCCTCGACGACAGGACTCGTGAACGCGTCTGGCACCCGCACAAGGGGATGTTGCCTCCGGTGACGACGAATCCCTGGGCCTGGTCCACGTACCCGCTCGAATTGCCGGACGCAACGGGCGACTCGGTCTGGACCGACATCACCTTCCGGCTGGGATTGATCGCGCGCCTCTCGGGGCACCCGATCGAACTGGTGTGACCGGCGTGCGGGCCGCTGGCGCTGCGCACGCCGCTGGCGCTGTGCACGCCGCTGGCGCTGTGCGCGCCGCTGTCGCTGCGCATGCCGCGTGAGACATCGGTGAACTGGACCTCGCTCGACATGCCGCGCGGCTATTCGCACGACGCGGTGGGCGCCGAGTGCCGGGGAGTGGAAGTCGAACCCGGGAGTCGAATCCGCGTGGTGGCCATGGGGCCGCGCGATGCGCCCGCGGTGCTCTGCCTGCACGGCTGGGCATGCTCGGTGTTCACCTGGCGGCAGCTGCTCCCCGCGCTCGCCGCCGACGGCTACCGGGCATATGCACTGGATTTTCCGGGGCATGGCGAGTCCAGCAAGCCGGAAGCGAGGTCGGCGTACACGCTCGACTCGTTCGTGCGCGTGGTCAGCCGGGTGATGGATGCAATTGGCGTCGTGCGGGCAGCCGCGATCGTTGCGCACTCCATGGGCGCGCCCGTGGCCGTGCGCCTCGTCGGCGAGGGGAGGGCGTCCGGGCTCTCGCTGCTCGCACCGATTGGCGTGGTGCCCGTGCCGAAGCTCGGACTTGTGCAGGCCGCGACGCCCGGTGCGCTCACGCGATGGCTGCCGCGGCTGCTGCCCGCGTTCACGCCGCGGCTGGTGCTTCGCCTGGCGGTGGCAGGCGGCAACTATGCGGCGCTGGGCCCTGCAGTGGCCGACGAATACTGGGCACCATCGAGCGACCCACGGTTCGTGCTGGCGCTTCGCCACCTGCTTCACGAGTTCGATTGGCAGCCATTCCCCGAATCGGACTGGCCTGGCGCCGCGGTTCCGGTCGGCATCTTGTTAGGCAGCGCCGACCGGCTCCTCCCCGCGGGTGGTGCGGTCGCCCGGCTGGCCGACGTGATGCCCGGCGCCGATGTGCAGGTGTTGACCCGGTGCGGGCACGTCATCCCCGAGGAAGCGCCTGCGCGCGTTGCCGCAGCGGTTCGGCAGGTGCTGCATCGCGTCCGTTCCGCCCCCGATGCGGCCGGGCCCTCGGCGAGCGCGGGTGCCTGACGAGTGTTCCGCGGCGCGAGATCGTTCGGGCACGTGGGGAGCGATGACGTGGCGCCGCGTCCCTCGTCTGGTTAGTATTCGATTACGATCCGATCGCCTGCGGGCGCATTGGTGGATCGTGGGGCCGATTCCATCGCTTGGGACATTGGCTCGCCGGTGAGCCAGGGCCCGAATTCGCGGGCATCGCCTCCGTGGTGTACGTACAGTCTTGCAGGCACCGTCAGCGCGCGCGACCAACGCGACGAGCGACGGTGAGTGCGCCGGACCCGGCAGATGCTGCCGCGGCCAAGCGGCACCGGCGCCAGGGAAATTCATGCAATCGATGCTCGAAGCGCCCGGCGATACGCCAGGCGACTCCTCGCTGCCCGGTTCGGCGTTCGCCGAGCTCGGGCTCGCACCCGAAGTGCTCGCCGCCGTGCGCGATGCGGGCTATGTCACCCCGACACCCATCCAGCAGGAGTCCATTCCGCTGGTCATGGAGGGGCAAGACGTCATGGGGCTGGCGCAGACCGGCACCGGCAAGACCGCCGCATTCACGCTCCCCATCGTCCACCGCCTGCTCGACGGGCCGTCGCGATCGCGGGCGCTGGTGCTCACCCCCACCCGTGAGCTGGCGCAGCAGGTTGACGAGAACTTCCGTCGCTACGCCAGTCATTCGCGCCTGACGGTGCAGGCGGTGTTCGGCGGTGTTCCGCTGGAACCGCAGGAACGCGCGCTGCGCGCCGGCGTGGATGTGGTGGTGGCCACCCCGGGGCGGTTGATCGATCACCTGGAGCGCCAGAACGTGGTGTTCGACGACCTCGAGGTGCTCGTCCTCGACGAAGCGGATCGTATGCTCGACATGGGCTTCGCGCCCCAGATCAACCGGATCGTCGACCAGCTTCCGCGCTATCGGCAGACGCTGCTCTTCAGCGCCACCATGCCCCCCGAAGTGGAGGCGCTGGCGCGCAAGTACCTGCGCAAGCCAACGGTGGTGCAGGTCGGGCGGCGGTCGATGGCGGCGAACTCGGTGAGCCACGCCGTGTACCCGGTGCCGCGCGACCGCAAGAGCGCCCTGCTGGCCGAGCTGCTGGGGAAGCCGGATATGGATTCCGTGCTGGTGTTCGTTCGCACGAAGCACGGTGCCGACCGGGTGGTGCGCCACCTGGAGCGCGGCGGCGTGACCGCAGTTGCCATGCATGCCGACAAGTCGCAGGCACAGCGCACGCATGCGCTGGCCAGCTTCAAGGAGGGTGCGGTGCGCGTGCTGGTGGCCACCGACATCGCCCAGCGCGGACTCGACATCTCCGGCATCACGCACGTGATCAACTATGACGTGCCGCAGCAGTCGGAGGACTACGTGCATCGCATCGGACGCACTGGGCGCGCTGCCGCCACCGGCGACGCATACACCTTCATGTCGCCGGATGAGATCGCGATGGTGCGCACCATCGAGCGCGTGATCGGCCAGCAGATCCCGCGAATCTCGGTCCCGGGGTACGACTTCGGCACCTTCGCCGCCACCTGATCACTGGCGTCGCACCCGCCCGAGCCGGGAGACGACGATGGTGTCGGCTTCCCGGCCACGGCGGAGGATGATGCGCAGGTTGGACGCGCCGTAGCCCATGCCATCCGACGCGTACGCCATGGAGTCGCGCGTGGCCGAGAGCTGAACACCATGGATGGCGCCGAGCGGCCGGTCGAGCAGGGTATCCGCCCCGGCGCGCACCACCAGGCGGACTGCGGTGGTGTCGAGGGTGACGGCGGTGCGCCGGCCGCGTCGCAACGCCCATGCGCGGGCGCTCGAGAACGCGGTCATGACGTCGTTGGCGGCCCCGCCGACAAACGCGCGATCGCGTACCGCCACGGCACCGGGAACGCCGATGGCCAGCACAACCCCCATCATCGCGAGCACGACCGCCACTTCCACCAACGTGTGTCCTGCGGGCACGGTATCTCCTGCGTCCGGGTCGACGCACGAGATAGCCCGGTCGCCGCGCCCGTGTGACATCTTCTGAACGCAGCCATGCTCGGCGCATTGCATTCGAGAGCTTCCGGCGTCGTTCCGGCGCCGGAGTCCCCTCTCTGGCCCCCACGCGCCCACCACGTCCGACGCGAGAGTTCCATGCGACCCATGAAGAAGCACCTGTCGCGCGCGACGATCCTCGCCGCGCTCATCGTCCCGGCCCTCTTCGCGTGCACCGCGGACCGGACCGCCGATATCCAGCAGGCCGAAGCAATTCTCGACCTCGGCGATGCCGTGAACGACCTGCGCATGCAGGCGTCCGACCTGCAGTTCAGGGTGGACTCGCTCAAGGAGGTTGTCGCGCGGCAGGATACGGTCTTGCGGCAACTGGCCAACCTCGCTGGCGTGCCGATTCCGCGCTGAGTCCGCCGTGCGCACGGCACCATGGCGGTGCGTCGGCGCGGAGTCGGCATCGTTAGCTTTGATATGCTGACGCTTCGCCTTCGTTCCGACTCCCCCACATGCGTATCGCACTCTCCACCGGCGGCGGCGATGCCCCCGGTCTCAACGCGGTCATTCGTGCCGCCGTGCTTTCGGCCATCAACCGGGGCTGGGACGTGCTCGGCATCCGCAAGGGATTCGCCGGCCTGCTGGGCGACGACCAGTGCATCCCGCTCAGCAAGGCGAGCGTCCGGGGTATCGCGCACCTGGGCGGTACGATCCTGCGCACCACGAATCGTGGCAATCCGTTCGCCTATCCGGTGAGACAGGCGGACGGGGGTTACGTCGAGATCGACCGCTGCGATGAACTGCTCGCCAGCATCGACCGGCTCGGGATCGATGCGATCATCACGATCGGCGGTGACGGATCGCTGGCCATCGCGCACGAACTGTTCAGGCGGGGCGTGAACATCATCGGGGTGCCCAAGACCATCGACAACGACGTCAGCGGCACGGTGACGACGTTCGGTTTCGACACCGCGGTGAATACCGCGCTCGAGGCGATCGACAAGCTGCACACCACCGCCGAGAGCCATGACCGCGTGATCGTGATGGAGGTGATGGGGCGCCAGGCGGGCTTCATCGCACTGCACTCCGGGCTCGCGGGTACCGCCGACGTGATCCTCATTCCCGAGATCCCCTATGACATCGACAAGGTGTGCGAGAAGATCCGCGCCCGCGATGCATCCGGGCGCTTCTTCTCCATCGTCGTCGTCGCCGAGGGGGCATTTCCGCGTGGTGGCCAGCAGTCCACGATCGGCACATCGTTGCCCGGCGAGGCGCCGCGCCTGGGCGGTGTGGCCGACATCATCGCGCGACAGATCCAGCAGAAAACGGGGAAGGAAACGCGGTCGCTGGTGCTCGGTCACCTGCAGCGCGGTGGCCAGCCGACGGGTTACGACCGGCTGCTCGCGACGCGCTTCGGCGGCGCGGCGGTGCGCGCGGTAAGCGACGAACGCTGGGGGTACATGGTGGCGCTGCAGACGCCTCACATCGTGACGGTGCCGATCGAGGAGGCCTTGCGCGAGATGAAGCGCGTGGATGTCGATCACGATGTCGTGGTGACCGCCCGCCAGACAGGGATCAGCTTCGGCGACTGATCGGTTCACCGGCTTCGTGAGAGCCGTTGAACGCCCACGCAGCAGGCGGGTACGAGGGGACTCGGCACCCCGGGACGGGAGCGCCTCCGGTTCGTCCTCGGGTGGGGTCGCGGCCGTCCCACCAGGCGGACGGTCGCAGCGGTCCGGTTGCGGGCCGCCCTTGCAACGCGTTGTATATGAAAGGCTTGCGGAGCCCGGAATGGTCCCGCGCGGTGGCATCGCGCGTGCACCTGGCGATGCTGCCGGATTCAGACCGGCGTTCAGCGGGGAGATGACATGCGTGGTTCGTGGCTTGTGGTCGTGAGCGGTATGGTGCTTTCCGCCTCGGTGGCGTTTGCGCAGGGCAAGCCGCCGAAGCGTGAGAAATCCGATCCGCCGCGAAGCGAAAAAAAGGTCGGGAGCGAACGCGAAGTGCCGCGGAGCCACAAGCCGCCGGCCGGACTCTGTCGCATCTGGCTCAATGGCGTACCGGCCGCGCAGCAACCCGCTCCAACCGATTGCGCCAGCGCGGTGCGCAATCGTCCGGCAAACGCCAAGGTGATCTTCCCGGAGGAGCGGGAAGCGCCCCGCGTGCAGCAGTTGCAGCCGCTGCGTTCGCTGGAGAATCGGCGCAGGGTGGAGCGAAAGCAGACGGAGACGCGTGATCCGCGCACGCCGACGGTGCGCCCATCCTCCACGAGCACGCCACCGGTACGCAAACCGACCAAGGTCAGGAAACCCGACGATCCGGCGCAGCAGTCGAGCTGACTTCCGTCGGCGTTAACTTGAGGATCGCCGGTGCAGCGGGTGCCTGACGCGCCAGCACCGGCGATCGTTCGTTACGACCTGGAGGTGTGCACTGCGGCAGGTTCTCGATCGATCGCTCCCCCCGGACCGCGACGCGTTCGTGGCGGCGCGACCGCAGACGGGACGGGTGATCGTGATCGCGCCAACGCGCGCGGCGTGCGAAACGATCGAACTCGCACTCGGACTCCACCTCGAGACGTTCCTCCAGCGGCACCACGGTGACGAGGTCGCCGCGCTCGCCGCATCGGGCGACGGCTTCGGGATCGTGGCCGGCACGGGCACCGGGAAGACCCTCGCCATCCGGCCGATCGCCGAGACGATCCTGGGGACCACCACACTGCGCGTCGGCGTGGTGAACCGCGAGCGCGAGGCCACGCCGGAGACGCCGACGTGGAACGTGATCATCGTCACCACCGGGATCGCGCGACGCTGGTTCGAGGATGGTGACATCCTGGCGCACGACACGCTCGTGGTGGACGAGATCCACCAGACCTCCGCCGAGCTCGAACTCTGCCTCGCGTTAGGTAAACGTGCCGGGTGCCGGTTCGTCTGGTTGTCGGCCACCGTCGACCCCACGTTCTATGCCCGCTACCTCCAGTCGCGTGCGGTGGTGGAGAGCTCCGCGTTCGACCCCGACAAGGCCGCCACCGTGCGCGTGGTCCGCCAGAAGCCGCTGACCTTTCTCAGCGACCGATTCCTGCAGCGCGTGCAGAAGGAGCGTCGCGGCGTGGGCATGTTCATGCCGACGCGCGCCGGCGTCGAGGAGGCGGCGGCGTGGGTGGGGGAGCGGTTCCCGCGGCTGACCAGCGCCCACTATCACGGCGGCGAACCCATTCGCGTGATCCGGCCGTTCCTCGAGGAAGGGGTGCGACCGCCGTTCTTTCTCGCCATGACGGCCGCCGGCCAGAGCGCGCTCAACGTGCGCGGACTCGATACGGTGATCATCGACGACACGCGGTTCGCCAACGTGATCGACGGCGGGCGCAATGTGCTCACGCGGCTCCACCTCGGCGCGAACGAGCTGCTGCAGATGGCGGGGCGCGTGCACGGTCGCGTTGCCGGCGGCATGGTCTGGATCCTCAGCGATCGCGACATCCGCTTCGAGTCGCTGCGCCCCACCGAGCCCGAGTTCCAGCTTGCCGGCGACAGCGAGCGCGTGGCGATCACGTGCGCCGGGCTCGGCGTCGATGCCAACGAGCTCGATCTCCCGGTGCCGCTCGACCGTGGCGCGTACCGGAACGCGGTGCGCCTCCTCGAGGCGCGCGGCGTGATCGAGAACGGCCGCCTGACGCGCTATGGCCGGCTGGTCGATGCGCTGCCGGTGAACCGGGCGTGGGCCGAACTGCTCGTGAACGCCGACGATGCGCTGGTGCCGATGATCGCGATCGCCAGCGCCATCGAGTCGCTCCATCGCATGACCCGCGACGAGCGCGACCTCACGGGTCTCATCATACCCGGGAGCGACCACCTCACGGCGTACAACGTGTACGCCGAGGCCTTCACGCATGCCGGCGCGATGGGCACCGTGTACGGGCTGCCGCGCCATCTCTTCGACGAACGCATCGAGCGCTGGGCCGAGCGACGCGGCGTGCTGGTGAAGTCGTTGGAGGATGCCGCGCTGGCGAGCGCCAGCATCCTGCGCGCGCTCGACGTACCGCTGCCGACCGCGCTCCCGCTGGCCACGGCGGAGCGCGTGCGGGCCTTCACCGATCTCGTCGCGCGCTTCATGCCGTTCGACCTGGTCATCGACGAGACGCTCCCCGACGGCCAGGAGGCGCGCGTGTCGCGCACGAGCGTGTGCGGAAGCTGGGGAGCGGTTGCCGGCACGCTGCGTTTCTTCGCGGATCGCTTCGGCGTGACACGGGCGTCCATCGAGGGAACGCAGCTCCCCAAGGATCTCGTCAGGCGCTACGCGACGCGCCGCGACCCGGAGCTCGTGTTCAGTGCGAAGCACCGCCTGACGCCGCTGTCGCTGCACACGCGGGTGGAATACTTCGGCTTCGAGCTGGAGCGCGACGTGGAACCGCTGCAGGAGATACCCGAGGAGCTGCTCCCGCGCGCGCGCCGGCTGCTGGCCGAAGCGCTGGCGCGCGAGGAGGCGCGACACGCCGCCGTCAAGCGCAATCGCCCGATCATCGCGGAGATCCGGTCGATGCACCGCCAGAGCGGCGGCGCGACACCGCGCTTGGGCTTCAAGGAGCTGGCGGCCTGGTACGAGGCACAGCTCGGCGACATGCGGTCGTGGCAGGACTTCCGTGCCGCGCCGCTGCGTCTCGACGTAGAGGCGGTCTAGGGAACGGATGCTGCGTTATACGTGCTGCACGCTGTACGCTGCTTGCACACAAGGACGCAGCAGGCAGCATGCAGCGCAGTTGATGCCGTTGATACCGTTCCGCTCAGCGAGCAGCGAGCAGCATACAGCATGCAGCGCAGTTGATGCCCTTCCGCTCAGCAAGTAGCGAGCAGCATGCAGCATTCAGCGCAGTTGATTCAACCACGCCGGCCCTGACGGTCCCGCCAGGGACCGTCAGGGCCGGCGTGCCTCAACTTCCTCAACCCGGTACGGCGAGAACCCTCGCGCGAGATAATTCGGCAGCGCCGCCGGCCCGTCGAGGGTGCAGGTGTCGAGAAATACCCGCTCCTGACGGCTTCGCCGAGCTTCCCGGATGGCGCACGAGAGCATGTGCTTGCCGAGTCCGAGCCCGAAAAACCGCGGGTCGAGCCCGAAGTAGACGATACGGACCCCTTCCGAGCTCCGCTCCAGCTCGAAGAAACCGGCGTCCTCCGCTCCGCGTCGCAGCACCCACAGCTCGACCTGGGCGCGCGACAGATGCTCTGCGAGCCGCTCGTCGGACCAGGCGTTGCGATCGGTCCAGTGCCACGGTTTGCCCACGTCCTGGTACAGCCGCCTGAACAGCGCAACGTCCGGTGCGGCCGCCCGCACCACCGTGAGCGCCGGGTCGGCGGAGAAGGCGGGTACGAACGCCTTTCCGCTCGGGAGCTCCAGGTAGGTCCGAACGGCTCGAATCGTGCTCATGCGTTGGTGGCCATGGTGAGAAGGGCGCGAGAGGTGCAACCGACTCGCAAGTTGATGTCACGGAATGAGAACGATGGCTTGTCCACGCGCCTTGGCGCACTCTGTCGCAGCGGGGTCCGGTTCAGTGCGGCTTCGGCGCCACGGTTCGCGCTTTCGGACATCGTGACGGATCTTCCTGCAACAACGTAACACATTGAATTTTATGCCGGTTATGGGAGCCTGACGTACGGCTCGCTGTGTGATGGAGTTGGCACGGAGTGTGACATTGAAGGCATCCGGAAGCACCCAACGAAAGCAGTCTCATCAATTACGGGGTCAGAGATGGCGACAGCAGTTCCGGCAGCGCAGATGAGTCAGGCGGTCCCATCACGGGTCCGCCTGGCGTCGATCGCGCTGACCTCGGTGCTGTTTGTCATCCTGTTCGCGCAGCCCATGATGACGCTGGGGCGCGACTGGTGGAACAACCCCGATGCCGGTCACGGGCTCCTGCTCGCGCCGCTGGCCCTGTGGCTGGCCTGGCGAAAGGGGATCCGCCCGGATGCGCGGCCGAACCTCGCGCTGGGTATCGCCCTCATCGCCGGCGCCGTGCTGCTTCGATATGTCTCCAGTCTGGCCGCCGAGCAGTTCACCTCGCGCGCGTCGCTTCTCATGGCGCTGGGCGGGCTGGTTACGCTGGAATTCGGCTTTCGCCAGCTGCTCTGGTGGTGGCTGCCGTCGCTGTTGCTGATCCTCTCCATTCCACTCCCCGACGTAGTGCTCTCGGGGCTGGCCCTGCCGCTGCAGTTCAAGGCATCGCAGCTGGGAGCCGAGCTGCTGAGCATGCGGGGCGTGCCCGTGCGGCTCGATGGCAACGTCATCCAGCTTCCAGGGCACAGCCTGTTCGTGACCGAGGCGTGCAGCGGCCTGCGTTCGCTGACGGCCCTGCTGTCGCTTGGCGTGCTGCTCGGCGGCCTGATGCTGCAATCGCCGGTCACGCGGGTCCTGCTCGTCGCGCTCAGCATTCCGGTAGCCGTGGTGATCAACGGCATTCGCGTCTTCCTCACGGGATTCCTCGTGCTGTTCGTGGATCCCGCCATGGGTGAGGGGTTCACGCACCTCACCGAGGGCTGGCTCATGTTCGTGGTCGCGTTCGCGGTTCTGGGGGCGCTCACGTGGGTCATGATGCGCGTGGAACGACGGGTGCAGGGGAGGGGCGCGCATGCGTAACACACGACTCTTCATCGCCGCCGGTCTCTTCGGCGTGGGCTGCCTGCTCATCTCCGGGGTGCGCCCTCAGCTGGTGACGCCGTTGCCGGCATCGCTGGAGACGCTGCCGCTGACGCTGGTAGGGGTGGTCGGCACCAACCAGCCCATCAGCGAAGAGGAGCAGCGCGTGGCCGGCATGTCGGACTACATGTACCGCACGTACTTCAGCGCCGACACGTCCATCGCCTTCTCCGTCTACGTGGGCTACTACGAGTCGCAGGCGACCGGCAAGACCATTCATTCGCCGAAGAACTGTCTGCCGGGTGCCGGGTGGGAAACGCTGACGAGCGAGCGCACGACGCTCGACGCCGGCGGTGCGCCGCACACGGTGAATCGTGTGCTGCTCGCGAATGGCGGTGTGCAGGCCGTGGTCTACTACTGGTATCAGGGGCGCGGTCGCGTGGCCGCCAATGAGTATGCGGTGAAGTGGGATCTGCTTCGCGACGCGGCGCTCAAGGGCCGCACCGAGGAGTCACTGGTGCGCATCATCGTGCCCGTGAAGCCCCAGGCCGGCATGACCGGCTCGTGGGGGCCGGCACAGCTCCATGCGGACTCCCTCGCCAGGCGCATCGCGGTGGAGCTGATCCCCGAGGTGGGGGCCGCAATGCCACCCTGGGATGGCACGGCAATCACGATGTCAGCGGCTGAGGAGAAATTGCATGCGCTCTGATCTGCACACTGAAGGGTTCACGGTTGAGGTTGGTTGCTCGCCTTCACGGGTTCGTTTCACTCGGGGACTGGCGCGACGCACCACCAACGTTGTAGTATCTCGCAGGGGATGGGCTGCCACCCTGCGCGCACGACACGCAATCCGGCGTGGCGAGCGATTGGGGCGCCCAAACAACTGGGGAGGGCACATGATGACAAGTCTTCTCCGGCGTGCTGCGGGTGGCGCCGTGCTCGCCGGTGGAATTCTCCTGTTCGCGCCACACTCCGCTCAGGCACAGACGTGCACGGCGGCTCAGCAGACGGCGGGGTTGTGCAACATCAACCCCACGACGGCTGAAGCTTCCGTCACGATGCCTGCCGGAGGTAGCGTTGACGTGTGGGTCAGCATCCTCGGTGGCTCGGCTTCCCTCGGGCATACGTTGTATTTCATCCCGAATCCGGCCGATCTCACCACTCGGACGCAGATCATTCCGTCCAGCCCGGGGGGCACGAATCCCTGGGTCGCCGGCGCGAATGAAACCTTCCTCGGTACGTTCGGCGGAGGTTCCGACCTGCTCTTTGCGCTCGTGCTGTCCAACGGCCAGACCTTCTATTCCGGGGCCGGGTCGATGAACACCGATGGTCTCACGCACCTGTTCAATTGGGGCACCGGTACGGTGTACGCAGATGACCGTACGACCCCGTTGGCGGGTACGCCCAACTCGAACACCACGTACGGTTGGGAAGATACCGCCGGTCGTTTCGGCAGTATCTCGAGCTCGGGCAACATCAAGCCGGATCGTGACTTCAACGATTTCCTCTTCTCCATCCGCACGGGTGGATCCACCTCGACGGTTCCCGAACCGGCAACCATGGCGCTTCTGGCCACGGGGCTGGCGGGTCTTGGTGGAAGTGGGGTTTTCCGGCGTCGCAACAAGAAGTCCTGACGTAGTCAGCACTTCCTGAAGCAGGAGCGGCGGGTGTGAACTTCGGTTCGCACCCGCCGTTTCGCGTCAGCCCGGGATCGTGACCTGGGCGGCGGCCGCTGGATCCACGTCGCGAGCGCGGTGTCGCGCCGCCTTCGCGCGGTTGCCGCAGGTGGCCATGTCGCACCAGCGACGGCGCCCGTTTCGCGTTCCGTCGAAGAACACACGCGGGCAGCGCGGATCGCGACAGCGGCGCACACGCGGCAGCTCACCGCCGATCAGCGCGTCCGCGGCGGATTCCACGATCGCAATGGTCAGCCCCGCGAACGCGTCGCCCACCGGCACGAAGCTGCGGACAAACGTACCGTCGTCGCGAAACTCGATGCGGCGTGTCCCCGCGCTGCGACCGAGGACGCGATTGATCTCGACCAGCGCCTCCGCTGCCTCCTCTACCATGGCGCCGCGCTCGGCGAGCGTGCGCAGCGCCGATCGCACCCGCCGTGCATCGTGCAGCGCCGCCGCCGCACCAGCCGGCTGCTGCGCGGCGCGGCGCAGGATGCCCGCGGCGCGCTCCGCATCGAACACCCCGGCAATCACCAGCCAGTCGAGCAATCCCTCGAAATCGCGAAGGGCATCGATGTGCTCCCCGCGGCGGACGTCATCGGTGTTGACGAAATCGAGCCAGAGGCGCTCACCCACGAACGCATAGTTCGCGGAATCGCGATCGGCGGCGTCTCTGGTCCCGATTCCGGCGCTTGCCGTGGGTGTCATGCGCGCTAGCATATGACCGGGCCCGGATGTCGGCAAGAAGCCCGCTCCGAAGCGTCCGAAACCCCGCTCGCCGGGGCCTCCCCCCTCCCGTTACTCCGCTGCCATGCCTGCACTCCCTCGTCCGCACGTTGTTCACGAATACGTCCGCTGGGGCGACGTCGACGTCACCGGCATCATCCGCTACGACGCCTACGGCAGGTTGTTCTCGTTCGGGGAGGGTGAACTGCTGCGCGCGGCCGGACTCACCTACCAGGAGGTGCTCGATCGGCACGCGCTGATGTTTCCACGGCGCGTGATGCACGCCGAGTTTCTCACTCCGGCCCGCCTCGACGAACGCCTCACGATCGCGACCCGCGTCTCGGCCATCGGCACGACGTCGATTACGCTCGACTTCGACATCCGCGCGGCCGACGGCACCGCGCGCGCCACGGGCTATCTGGTCGTCGTGGCGGTCAGTGCGGGGGAGATGACCAAGCAGCCGATTCCGGACGAGGTGATCGAGCGGCTGGCGCCATACCGGGCGTGAGGCGGCGTCAGCGGCGCATCGCGATCTCCGCGGATGCGGCGGTGACGCCGTCGAGGGTTCTCGGGATCGCCGCGTAACGGCTAGATTCCGCCCCATGTCCGCTCCCAACGGCGACGCGACGTACGTTCGCAGGGGATTCGGCCTCAAATCCGAGGTGGAGGGCGCCCTTGCCGCCGACTACGGCGGCCGGATGGTCGAACTCCTGCGCGCGCGCGACTACGTGCTGAGCGCCGATGGCGTCACGGTGCGCCTCGCCCACGAGTTCGGCTTCTGCTATGGCGTGGAGCGCGCGGTCGACTACGCCTACCAGACGCGGCGGAAGTTCCCCGATCGGCACATCGTGCTGGTAGGCGAGATCATCCACAATCCGCACGTGAATGCACGGCTCGAGGGCATGGGCATCGAGATCCTCCGCCCTCGTCTCGGCGCAGACGGCACCCCGGACGGCTTCGACTTTTCGGGGATCCGGCAGGACGACGTGGTGCTGCTCCCCGCCTTCGGCGTGACCATTGACGACTTCACCACGCTGCGCGAGAAGGGGTGCGTGGTGGTTGACACCACCTGCGGTTCGGTGCTGAACGTGTGGAAGCGCGTCGAGAGCTACGCCCGCGACGGCATGACGGCGCTCATCCACGGCAAGTACTACCACGAGGAAACGCGCGCCACCGCATCGCAGGTGTTCAAGCATCCGCAGGGCGGCCGGTATCTCGTGGTGCGTCACATGGAGGAAGCGCAGGCGGTCTGCGACTACATCGAGGGGCGCGGCGACCGCGAAGCGTTCCTGCAGCGGTTCGCCCACGCGGCGTCGCCTGGCTTCGATCCTGATCGCGACCTGGCGCGCGTGGGTGTCGCCAACCAGACGACGATGCTGGCGCGCGAGTCGCTGGCCATTGGCGAAGCGGTCGGCGCGGCGATCGAGCGTGCCCATGGCGCCGCGTATCGGGCCGCCAACTTCCGCACCTTCGACACCATCTGCTCCGCCACGCAGGACCGGCAGGATGCCGTGCGCGACATGCTGCGCGAGCCCCCCGACCTGATGGTCGTGATTGGCGGGTTCAACTCGAGCAACACGATCTCGCTGGCGGCGCTCTGCGCCGAGGTGGTCCCGACCTACCATGTGGCCGACGCGTCGGGGATCGATCCGGAGACCGGACGCATCCACATTCGCGAGCCGGGCGTGGTGCATAACGAGCGCACGGTCGCTGACTGGCTGCCGCGGAGCGGCCCGGTGACGGTCGGGCTGACGGCGGGGGCGAGCACGCCGAACAACAAGATCGGTGAAGCCGTGGCGCGCATCTTCGCGTCGCGAGGCGTGGACGTCGCGGAGCATGCGACGTTCGCGACGGAGATGGCGGACCGCTGAGCGCCCCCCCCCGTCCGCGGCAGCCGGGATGATCTTCGGGCTCTTCTCGCGACCTGCGCCCCCGCGCTTCCCCGATGCCGCCGACTTCGGCTACATCGAGCTCCGCGGCGCCACCACCCGGGTCGTGGTCGTCCCCGCGCTCGGTGGAAAGATCGTCGAGATGGAGCTGGCGGGGCGGCAGTGGCTGTGGAAGAGCCATGTCGTTCCGTATACGGTACCGACCGACGGCGCGTCGTTCGAGGAGACGGCCGACTCCGGCGGCTACGACGACTGCTTTCCGACCATCGCGCCCTGCCGGTTGCCGACGTGGATCAAGGGATTCGGTGGACTCGAGCTCCCCGATCACGGCGAACTCTGGTCGCAACAGCCCGAGGTCGACCTGCAGGCGAATGGCGGCGGACAGTCGGTGCAGCTCACGTGGACCGGCCGCGCGACGCCGACGCGCTTCCAGCGCACGGTGCGCGTGACGCCGCAGGGGGTGGTCGAGATGTCGTACGCGGCGACGAACCTCGGCACGGAGCGCTTCCCGTTCATCTGGTCGTCGCATCCGGTCTTCCCCATGGGAGCGACCACGCGGCTGCACCTCCCCTCCGACACGCGCGTGCGCGTGGGCAGCCAGCAGGGCGTGGACATCGCCGAGTACGGATCCGACATGCGGTGGCCGGACCTGCGGATGGACGGCCGGCAGGTGGACTTCACGCGCCCCGATGCCGTCGCCAGGCGTTATGCGGCCAAGCTCTTCCTGGATGCGCGCGAAGGCTGGGCCGCGCTCATCGAGGATGACCTCTGGCTCAAGGTCGAATTCGATACGCGGCAGGTGACCAACATCGGCATCTGGCTCAACAAGGACGAAGTGGGACCGGGCAAGCGGGGGGGGAAGGCGCGCGTGATCGGGCTCGAACCGTGCATTGGCGCCCCCGACGCGCTCAGCGACGCGCTTGGCTCGTGGAATCGCGCGCACTGGATCGATCCCGGTGCAACCGTGAACTGGGCGCTGCGCTGGAGCGGCAAGCGCGTCGCCCCCGACAGCGACTGATCGCATGACACGACGGATCCTGGCGGCGTTAGGCGCTGCTCTCCTTGCATGCGCCCCCGCCGCGGTTCCCACTCCGGAGGCCGACCTCACGCCGCGGTACGACGTGCTGATCACCGGCGGTACCGTCATCGACGGGTCGGGCGCAGCCGGGTTCGCCGCCGACGTTGCGCTGCGCGGCGATCGTATCGTGCGCGTCTCGCGCACGCCGCTCCCGCGCGATGGCGCGGCGCGCGTGATCGATGCCGCCGGCCGTGTGGTGGCGCCGGGCTTCATCGACCTGCATGCCCACCTCGATCCGCTCATGCGGCTCACCGGCGCCGAGAGCCACGTGCGCCAGGGGGTGACGACGGCCCTCGGCGGCCCGGACGGCAGCTCGCCCTTTCCGTTGACGCCCTACCTCGACTCCATCGCCGAGCGGCATCCGGGGATGAACGTCGCCTTCATGGCGGGGCACAACACCATCCGTACCATCGTGATGGGGCGTGCCAACCGCGCACCGACAGAGGACGAGCTGGCGCGGATGCGGCGACTGGTCGCCGTGGCCATGGGGAGCGGCGCGTTCGGTCTCTCCACCGGCCTGCGTTATATCCCGGGCAACTTCGCCTCCACCGATGAAGTGGTGGCGCTTTCCCGCTCCGCCGCCGACTCCGGGGGCTTCTACACGTCGCACCTGCGCGAGGAGGGGCTCGGTCTGCTCGAGGGCGTCGGGGAGGCCATCGAGATCGGGCGGCGTGCCGGGATTCCGATCGTACTCACGCACCACAAGGCCGTGGGCCAGGCCATGTGGGGGAAGAGCGTCACCACGCTGGCCATGGTCGACTCCGCGCGTCGCGCCGGCGTCGACGTGATGATCGACCAGTATCCGTACACGGCCAGTCAGACCGGGATCTCGGTGCTCATCCCGACGTGGGCGATGGCCGGGGGGGACAGCGCGTTCGCGCGACGGATGCGTGATCCGATATTGCACGACAGCGTGCGGGCCGGCGTGCTGTTCAACCTGATCAACGATCGCGGCGGTGGCGACCTGCGGCGGGTGCAGTTCGGCAGCGTGCGGTGGATGCGCGAGCTGGAGGGCAAGACGCTCCACGACCTGGCGATCATGCGCGGGCTGGCACCGACGCTGGAGAATGGCGCCGAGCTGGTGCTGGACGTGGAGCTGCGTGGTGGCGCGCGGTGCGTGTTCCACGTCATGGACGAAGGCGATGTGCGCCGCATCATGGCGCATCCGCAGACGATGATCGCCTCGGATGGACGCCTGTCGTCCCCGGGGGAGGGGGTGCCGCATCCGCGTGCGTACGGCACGTTTCCGCGCGTGCTCGGACACTATGTGCGCGAGGCGCATGTGCTCACGCTCGAGACGGCGGTGCACAAGATGACCGGCATGCCAGCCGCGCGTCTCGGTCTTGCCGATCGTGGGCGGCTTCGCGAGGGAGCATCTGCCGACGTCGTGATCTTTGATCCCGCCACGGTGAGCGACCGGGCCACGTTCGAATCACCGCACCAGTACCCGAGCGGAATCGATTTCGTGTTCGTCAATGGTGTGGCGGCGGTGGATGGCGGGCGGTTCACCGATGCTCGCGGGGGGCGCGTGCTTCGCCGCGAGCCCCGCCGGAGGTGAGCGGCGCGTACGGTCCGCGGATGCTGGAGCATGCCAGGAATCCGCGGAACCGGGGGCGGCTGGACGCACCCAGCGTTTCGCAGGACGGCACGAACATGTCGTGCGGCGACCGGATGCGGATCGAGCTCGACATCGATGGCGATGTGATCACCGACGCTCGGTTCACCGCGAAGGCGTGCAGCATCTGCGTGGCGTCTGCCTCGGCGCTCACGGAGCTCGTGCGCGGGGCACCGTTCGATGATGTGGCGACGCTCACCGTCGGCGAACTGGCGGCGCAGTTGGGCACCGACATCAGGCCATCGCGACTCCCGTGCGTGAGCCTTCCGCTCACAGTGCTGCACGCGGCGATCGTCCTGTACCGTCGCCAGCGAGGCTGATTCGGCCGGACCCCTTGAGGTCGTGCGTCCCGGTGCGATCTTGGGCGCCATGCGATCTCCGATGCTGTTTCCTGCCCGGCGCGCCGGCGTCCGTTCCCGCCCCACCGGATGTCGAGTGGCAACCGGGCGCTCCGCGCCGTTTGCCGCGATCCTCGCCTTCCTGCTCCTCGGCTCGGTGTCGTGCGTCGATGCGGGGGGCGCGCAGCTCGACACGATTCATCCGCCTGCCTCGTGGCAGCCGGTGACCGACGCCCTGGCGCGGATGATCGAACACGAGATGGCCGACAAGCAGCTCCCCGCGCTCTCGATCGCGCTGGTCGATGACCAGCAGATCGTGTGGGCGCGCGGCTTCGGCTTCGCGCGTGTGACCGACAGTGTACCGGCGACCGCGCGAACGATCTACCGCGTGGGATCCGTCTCGAAGCTGTTCACCGACCTCGCGGTGATGCAGCTGGTGGAGCGCGGCGAACTGGGTCTCGACGTACCGGTGTCGACGTACCTGCACGATTTTGCGCCGGCAAACGATTTCGGGGGCGACATCACCCTCCGCCAGCTCATGTCGCACCGCGCGGGGCTCGTGCGCGAACCGCCGGTGGGCAACTACTTCGACACGTCGGGGGTGTCGCTCGAGGCGACGATCGCATCGCTCAACGACACGCGACTCGTCTACGAGCCCGGATCACATCCGAAGTACTCCAATGCCGGGGTGGCAACGGTGGGGCGGGTACTCGAAGCCACGCAGCAGCAGCCGTTCGCGCCCTGGCTGCACGACCGGATTCTCGTGCCGATGGGGCTTCCCCACGCCGCGTTCGAGCCCGATGACGAAATTCGTTCGCGACTCGCCGATGCGGTGATGTGGACGGTGGATGGCAGGGAGTTTCCCGCGCCGTCGTTCCAGCTCGGCATGGCGCCGGCGGGGAGCATGTATGCATCGGTGACGGACCTGGCGCGCTTCCTGGGCGTGCTGTTCGCCGGCGGTCGCGCGCCGGACGGCGCGGTGGTGAGCGAGGCGACGTTGCGCGAGATGTGGACGCCGCAGTACGCGCCCGATACGGCCACCACCGGGTTCGGCATCGGCTTCGCCATCTCGCGCCTCGACAGCGCGAAGGTGATCAGCCATGGCGGTGCGATCTACGGCTTCGCGACCGAACTGTCGGCGCTCCCCGACGAGCGGCTCGGCGTGGTGGTCGCAACCACCCGCGATGGCGCCAACCAGGTGACGTCGCGGATTGCGGAGATGGCGCTGCGCATGATGCGGGCGGCGCGCGCGGGCCAGCCGCTCCCCGAGCCGGTGCTCACCTCGCCGCTGTCGCTCGCGTCTGCACGCGCCATCGAGGGCAGCTACGGCAGTGGCAGCGCCGCCGTGCGTCTCGGTGCACGCGATTCCTCCGTGACGCTGACGCGCGCCGTCGGTGGCACCCCGCTGCGATTGATGCGCATGCCGGGTCCCGGCGACACGCTGGTGGGAGACGGCGCGTTGAG
>DASSBZ010000247.1:0-5345 GCA_035698205.1 Gemmatimonadaceae bacterium | reverse complement strand
GGTTGACGGCGGCCGGGGACAGCTGCACTCGGCGCGCGATGCACTCGCCGCGCTGGGGCTGCATGAACTGCCGCTCATCTCGCTCGCGAAGCGCGAAGAGGAGATCTTCGTTCCCGGACGCGCGGAGTCCCTCCGCCTGCCGCGTCGATCGCCGGCGCTTCGCCTCCTGCAACAGGCTCGCGACGAGGCGCATCGCTTCGCGATCACCTACAACCGGAAGCGCAGGAGCCTTCGTACACTGACCTCGGAGCTGCTGCGCGTTCCGGGGATCGGTCCGACGCGTCGGCGCGCGCTGCTGCGCGCGTTCGGCAGCGTGGAAGGCGTGCGCAGCGCCACCGCGGAGCAGATCGGTGCGCTCCCCGGTTTTTCCATGGCGCGCGCCGAGCAGTTGCTCGCCGCACTGCGCCCCGCGGACGCGATCGAGCCAGCGTCTGACACCACTCGCACGTTCGATGACGAGCCCTCGAACGACACCGCCGATAACTCCATCACACCATCGTGACTACCTGGATTCTCGAATGCTCCGGCTGTGGCCGGAATGAATCGTCCGAAGCACGCGTCGGTCTCTGCCCCGAATGCGGACAGCCCTACCTCACGGTCTATACCTCCGAGCCCCCTTCGCGTGATGCACTGCTGCCGCGATGGGACATGTGGCGATATTCGCCGGTACTTCCGCTGCGCCCGGCCGAACAGCCGGTCTCGCTCGGTGAGGGACTCACACCGCTGATCGAACTGCCGGCACTGGCCAGCCGCATCGGCGTGCGTCGACTGTGGATCAAGGACGAAGGCATCAATCCCACCGCGTCGTTCAAGGCGCGCGGACTGAGCGCGGCGGTCACGCGTGCGCGCGGCAGCGGTGCGACGGGGCTCGTGGTCCCCACGGCCGGCAACGCCGGCGCCGCGCTCGCGGCCTACGCCGTCGCTGCCGGCATGCGCGTGCGCGTGGTCGCGCCGGCGAGCACGCCGCGCGCCATCCTCGACACCGTGCGCGCGGTGGGCGCGGAGCTCGAACTCGTCGACGGACACATCGGCGACGCCGGCAAGCGCTCGGTCGCGATTGCCAGCGAACCGGGGTGGTTCAACGTGGCGACGCTGCGCGAGCCGTATCGCGTGGAGGGGAACCGGACGCTTGGCTACGAACTCGCCGAGCAGCTCGGGTGGCGGGTGCCCGACGTGGTCATCTATCCCACCGGAGGCGGTGAGGGAACGATCGGTATCTGGCGGGCGCTCCGCGACATGCGGTCGTGGGGGTGGTTGCCCGCCGACACCACGATGCCGCGCATGATCGTGGCGCAGGCGGCGGGGTGCGCGCCGCTCGTCCGGGCCTTTCATGCGGGGGAGCAGCATGCGACGCCGTGGGAGAATCCCGTCACCCATGCCAGCGGGCTTCGCGTCCCGGGGCCACTTGGCGATCGACTGGTGCTTCAGCTGCTCCGGGAAAGCCATGGCGACGCCGAAGCCATCGACGAGGAGGACATTCGCAACGGGACGGCGACGCTCGCCGCCGCGAGCGGCATCGATGTCTGTCCGGAAGGCGGCTGTGCATTCGCGGTGGCGCGTGCGCTCGCCGCGAATGGACGCATTGCGGCGGACGCCGAGGTGGTGGTGTACAACACGGGGAGCGGGGCCTCGTATCGCACGTGATGACAGGGTCGTTCCGCGCCCGCCCCCTGTCACGTATTTTCCCCGTTCTTCCTCGCCCCCGGCCGACATAACGTGACCATCGCGATCCTCGAGCCGTTCAGCGGCATTGCCGGTGACATGACGCTCGGCGCCCTCATTGACGTGGGGTTGTCGGAGGACTGGTTGCGCGCCCTCCCGGCGACGCTGGGGCTCGACGATGTGCAGGTGCGAATCGAGCGCGTGCTCCGTGCGGGGATCGCCTGCGTGAAGGTCGACTTCGAAATCCCGCCGCAACCGCACGGGCGGCACCTCTCGGCGATTCGGCGCATCGTCGACGCGTCCGATGCACCGCCCATCGTGAAGGAGCGCGCGAACGCCGCCTTCACGCTGATCGCCGAGCAGGAGGCGGCGATCCACGGGGTGACGGTGGAGCGGGTACATCTCCACGAAGTGGGCGCGGTGGACGCGATTCTCGACGTGCTGGGGTCCGTCTGGGGGCTGCACCTGCTCGGCATCGATGCGGTGTACTGCGGCCCGATCGCGCTCGGCGACGGCTTCGTGGACGCGGCCCATGGACGACTGCCAGTACCGGCCCCCGCCACGCTCCGCCTGCTGGAGGGGCTGCCCGTGCGCTCGGGGCCGGAGGGGTCCGGCGAGCTCGTCACGCCAACGGGAGCGG
The DNA here is from genome assembly GCA_035698205.1 of Gemmatimonadaceae bacterium. Taxonomy (GTDB): domain Bacteria; phylum Gemmatimonadota; class Gemmatimonadetes; order Gemmatimonadales; family Gemmatimonadaceae; genus DASSBZ01. The sequence goes on along the minus strand of DASSBZ010000247.1, from coordinate 3,043 downwards.
CCCTGGTGCGCGTACTCTCTTCTGGTGCTCCGCCATCCCGCTGGACGCCCATTCGTTCGGGCTATGGCGCGGGCACGAAGGAGTTCAAGGGGCGTCCGAATGCGTTGCGGATAGTACTGGCCGAGCCGGCACTCGCGTCGGGTGCCAGCATGGACGAGATTGTCATGCTCGCGACGGACATCGACGACATGACGGGGGAGCGCGTGGCCGCGGCGGTGGATCGCATCAGGTCGGCGGGCGCTCTCGATGTCGTCACCCTCTCGACGCAGATGAAGAAGGGGCGAACGGGCACACGCATCGAGGTGCTGTCGGCACCGGGTGATGCCGAACGGCTGGAAGCGTTGATGTTCGAGACCACGAGTACGCTGGGCGTACGACGCAGCACGGTGGCACGGCGGGCGCTCGCGCGCGAGGTGAAGTCGGTTGGTGTGCTGGGTCACACGATTCGTGTGAAGATTGCCGCACTACCCGGTGGAATGGAGCGTGCGAAGCCGGAGGACGACGACGTTCGCGAAGTGGCGGATGCGACGGGCCGCGCGCCTGAGGAGATCGCCGGACTTGCCGCGGCGGCATGGGAACGGCAGTAGCAGGCGCCGGGTAATATCACGATGCGCGTGTTGCCCGATGCACACGCCGATGACTCGAGGAGAACCAGGAAAATGAAGCTCTGGCAGACCATTGCACTCGCAGCATTCACCGTCAGCGTGGCGCCCGTAAGCGTGGCAGCCGCGCAGGAAGCGGGCGCCTGCGAGATCGACGACGGCCGACCGAATCAGGTGAAGGATGCGCGGAACGCGCTCGTGAAGGCGCAGATCGTGAGTGACAAGCAGAAGCAGCTCACGGACGCCATCCGGTTGCTCACGAAGGAACCCGAGAAGATCGACAACAAGGTCGGACGCGACTGGGTGCTCGGACGCACGCTGGTGACGCTGGCCGCGCTGCCGGAGCAGCAGATGGTCGTGGCCCGCGGCAGCGTGGGATACGCCACGAATCCGGAAGCGCAGATCGACCTGCTGATGGCCGCCGATTCGTCGTTCGATGCGGTGGAAGCGGCGATGCCGCAGTGCCTGGCCGACGTCGAGGAGTATCGCCAGGTGCTCTACGTACCCGTCGTGAACTCCGCGGTGAATGCGTACAACGAGAAGAACACGGAAGAAGCGGCGCGCATGTCGGAGCGCGCGCTGATCATCTATCCCAAGTCGCCCATCGCCTACAACGTCCTCGCCAATGTGGCCCAGGGCGAGGAAGACTTTGCGCGCGCGGCGGCGCTCTACGAACAGATGGTCGCGGCCATTGGCGACGACACGACGTACGCCGAGGAGAAGAAGTCCGCGATGCTGACCATCGGCGCGCTCCACGCGGCCGTTGCCGAAGGGCAGGAGGGCGCCGAGAAGTCCGCGACGCTTGCGAAGGCCGCCGCCGCGTATGAGGCCTACATCGCTGCCTACCCCGACGATTCCCGCGGGCCGGCCGGCCTGGCACGCGTCCAGATCGCCACGGGTGACACGGCCGCCGCTTCGGCGGTGTTCGGCACCATGCTCAGCAACCCCGCAGGCTACTCCGATATGCAACTGTTCGAGGCCGGGGTGAATGCGGCGCAGGCGTCTCGTCCCGAGGATGCCGCCAAGCTGTTCGAGGCGGGGCTCGTCAAGAATCCGTTCTACCGCGACGCCCTGTTCAACGTGTCGGCCATGTACGACGCAACCGGCGACACCACTAAAATGAAGGGCACCGTGGAGCGCCTGATCGCCGTTGACCCGAACAATCCGGAGAACTTCCAGCTCATGGCGCGCTACTACCAGGCGCTGGCGAACGCCGAGAAGAATGCCGATCGCAAGAAGGCGCTTACGGATTCGCTCGTGAAGTACTTCGAGATGTCGCAGAAGGCGCCGGTGAAGGTCACCTTCTCGCTGTTCAGCAACGAGGAGGGCAAGCGATCGCTGGGCGGCCAGGTGGAGAATCTCTCCGACGCCGCGGCCAGCTACACCATCACCTTCGAATTCCTCGACGCGCAGGGCAACGTCGTCACCACGCAGCAGGCGGCGGTGGGTGAGGTACCCGCGAAGTCGGCCAAGGAGTTCCGGGTCGACGCCACGGGGCAGGGCATCGTGGCCTTCCGCTACAAGCCCCTGAACTGACGCACCCGCTCGTAACCGGCTCCACTTCGACCGCGGACAGTACTTTCTGTCCGCGGTCGAAGTGTTTATGCCACATTGTTTTCGGGTCCTGGATGTTCTAAGTTACGTGAACCGCTGAAACGACTGGACCTCCTGGTTGTTGCTTCGAGGCCCGGGACGGCCCCGCGCCCTCCGGCTCCCCCCTCTCGCTGGACGCATCGATGGTTCGTGTTGCTCGCGTGGCACCCGACAGCATTGCGGACGAGCTCGATATCGTCCCCGGAACGCAACTGCTCTCGGTGAATGGACGCCGGCTGCACGACTTCCTCGACTGGGAGTTCCTCACCGCCGACGACGAATTCACCGTGGAAGGCGTGCTGCCCTCGGGGCAGGAATTCGAGTTCGAGATCGAGCGCGTCGACGGTGAGCCACTCGGGATCGAGCTGGAGCCGCCCAACGTGCGTCGATGCGCGAACCGCTGCGAGTTCTGCTTCATCGAGGGGTTGCCGCAGGGGCTGCGCAAGAACCTCTACGTGCGTGATGACGATTACCGGCTCTCGTTCGCGTACGGCAACTTCGCGACGCTGTCGAACCTGAAGCCGCGCGACGAAGCGCGCATCCTCGAGTATCGCCTCTCGCCGCTGTACGTCTCGATTCACGCGACGCCGTGGGAGGAGCGGAAGGTGCTGCTGAACAACCCGCGCCTCCCCGATATCCTCGAGCAGTTGCACCGCCTCACCGACCAGGGGATCCAGTTCCACGGTCAGATGGTCATCGTGCCGGGGTTGAACGACGGGGATATTCTCGAACGATCGTTCAGCGATCTCTGGGCGTTCGGTGACGCCTGCCTCAGCGTGGCGATCGTGCCGGTCGGGCTGACGCAGTTCTCGCACCTCTACACCGGGAAGTCGATGAGCCCCGACGTC
>DASSBZ010000246.1:0-6959 GCA_035698205.1 Gemmatimonadaceae bacterium | reverse complement strand
GCGTCGTCAGGCAGCGAACTCGACCCTCAGCCCGGAGCCGCACCATGGACATGACCGCTCTGCTCATTCAGTTGATCGCGGGTGCCGTAGGTGGGAACATTGGTGGGTTGCTGAACAAGGCCAAGAACCTGGGACCCATGCTCAACACGGTGCTCGGTGCCGGAGGCGGCGTGGTGGGCGGCATGGCGCTCGGTGACACACTCACCGGCCTGCTGGGCAACGGCATGGCGGGCAACTCCATCGCGTCGCTCCTGGTCGGCATCGTCGTGCCCATCGTGGGCGGCATGTTCAAGAAGAGCCCGGCCTCCGCATAACTCCACCCGAGGGCCGCATCGCCTCGTGAACCCGGGGTGATGCGGCCGCCGGGCCTCCATCATGGCATCGCTGTGGCGATCGCGGGACCGCACCGCATGGCGCGATGCCCTCGCACGCTACCCCGAGGTGGTTGCCGCGCAGGGCGTCGCGCGACTCGCCGACCTCGATCGCTGGTATCGCAATGAGCTGCCAGCGTCCATCGGATCCCGCGCACTGCCGCACGTCACGCACGACGAACTCGTACGCGTCACCGAATGGAAGATGGCGCGCGGCGTCTGGCGGGCACGCAACCTCGTGCTCGTCCGCGGCAACGACGATCAGCAGGTCGTCGAGTCGAGCCGCAGCGCGTTGGCGGCGGTGCCGCATCCCACGTTGCCCATCGCCACCCTTTCCCGACTCGCCGGCGTGGGGCCGGCCACGGCGTCGGCCGTCGCGGCTGCCGCGTCACCGGCGTGCTATCCCTTCCTTGACGAACTCGTGGCCGCCGTCATGCCCGACCTCGGTCCGGTGGCGTGGACGCTCGGCTACTACGCACGCTATGCTGAAGGGTTACGCCACCGGGCGAAGGAACTCGGCGACGACTGGACGCCGGTCATGGTCGAGCGGTCCGTCTGGTCCGACGTCGGCGGCAAGGCCGGCGCTCGTCAGGCGAGCTGACCGGGCTGGGGAGTCACTCGTGAGCGCTCGGCATCGGCGGCTATCACGCCGCTCCGGTGCAGCGAGAGCAGCGCATCCGTCACCAGTGGATCGAAGTGTCCACCTCTCGCTCCCTGGATATCGGCGATGATCCGCTCCATGGGCCACGCGGTGCGATATGGCCGATCATGGCTCAGCGCGTCGAAGTAGTCGGCCGCCGCAACCAGCCGCGCCTCGATCGGAATCGCTTCGCCCGACAGGCCGTCCGGGTAGCCCGCTCCGTCCCACCGCTCGTGGTGGCTGCGCGCGATCCGCTCCGCCGTCCGGACCAGCGGCGAGTGACCGCCGGAGAGCATGTGCGCCCCGATGGTCGTGTGCGTGCGCATCACGTCACGTTCCGCCGGGGTGAGCGCCCCCGGTTTGAGCAGGATGCGATCGGGGATGCCGATCTTCCCCACATCGTGGAGCGGCGCGGTACGCCGGACGATCTCCACCCGAGCCGCATCGAGTCCGAGCGCCACCGCCAGTCGCGCGGCGATGTCACCGACCCGCCGTGTGTGTCGCCCCGTATCGTCATCGCGAAATTCGGCGGCGCTGGCCAGCCGCTCCAGCACCTCCACCTGCGCCTCCTCGAGTTCGCGGGTCCGCTCCCGGACCACCGCGTCGAGACCGCGGTTCTGGTCCTGCAACGCCTGATACAGGAAGCGCGTCTCGAGCAGATTGCGCACGCGCAACAGCACCTCGCCGGGGGGAAACGGCTTGGCCAGGAAGTCCTTGGCCCCGCGCGAGAGCGCCGCCTGCGTCGTCTCATCGCTGCCGTCGGCGGTGAGCATCAGCACCGGCAGGTATGCGCCGCCGCCGAAGTGCGGCCGCAGCGCATCGAGCACGCCGAAGCCATCGAGGCCGGGCATCTGCAGGTCGAGCAGGATGATGTCCGGCGAGAAGTCGGACACGAGTTCGATTCCTTCCAGGGAATCGGTCGTGGCGCGAATCTCCCGATAGCCGGCGCGACGCAGCAGCCGTTGCAGCAGCTCGATGTTGGTCGCCTGGTCATCGATGATCAGGATGCGCGCGCCGAGGAGCTGCATTGCCTGCTGGAGCGGGATGGCCTGCGCGTTCGCCGGCCGTCCGGGAGCGCCTGCCGCGGGTCGTTGGTCGCGCGCGCGGTTCACGTCAGTTCATCCTCACGGGACGACTGAGCACATCGTGGATCTTGCGCGTCAGTTCGTTTGCGGTGAACGGCTTCACGAGGAGTCCGCGCGAGAGGTCCATCACGCCGCGATGGATCACCTCGTCGTCCGTGTACCCCGACATGTAGAGGACCCGCGCACCCGGATTCATGGCGCGCAGACGATCGGCCAGCTCGCGCCCCGACATGCCGGGGAGCACGACGTCCGTCACGAGCACGTCGATCGCGGAGGCGCGATCGCCGAGGATCGCGAGCGCGCGCTCGCCGCTGGCCGCGTCGAGCACGTGGTAACCGTTGGCGGTGAGGATGCGGTGCGTCAGCGCGCGGATGGACATGTCGTCCTCGACGAGCAGGATCGTCGCACGCCCCGCGGTGGCGGTGGCGCTGTCATCGCGCACCGTGCCCGAGGCGGGGGTCGCAAGCGTCCGTGGCAGGTAGAGCACGAACTCGGTGCCCACATCCACCGTGCTGTACACCACCAGATGACCGCCGCTCTGCTTGATGATCCCGTACACCGTTGACAGACCGAGGCCCGTCCCCTTGCCTGGCGCCTTGGTGGTGAAGAACGGCTCGAACATCCGGGCGCGCGTCTCCGGATCCATGCCACACCCGGTATCGGCAACGCGCAGCAGCACATAGTCACCCGCCGGCACCACGCCATTCTCGTGCGGCAGCGGCGTGTGCAGCGTCAGGTTCTCGGCCGCGATCAACAGGCGTCCACCGCCGGGCATCGCATCGCGCGAGTTGACGCCCAGGTTCATGATGACCTGCTCGAGCTGGCCGGGATCGGCGCGCACGGTCCAGAGGCCGTTGTCCACCGTGGTCGACAGCTCCACATCCTCGCCGATGAGGCGACCCAGCATGCGCTCCATTCCCGCCACCACCTCGGCGAGATCGAGCACGCGCGGCTGCATGATCTGCTTGCGGCTGAACGCCAGCAGCTGTCGGGTGAGGCCGGCGGCACGTCGCGTCGCCGCGAGGATGTCCTGCATGTCGGTGCGGCGTTCGTCGTGCGTATCGAGCGTCTCGAGCACGAGCTGGCTGACCACGCCGATGGTCGTCAGCACGTTGTTGAAGTCGTGCGCCACGCCGCCCGCGAGCCGTCCGATGGCCTCCATCTTCTGCGAGTGGTGCAGCTCCTCCTCGAGGCGTCGCTCATTCGTGCGATCGCGCACGGTGTGCACGACCAGCCCCGGCGCAAAAGTCGCTGCACGGACGTCGACCACCTGCGTCGTCCCGTTCGCGTGCCTGACGCGTAGCTCGCCGCTGAGCACGTCGGCATCCGTCGCGTCGTCAGCTTCGCTGGAGACCATCGGTTGCGCGCCGGGATCCTCGACGCCCAGCACTGCGGCAAGCGTGCGCGTCCCCGTCTGGAGCTCCCGGAGGTCGATTCCCGTGAGCTCCGCGGCGGCGCGGTTCGCATCCGTGACCAGGCCGGCGGCATCGGTAATGAACAGCGCGTCGCTCACGTGCTCGAAGATCCGGCGCAGCCGCTCCTCGCTGTCCTGTCGCGCCGCCTCCGCGCGCCGCCGTTGCCAGCGTTCGCCCGCGCGCTCGATGCTGCTCACGAGCTGGTCTGGGGCGACAGGCTTGATCAGATAGTCATAGCTGTTCTCGCGCAGGGCGCGCACCGCGCTGTCGACGCTCGCGTTCCCGGTCAGGATCAGCACCTGCGTATTCGGCGAGATGCGGCGCACCGCGGACACGAGTTCCATGCCGTCCATGTCCGGCAGGCCGAGATCGATCAAGGCGATCGCCAGCGGGGACGGCGCGTTGCGTGCAAGCTCGAGCCCCTGCCGCGCTGACGACGCCACCAGCGACGGATAGCCGCGGAGCCGGAGAATATCCCCGAGCGTCCGCAGCATGTGGCGATCGTCGTCGACGATCAGGATCGGAAGGGTGTCAGGAGAACGCAGCATCGAGCAGGTCGAGAAGTTGCTCCGGCGGGAACGGCTTGCGCAGGGTGCCACGGATGTCGCGATTCCCCACGCGCGCGTGCACGGCATCGAGGGCCGGTCCATGGCCGCTGTAGAGGATCAGCGCCACCGCCGGACTCACGCGCCGAATGGCGAACACGGACTCGCCCGAAACGGCGCCGTCGAGAATGAGGTCGAGCACCACCGCACCGGGCTCTTCGTGCTCGATCTGCGTGATGGCGTCGTCCAGCGTGGTCGCCTCGAGCACCTCATAGTCGTGCTGGCGAAGCACGTCGGCCAGCGAATGCAGGAACGCGGGCTCGTCGTCCACCACCAGCACGCGCCGCGGCTCGTTCTCCACGTCGGACAGCATGTCGAGCAGCATGGGCACGGCCACGGGCTTCGGCAGCACGCGCATCGCCCCTTCACGCTCCGCCTCCGCAATAAGCTCGGCGGCGGAATAAGCCGTCATCAGCAGCACGCGGATACCAGGACGGACGGACTTCATCTGCTTGAGCGCGTCCACGCCGTTGAGCCCCTCCATGCGCACATCCATCAGCACCAGCGCAAACGGCTCGGCGCGAACCGCCTCGACGGCGGCGTTGCCGTTATGCACCCCGTGGGCGTCCCAGCCATGCATCCGGAGAATGTCACAGAGCGTACGCACCATCTGGCGATCGTCGTCGGCCACCAGGACGCGATGCGTCATGCGGTCACCTCATGCCGTGGCGTGGCGGGGAGTGTGAGCGAGAACGTACAACCGTCGCCTGGCCTGTTCTCGACGGCGATCTCGCCACCGTTGGCGCGGACCAGCGACCGGGACACCGCGAGCCCGAGGCCGATGCCGCGCGCCTTCGTGGTGAACAGCGGTTCGAAGATCATCTCCTCCTTCCCTGCCTCGATGCCCGGTCCGGTGTCGATCACGTCGAGCTGCACCATGTCGCCGGTGTGCCTGGCGCGCAATGTGAGCGTGCCCGAGGCTTCCGTATCCGAACCGGCACCGTCGATGGCCTGCACGCCGTTGGTGAGCAGGTTGAGCACGACCTGTCCGATCTGCGTGCGATCCGCGAAGGCAAAGGGCAGGTTGCGCGAGATATCGCGCTCGACGCGCACCGTCGGCTGCGACCCGAGTCGCGCCAACTGCTCGTCCACCACCTCACGCATGTCGAACGGCTCGCGGCGCGGCTGTCGTACGCGCGCGTAATCGAGCAGGTCTCCCACGATCTTCTCGGAGAGAGCGATCTGGGTGCGCAGCATCCCGAGATACTCATGCACGTCGGGTGACGCGTCGTGCAGCACCGTGCCCAGGTAGTAGAGCACATTGGTCATCACGCCGAGCGGATTACGCAGTTCGTGCCCCACCCCTCCGGCGAGCTGGCCGAGGATGGCAAGCCGCTCGTTCCTGACGAGCTCCTGCTGCGCACTCTTCAGGTCCTCGAGCGCCTGGCGCAGCTCGCCGGTACGGTCCGCGACGCGCGTCTCGAGCTGGTGGGTGGAGTCCTCCACCTGCTGCGCCATGCTGTTGAACGATGCGCTCAGCCGGCCCAGCTCATCGGACCGATCGTACGTCACGCGCCGGGAGTAGTCACCAGCGGCCAGGTCTTCAGCGGCGTGCGTGACTTCGCCGAGCGGGACGGTGATGTGTCGTGTGATGAGCCACGCCGCGAGGGTTCCGAGTACGACGAGCAGCAGCCCGACCAGGTTTGTACGCACCAGCACTTCCCGCGCCGGCCCCATGATGCTGCTCGTCGGACGCTCCACCCACACGTCCCACGACGTGCCCGTAACGTTGGCGGCGGCGCCCAACATCTCGCTGCCGTTCGCGGCGACATACGTGATTGGCTGGTTGGCCCGGAGCTCGAGTGCGGGCCGCTCCACCGGAGCCTCGAGATCGGTCCAGAAACCGGTCGTCGAGTCGGCCATCATGATGGAGGCATCGGTGCCGATCAACTGTTCGAAGACCGCTCCGGCATTCGCATCCGCCGACAGGCGCCGTCGCTCGAACAGGAAGCCGAGCGTGTCACCGTCGGCACGCAGCACGGGAGTGAGCACGTGAAAGAGCACCGTGTCACCACGCGCGCCGAGTGGTCCCAGGCCGAACCGCTCCGGCACGGGCTGCAGTTTCGACGCACGCGACTCTGCGGCGGTCGTGGGACGTGGCGACGCAACGCCCACGGAGAGAACCGGTTCACGGCGAGCGTTCAGCACTTCCATGGCGGTGAGCAGCGCCACGCGATCGATCCGACCCTGCAGCGCGGTCTGGAGCGTACCGATGGACGCCGAGTCGCCGTGCTCGAGGGCACGCACGACGAGCGAGTCCGCTGCCAGGGCGCGTGAATCATCACCGATCCGGCGTGCGGCGTCGGAGAGCAGCGACGCGATGCGCCGCGAGACGCCAACCGCGCGCTCGCCCGCCGACGCCGTGAGCGCGCGTTCGAGCTGCCGGTAGCCCGTCCAGGAAAAGGCGGCGACAACGGCGATGAGCAGGACCGAGATGAGTAGCGGAAGCTTTCGCGCAATAGGCTGCCAGCGTTCCACGAATCGCACACCATCTCCGGGTTGCAGTGATTCACCTCACGTATCTGACGGTTCAACCGCAGAGATCGAAACGTCCCATCTCGTTACGCAGCGTGGCTGCGATGTGTTCGGCACTCGTTATGTGGTCTGACCACTGGACCACTCGTGCTTCCGCTGGTGCCGGATGGAGCATCTCGGCGTCGCGCGACATCATGTTTGTGATCAGCCGGCGGCGGGACATGTACTGCCCGGCAGCCCCGCCTGCGGCGCGCTCTCGCGGAGGGGCGCGGAGTACGCGCAGAGGTTCGCGGAGGAACGCTCGACGCGGCCTGCCCTGGGCGACAAGAGCAACGCAGCCAGAGCAGTTCCAAAAGAAACAACACCAT
>DASSBZ010000245.1:0-7984 GCA_035698205.1 Gemmatimonadaceae bacterium | reverse complement strand
CGAGGCGATAGATCCACAGCAGCAGGATGGCGCCGATAATCGAGGCGATGAACCCCGCTGCCTCGCCCGCGGCGTACCAGCCCAGCGTGCGTCCGAGCAGCCCGGCGAGGAACGCACCGGCGATGCCGAGCACGATCGTGATGATGATCCCCCCGGGATCCTTCCCCGGCATGATGAACTTCGCGATCGCGCCGATGATGCCGCCGATGATGATCGTCCAGAGTATGCCCATGTCCGTGCCCTCGGTAGAAGTGAACGGCAACCCAGCAGGAACAACGATCCGGACGCCGAGCGCTCAGCCCGCAACGCGCCGGCGTACACCCAGCCTTCGCAGCATTCGCGCCGAGTAGAACAGCAGCACGACAACCAGCACGAGGCATACGAGTGGCAGCACGAGCGCCAGGACGGCGGTGCCCGCCGCTCCGACGAGCTCCAGCGACGACACCGCCGCGTTCGCGAGGCCGCCGGTGAATATTCCCGACTTGGCACGCAGCGCCACGGTCGCACCCTGCATCAGCCCGGCGATTCCGCCGCCGCCAATCAGCACGACCGCCCACTTGAGCAGCGGCGGGACGTCAACCGTGACGGCTGCGCTCGCCACCATGCCGGCGATCATCGCTGCGGGTGTGGCGATCACGTCGAGCGCGTGGTCGAGCCAGGGCACGTAGTACGCTCCGACTTCGAGAACCGTCGCAGAGCCGAACGCGACCATTGCCGCCTGCGAACCCAGCCAGTCGAACCCGGCCGTAACCGGCAAGCTTCCGCCGTGGGCCGCGATGCTGGCCGCGAACAGTGGTACGAAGACGCGAAAGCCGCATGCCGCGGCAAGCCCGAGACCGATCGCGATCGCGATGAACTGGTCCATTCGACCTCACGCACCCGTGGAGCCTGAAGCACATCCAGGTCAGCAGCGCGAACGATTTGCAATCTGCATCACATCCCTCGTCCGCGCGAGAGGACGGCGCGCCGAGCGGTGTCTGGTCGCACCAGGCGGACCGCCGTAGTTTGCGCCCCGGCGCGTACGTGCGAGCGATCCGCAGACGACAGGAGGCAACATGGAAACCGGTGAAGGCTCGGGGTGGAGCGGACTTCCCGTTCGCATCCTCGCGGCGCTCGTGCTCGTACACGCCACGTACAACCCCGAGGGGTGGTCCTTCTACCACTGGGCGATCGAGCCGCTCGTGAGCGGTACCCCGACGGCTGGTCCCGCCGCGATCAGGTTTCTTGTCGGCGTCGTGCTGCTCGCGGGATGGGTGGTCTTTCTCCAGGCCACCCGGCGCTCCATTGGCATCGCGGGCTCGGCACTCGTGATTGCGCTCGCCGCGGGCGTCATCTGGCTCCTGCTCACCTGGAACGTGTTCACCGCGCGCAGTGCGCGCAGCGTCCAGCACATCGTCCTGGTGATCCTGAGTCTCGTGCTGGCGGTCGGCATGTCGTGGTCGCACATCAACCGCCGGATGAGCGGTCAACTGGATACGGACGACATCAGCTGAGGTGTGGCGGTCCGGATCCGCCTCTGTCGCGGACCGCAGGGGCGTCAGTCCGAGAGCCCCGCGCGCTGGATGGCCATCATGGTGCCGAGCATCTCGGCGATGCGTTTGCGCTGTCCGCCGTCCACGCTGAACACCTCGCCACGGCAGACGAGCAGCGTCCGGCCGGCCTTCAACACCGTACCCACGGCCTCGAATGATTCACCGCGTGCCGGCGCGAGCAGGTTGATCTTGAACTCGGTGCTGAGGACCGCGAAGTCCGGTGGCATGCGAGTGAGCGCCGCGTAGCCGCAGGCGCTGTCGGCGATGGTCGTCACGACGCCGGCGTGCAGAAAGCCGTGCTGCTGTATGAGATCGTCGCGAAACGCCAGCGCGATGCTCACGCGCCCCGGCTCGACTGCCGTGAGTCGTGCGCCCAGCGTGGCCATGAACCGCTGTCGCTCGAAGCTTGCGTGCACGCGGCGAGCCATCGCCTCGTCCGCCGCCTCGCCCGAACCGGCAGCGGGTGCCTCACTCACCGGGCACCTCGCGCGCGTGGTGCGGCGGTGAAGCGATCACGCTCCCCGCCGCCGGCCATGTGCGTCAATCGTTCAGGACGAACGTCACCTTCATCACCACGCGGTACTGCGAGATGGACCCGTTCGTGACGTCGATCTTCTGCTCCTTCACCCATGCGCCCTTGACGTTCTTGAGCGTCTTGTTCGCGCGTGAGATGCCCTGCTGGATCGCGTCCTCGAAGCTCTTGTTCGACGACGAGATGATCTCCGTGACCTTGGCAACCGACATGCATGCCTCCTTGACTGAGGCCGACGGCCTGCGCCGACGGCGGGTGTGACCACAGGGAGCGCGACGTCGGCAACGGCACACTCCCGACACATTCGCGAGACGCCGCACGCTCGCGCAAGCGTCGCTGACATGCGCGAATCATGCCAGCGAGCCGGTCGGTTGGAGCGTGTGGCGCGCTACCACGCGATCCCGTAATCGTCTCCGTAGTTGCTCGCCGCGCCCCACATGGTGCCGTGCTTCCGGTCCAGCCAGATGGCGGTGATCGGTCCCGACGTGCGATCCTCGAACTCCATCGAGTAGCCCATCTGCCGGAGATCGGCGCGCACCCAGCCCGGCACATCGTCGCGGAGCAGGATCCGTCCCGGACGCGACTCGTGTGCCCCGAACGATGACCGCATCTGGTAGCTGTTGACGTTGGCCGCTTCGGCCGCCTGCTGAGGTGTCATGCCGAACTCCACGACGTTCAGGAAGAACTGCAGGAGGTTCTGGTCCTGCGTGTCGCCCCCCTGCACCGAGAACGCCATGTACGGCGCGCCGTCCTGGAGCGCCAGCGTGGGGGTCAGGGTCACGCGTGGCCGCTTGCCGGGCTCGATCACGTTGTATGGTCCGTCCTCGGCGAGCGTGACGAAGCTCTGCGCGCGCTGCGAGAGCCCCACGCCGGTGCGGCCGCCGATGACCGCCGGGATCCAGCCGCCGCTCGGCGTTATCGAGATCACCCACCCCGACGAATCCGCGGCCTGGATGGACGTCGTGCCCTGCGTGAACGATTCCTCGAAGGTCAGCCCCGATGGCTGGGGGACGACGGCGTCCTGCTGGCCGCTGCGCGGCAATCCCTCCGGCGCGCCCTCGGTGCTCCACGCATCGAGCAGCGACTTGAACGGATTCGCCGCTCCCCGGAACGCGTACGGATCCCCCGGCTTCACGGCGGCATCGTTATGCGCGTGATCCATCTGTGCATAACGCGACTTCGCGTAGGCCTTGCTCAGCAGCGCGTCCATGGGCTCGTGGGGAGCGAATGCGGGATCGCCGTAGTAGAAGTCACGATCCGCGAACGCCATGCTCATCGCCTGATAGACCGTATGGATGTAACGCGAGCTGTTGTAGCCCATGGAGGCCACGTCTGCGTTCTCGAGAATGTTCAGCGCCTGCAGCAGCGCCGGCCCCTGTGTCCACTGCTGCAGCTTGAACACCTCGATGCCCTTGTAGGTGGTGGAATACGGCTCCTCGATCTTCACCCGCCAGTTGGCGAGGTCCGCCTTGGTGAACAGGCCGCCCTGCTCGCGCACGCCGCGCACGAGCTCGTCGGCGATGTCGCCCTTGTAGAAGCGATCATACGCGGCCATGATCGCCTCCTTGCGGCTCTTGCCCGCCCGCAGCGCCGCGCGCTCGGCGTCCACGAGCTTGCGCAGCGTGACCGCCAAATCCGTCTGGACGAAGATCTCCCCCGGTTCCGGCGCCTCACGCGCCTCGCCCAGGTGCGGCAGGAACACGGCGGGTGAATACGTCCACTGCTTGATGCGCCGCTTGTTGCCCTCCATGGAATTCGCCGTCTGCGCGTCGATGGCATAGCCGTCGGCGAGCCGGATCGCAGGCGCCAGCACCTGCTCCAGCGACATCGTGCCATACTCCGCGAGCATGGTCATCAGGCCACCGGGGGTACCGGGCGTGACCGCGGCCAGCGGCCCGTACTCGGGTGGATTGCGATAGCCCTTGGCGTGGTAGAACTCCGCTGTCGCGCCGCTCGGCGCCACGCCAAGTGCGTTGATGCCGATGACCTTCTTCGTGTTCGGGTTGTAGATCAGCGCCTGCGTCTCACCCCCCCAGCTCATCGTGTCCCAGAGGGTCGCGACGGAGGCGAGCATGGCGCAGGCCGCGTCGATCGCGTTGCCGCCCTGCGCGAAGATCATCGCACCGGCGGCGGCACCGAGCGGTTTCCCCGTGACCGCAACCCAACTGCTGCCGTGCAGGACCGGCTTGTTCGTGCGCTGGGCGCTGAGATCGGCTGGCATGGCGGCACCGAGCATGAGGCTGGCGGCAAGCATCGACACAACGATTCGCATGGCGGCGACTCCGCAGTGGTGAAGTGCGTGTGAAGATCCCTAGTCTGCGTCGAGAATCGATCCGCGTCCACCAGTCCGCGCGGATTCGCTCCCCGGGCATGGGATACCCTCGCACTCGACGCCCGCTGCGAGGGTCGGTCGCGCAGCAGCGGCTAGGGCCAGACCGGGCGCAGCGCGGTTGTCAGCGGCTCGAGCGAGGACGGCAGCGTCACGGGCGCGTCGGCCTGCAGGCAGAACTCCGGGGTGGGGCCGAGTGTGAGCTGGCGCCCCCAGAGCGCCGCGTTGCCGTGCGCCAGCACCGGCGCCATGAGCGTGTCGAAGGCGGCGTAGCTCATGCCAGCCGGCTTCGCGAACCACCATGCGCGCGACGGGACGAGATCGGCCCCCGATCCACGCAACCGGTACAGCCCGGCCGTCCCGCCGTCGGCCATGGCGGCGGCATTGTCGTGCGGCTGCTGTCGGGACGCGGAAATCGCTGCCTCGGCCAGCGTCTCGAGCGCGGCGAAATTCTCCACGAGGTACCAGTCCTCGCGTGCGTCGCGCGCGGGCGGCACCCACGGAACCGCGCTGATGTCGTTGCAGCGTGATCCCAGAAATCCCGCCGGCGGCGCGTCGGCGAGCGCCCGGTGAAATCGCTGCTGGGTGCGATCGTACACCGCGGAAGAGATGTCTGCCCTGCGCCAGTGCCAGAACACGTAGGCGAGCATGTGCGTCGAGTGGTTGAGGGCGATTCGTGGAGGCGCGGTGGCGGCGTTCGTTGAGGTGCGTATGGGAAGGGGAGGGGGAGCGGAGAACGCGACTCAGTCGCGACGCGGGAGCGCTCGCACGATGGCACCGAGCGCGGCGAGCAGCCCCACATGCCCGTCACCCGTCCAGGTGGCAGCGTCACGGACGAGCGCGCCGACAGCCGCCGCGGTCGGCGGGTTGCCGAGTGCACTGTCGGTGCGCATCCCGGCGAGCGTTTTCGTGAGGTCTCGCACCGCGTCTGCGTCAATGTCGGAATCGAGGGCCACGCGCGCGCATTGACGTTCCGCGTGTGCGAAGGCGTCGATCAGGAGGGCGTTGGACGAACTGTTCACGGGCGCACGTCGGGTCGAGGTCGTTCGAGCAACGAAGCGTCTCCGGTCAACGCTCCCCGCCGGCGCGCGCCGCGACGCCGGCACTTTCGCCAGCGGATCAGTCGGCGGCTGCGAGCGCCTCCGGTCGCAGCCGGCTGGCGAACTTCGCGCGCAGCTTTGCCACCTTGGGAGCGATGACCGCCTGACAATATGGTTGACGTGCGTTGCGCTCGTAATAGTCCTGGTGGTGCAGCTCGGCCGGGAAGAATTCGCCGACGGGCTCGATCTCCGTCACGATGGGGGCGCCGAACACGTTCTCCGACGTCAGCTCGGCCAGCAGCGACTCCGCCGTACGCTGCTGCTCCGGCGAGTGCGTGAGAATGATGGAGCGATACTGCGATCCCACGTCCGCGCCCTGTCGGTCAAGCGTCGTGGGATCGTGCGTGCCCATGAACACCTCGAGCACCTCGCGATAGGTGATCTCGGACGGGTCAAAGGCGACCTGCACGACCTCGGCGTGCCCTGTGGTTCCCGTGCAGACCTCGCGGTAACCCGGGTTGCGCACGTGTCCACCGGCGTAGCCGGATGTGACGCTGCTGACGCCGCGCAGGCGCCGGAACACGGCGTCCAGGCACCAGAAGCAGCCGCCACCCAGCGTGGCGACCTGCAGATCGGTGGTGGAAGGCATATGACCTCGAATGGTGGAGCCCACCCTTCAAGCCCGGACGACGAACGAAAGTTCCGTCGTCGGGCCGTCGGCGGCATGCCTCAGCCGGCTTCGCGATCGCGTCGAACGGGTACTCGCTTCCCCTTGATGGTCGACGCCCTGAGCGCGGCTACGATGTCGTCGGCGATCTCCTCGGGGACCTCCACGAGGGTGAAGCGATCGGTGATCTGGATGGCGCCCACCGCGCGCGAGTCGATGCCCACTTCGTTGGCGATGGCTCCCACGACATCGGAGGGGCGCACCCCCGCCTTGCGGCCGGCGCCGATGAAGAGACGGGTGACGTCCCATTCGGGGGTGACGCGCGCGCGCGCCCGGGCCGGCGCCCCCTTTCCGCCCGCTTTCGAGGGCGTCCGGGAGCGGGTATCGTGCTCGCGGGCTCCGCGGCCGCTGCTCGTCGCGCGAGCGGCGCCCCTCGCGGTCCGTTCAGATGGCGCCGACGCGGTCGGGATCTCCTCCTCGGAGGCATCGCCATCCCGCGTGGCGAGCTGCTTGATCGCGGCGGCCGCCACATCCATGATGTCGAACTCACCGGCGAGCGTCTCGACCACCACGCGATATGTGTCGAGGTCGCCCTCCTCGAGCGTTTCGACGATCGACGACCGAGTCAACTCGAGTCGGCGCGCGCGCATGTCCGCGGCGCTGGGAACGGTGGAGATCGTGATCGACTGGCCGGTCACGCGCTCCACGTTGCGCAGCAGGCGATGCTCGCGCGGCTCGG
Source organism: Gemmatimonadaceae bacterium (assembly GCA_035698205.1). Classification (GTDB taxonomy): domain Bacteria; phylum Gemmatimonadota; class Gemmatimonadetes; order Gemmatimonadales; family Gemmatimonadaceae; genus DASSBZ01. The sequence continues at coordinate 1,145 of DASSBZ010000245.1, read as the reverse complement.
CGAAGGTGATTGCGACGCCTTCTCGACCGGCGCGCCCCGTTCGTCCTATACGATGCACGTACGCCTCTGCCGCCGACGGTACGTCGTAGTTCACGACGTGCGTAACGTGCTGGACGTCGAGGCCGCGTGCCGCGACGTCCGTTGCCACCAGCAGGTCGAGTCTGCGTGAGCGGAACTGCTTCATGACCCGATCGCGCTGTTCCTGTGACAGCCCGCCGTGCAGCGCCGCCGCGCGATGGCCGCGGCCGACGAGCGTCTCCGTCAGTTCGTCGACCTCCGTTCGCGTTCGGCAGAAGACGATGGCCGATGCCGGCTGCTCGGCGTCGAGCACGCGCGAGAGGGCGGCCAGCTTGTGCGGCCGCGCCACCACGTACGCCACCTGCCTGACGCGTGGGGCGGCGCCGGCGGCGACGACCTCCTGGTCGATGCGCACTCGAACGGGGGAGCGCAGGTGTGCCGTCGCGATCTCGGCGATGCGCGGCGGGAGCGTGGCCGAGAAGAGGGCGGTCTGTCGCGATTCCGGGGTGGCGTCGAGGATCGCATCGAGATCCTCCGCGAACCCCATGTCCAGCATCTCATCGGCCTCATCGAGCACGGCTATCGCGAGCGCGTCGAGCACGAGGGTGCGACGCCGGATGTGATCGAGCGCGCGCCCCGGTGTGGCGACGACGACGTCGACTCCGCGTTTGAGGGCCCGGAGCTGGGTCTGCATCGGCGCCCCGCCGTAGACCGCCAGCACCGTCGTCCCGAGCGACTTGCCGTAGCGGTGCACCGCCTCGGCGACCTGCATGGCGAGTTCGCGCGTGGGAACGAGGATCAGCGCGCGTGGAGCTGCTCCGGGGGATCGCGTCTGCGCGAGGAGTTGGAGCATGGGCAGCGCGAACGCGGCGGTCTTGCCGGTGCCGGTGGCGGCCTGCGCCAGCAGGTCGCGCCCCGCGAGGAGTGGCGGGATGGCTTCGCGCTGCACGGGGGTCGGTTCCTCGTAGCCGAGCGCGCCGAGCGCGTCGACGAGCCTGGGGTCGAGGCCGAGGTCGGCGAATCCCGGACTTTCGGCGCCGTGGGAACTGACTGATGTTCTGGACATGCGAGAAGATACTCGCTCCGGGCTCGCGCCGTGCGTCGGGGTGCGGATCATCGCGCTCGAC
>DASSBZ010000244.1:0-4865 GCA_035698205.1 Gemmatimonadaceae bacterium | reverse complement strand
CCCGAGGACATACTCAAGCTCGTGCCGCATCCCCTCTATATCCAGTATCAGTAGGTCGCACGGGCACTTCGCAATGTCGCACGCTTCATTCGAGTCGTCGTCGCAGTTCGAGATTTTCCCGCGCGCGCCGGACGTCGCGCGTCTCGACCCCGCGACCGTGATTGGGCGCGATACGCGCGTGCGTGCGCTCTTTCGCGTACGCTATGAGGGGCTGCCTGGCGCGCACCTCGTCTTTCACGACCGGCACGGCTGGTACTGCGCGGAGCACGGTGCGGACTGCCGTGCGGTCGGGGATGCGCGGGCGTCCACCTCGCGTCGTCGATGACGGTGCTGCTGGCGCGCCGTGCGCGCAGGCGTCAGCGATTGCCGCGTGCGAGCCGTTGAAGGACGAGCGATCGCGTACACCACACTCTCCCGGAGCCCAGGTCGCATGATCCGCCATGTCCCCTCCCGCTCGATGATTGCCGCCGCGCTGGTCGCCGCGAGCGCCGTTCCCGCCGCCGCGCAGCAGGGTACCGACGCGCTTGTCGCCAGGGCCCGCGCCATCCACGATCGCGTGATCACGCTCGACACGCACGTGGACATCAACGCGGCCAACTTCACCGCGGAGCGCAACTATACGCAGGCGCTCAACACCCAGGTCAACCTGCCGGCCATGGAAGCGGGCGGGCTCGACGCCGCGTTCCTCGTCGTGTACGTGGGGCAGGGTGACCTGACGCCGGCCGGCTTCGCGCGCGCGCACGAGCAGGCGATCGAGAAGTTCCAGGCCATCCATCGGCTCACCGAGGAGATCGCGCCGGGCCGGATCGGCCTGGCGCTCACGTCGGACGACGTGCGTCGCATTGCCGCCAGCGGCCGCAAGGTGGCGCTGATCGGCGTCGAGAATGGCTATTCGATCGGCACGGACATCACGAACGTCGCAAAGTTCCACGAGCTCGGCGCGCGCTACATGTCGCTCGCGCACAACGGGCACAGCCAGCTCTCGGATTCCAACACCGGCGAGGCCGACGGCGTGTGGCTGCACCACGGCCTGAGCCCGCTCGGCAAGCAGGTCATCGCCGAAATGAACCGCCTCGGGATCATGATCGACGTCTCGCATCCGTCGAAGGAGAGCATGATGCAGACGCTCGCGCTGACGAAGGCGCCGATCATCGCGTCGCATTCCGGTGTGCGGGCGCTGTGCGACCACAGCCGCAATCTCGACGATGAGCAGCTGCTGGCGCTGGCGCGCAACGGCGGCGTGGCGCAACTGGTGGCGTTCAACAGCTACGTGAAGACGCCGCCGCCCCCGTCGGCGGAGCGCGTGGAGGCCCAGCGCAAGCTGCGCGAGGAATTCGGGATCACCGGGCAGGGGCGCGGTGCCATGGCATCGCTGAGCGAATCACAGCGCGCGACGTACCGGGAGCGCATGGCCGCGCTCGATCGCGACTTTCCGCCCCCGCCGCGGGCGACGGTCTCCGATTTCGTGGATCACATCGACTACGCCGTGAAGCTGATCGGGATCGATCACGTCGGGATCAGCTCGGACTTCGACGGCGGCGGCGGCGTGGAGGGGTGGAGCAGTGCGGCCGAGACGTTCAACGTGACGCTCGAGCTCGTCCGTCGCGGCTATACGGAAGAGCAGATCGGGAAGCTGTGGTCTGGCAACCTGCTGCGGGTTCTGGACAGGGTGCAGGCGGTCAGTAGCAGGTAGCATTGCGGTGAGGGCATGCTGCGAGCATCTGATGCTAGTCGGCGTGGCGGCCGCGGCTTGTCGGGGCGGCTGCATGCATGAAGCCGCCCCGCCAAGCCCCGCAGGCCCAGTCACCGCAGCCTGTTGCACGCAGCCATCAGCATACAGGATGAAGCACGCAGCATGCTTTTACCGCACCCCATCGACTTGACTCGCCAACCTGAACAAAACTGATTCCCCCGCTGCGCGGCCAGCGAAATGCATGCCGATCGGAAGCCCGTCACTGCTGGTCTCCATCGGTACCGACATCGCCGGCTGCCCGGTGATGTTGAAGAGGGGCGGCACGGGGATGAAGTCGAACACGTCGCTGGCGGCTTCCTCCAGCATGCCGAGCGCGCGGAACAGGCGACCGCTGCCGATGGCGCCGAGCACGCCTAACGCGGCGCGACGGGCCGGGTTCAGGCGGAGCGCGCCGATGGGGACGGGCGGCATGGACAGCGTCGGCGTCAGCAGCATGTCGTAGCCTTCGAAGAACCCGCCGATTGCGCGCGATGCTCGCTGGAGGTATCGCAGCGCCCCGGAGAATGCCTCGGCGCTGATCGAGCGACCGAGCAGGGCCAGCGCCCACGTTTCCCGCTCCACGTCGCCCCGGCGGGCGCGACGACCGATCAGGCGCTCGGCGTCACGCAGGTCGGCCGCGAGCTCGGCGCACACCACCGTCAGGAACGCACGGTTGAACGCATCGCGATCGACCGGGGGCGCGTCCTCCACGAGCACGTGCCCCAGCTCCTCGAGCAATTTCACCGTGCGCGCGAGGGCCACCTTGCACTCGTCGTGCATGGTATGCCCGAGGAGCGGTTTGTCCGTGAAGGCAATCCGCAGCGTCCCCGGATCGGCGCCGACTTCCTCGATGAACGGGCGAACGGGGGGCGGCGCCCAGTACGGTGCACCCACGTCCGGACCGGAGATGGCGTCGAGCATCGCCGCGCTGTCGCGGACGGAGCGCGTGATGACGTGCTCGATGGCGGAGCCGCGCCAGAGCTCCCCCTGGTCGGGGCCCGTGGGGACGCGCCCGCGCGACGGCTTGAGGCCGAACAGGCCGCAGCAGGATGCCGGAATCCGGATCGAACCGCCGCCGTCCCCGCCGCCCGCCATGGGCACATAGCCGGCCGCGACCGCCGCCGCCGATCCGCCGCTCGATCCGCCAACCGTGCGGTCAGGGCTCAGTGGATTCCGGGTCGGGCCGTACAGCTCCGGCTCCGTATACGGCAGCAGCCCGAACTCCGGCGTGTTCGTCCGGCCGATCGTGATGATCCCCGATCGCTCATATCGCCGGACGGTCTCGCTGTCGTGCGGGGCCACGAAATCCCGGAGCAACCGGCTCCCCGAACGCACCGGGTGGCCGGCGTCCCAGCTCAACAGGTCCTTCAGCAGGAATGGCACGCCGGTGAACGGCCCGTCGGGGAGGTCCCCCGCCGCGCGCCGTCGCGCCTCCTCGAACATGCGATGGACCACCGCGTTTATCGTCGGATCTCGCCGTTCGATGCGGGCGATCGCCGCCTCCACCAGCTCGGCGGGCAATACTTCGCCACGTCGGACTATTTCCGCGAGACCGGTGGCGTCGAACGACTCGTACTCCGGGAACGGGAGCGGCGCGGGGCGCTCGACGGCGGGTGAAGGGGTGGCGGTCATGGTCCGGAGCTTGTAGCGGCCCCCTTCGGGGCGCAAGCTTGCGGTGTGACGCGCCCCCCCGCTGTCGGGTTGAGCGGCGTGAACCGTTCCCGGGCCCGAGTGATGACCCACCATCGCGAAGCTGACGCGGACTGCCGAGGAGGTCGGGCGGTCCGGTGATCGAACTATCCATCGTGCAGCGCGCCAAGCGCGGTGACACGAGCGCGTTCGCGGCGCTGGTGGAACACTACTACGCCCGGTGCCTCCGGTTCGCGCTCCACATGGTGGGGAACCGCGAGGACGCGGAGGAAGCGGTGCAGGACGCATTCGTGCGCGTGCACGGTGCGCTGCCCAGGTACGACGAACGGGATCGTTTCGAGCCGTGGCTGTTCCGCATTCTGGCCAACCGATGCCGCACGCTGCTCGGCCGCGAGCTTCGAACGGCCAGGGTGCTCGTCTTCGGTGAGCCGGCGCAGGAGCCCTCCGCCGCGCCGGACGTGGAGCACTCCATGCTGCGACAGGAGCTGATGGACGCGCTCGACCAGCTTCCGACGGCGCAGCGCGAAGCGTTCCTGCTGCATCACGTGGAAGGGCTGGAGTACGATCAGATCAGTGCCATCACTGGTGCCGGCGTCTCGGCACTCAAGATGCGCGTCAAGCGCGCGACCGACGTCCTGCGCGTCAAATTCGCCGAGGTGGAACGTGCGTGATGAGCGTGATCCGGTGATCGAACGGCTCGTCTCGGAGCTTCGGGTCCTGCCGGCAGTGCCCACCGATGCAACGGCGCAGGTGCTGGCGCGCATCGCGGGAACGCCAGCACGCGAGCCCGTGCCCGTCGTCCCGGCGCCGCCGGCACGCCGCCGGCCGGCCGTGGCGCTCCCGTGGGTGGTCACGCTGGCCATGGCCGCGACCATCGCCGGCTTCATGATTCGTGGCGTGATGCCGCTGCCGTCGGGTAACGACGCATCGACCACGACACCGGTCGCCGGTGCCGCAGTCGGCGGGAGCGAAGGTCCGTCGGTGATACTGGCCGGCGCGGAGCCCAGGGCGCTCGATGAGCGCGCGGTGCTCGTGCAGTTTGTTCTCCACGCGCCGTCTGCCAGCCGCGTGTCGGTGGTGGGTGACTTCAATGCATGGGATCCCGCGCGCGACGCACTCTCCCGCGATCGCGATGGCGATCTCTGGACCGTCTCGCTCCCGCTCACCCCCGGACGCCATACGTACGCGTTCATGGTGGACGACAGCGTCTACACGCTCGACCCGCGTGCACCGCGCACCCGCGATCGCGACTTCGGCGGCGAGCAGTCGGTGATGCTCGTGGGGCGTCCGTGATCCGCGCCCCGATGCTCGCCGCCGCGGCGCTGCTGGCCGCGATCTGCGCGGCGCCCTGCATGGCGTTCGCGCAAACCGGCGATGGCTCGCTGGCCACCCTCGACCCCGCGATGCGCGATTCGATCGCCCGCATCATCCAGCGCGCGGAATCACGTGGGGTGCCGGTGGCGCCGCTGCTCGGCAAGGTACG
>DASSBZ010000243.1:0-11214 GCA_035698205.1 Gemmatimonadaceae bacterium | reverse complement strand
GTGGGATCGGTCGGCGCCGGCGTTGGCGGCTTGACGAACACCTTGGTCAGGCGCCAGGCCACGAAGCCGATGATGACGAAGTTTATGAGCACCGCGACGAAAGCCCCGAAACGCAGCGCCGGGCCGTCTGCGCCGGCCGCGGTGAGTGGAATGTTCAGCGCCTCCTGCCAGTTGGGACCGGCAGCACCGGTGATCAGGTTGATCACCGGCATCACGAGATCATCGACGATCGACTTGACGACAGAGTTGAGCGACACGCCGAGAATGAAGGCGATCGCCAGGCCGATGACATTGTCCTTGATCAGGAACGCCTTGAATTCTTTCCACATGGGGATCGTCGGGGCTTGGGGAATCGTGCTGGGACTGCCGTCGCGCTCGTCGCGATGACCGTCCTGCGCTGACAACCGCCGAATCTGTACCCGCTGCGGCAAAGCGCAAGCGTCGAGCGTTCGCCCGGCTCATCAGTACGGCGCCCGTGCAACGCTGCGGTGGCGCTCGAAAGCGCCGGTTCGATCGCGCCGGCCAACCGGCCTCGCGCAACGCCGATTGACTTTCGGGATCGGGCTCGCTCCCACCACCCGTAACAGCATGCAGCATGCAGTGCCCGCGACAAGTCCAACCCGCATTCCACGCTGCGGCCGGATGCAAGCAGCCACCAGCGTGCAGCGTGCGGCCCGCAGCATGCCCTTCAGACTATGTTGAGATGGCGCCTCGCGTGAGGCCCGGCAGTCGGTGCCGATCGATGCGCCGTTCCCTTCTCCGGACTTCATGAGGATACCGCTGCCGCGCCGCTTCCGAAGGTTCCTGCGACCCGTCACACCGGGTGGCAGGCGCGCCGAGGATCTCGTCGCCGGGCCGATCCGCGGAGACCTGCTCGGCGCCGATCACCTCGCGGAGCGGGCGCGCGTCGTTGCGCGCGGACAGCGGCTCGTCGAAGGACGGCCGCTCTACCATCGCGCCCGGCTGCTGGCGCGGCTCGATGATACGCATGAGGTACTCGAGCGCGGCTTCATCCACCTCTCGCGTGCGGCGGTGGAGGGCGCGGAGCCGGGTCCCGCCGGCGACTGGCTGCTCGACAACTATCACGTGGTGCAGGACCACATGCAGGAGGTGCGCAGCAACCTCCCGCGTGAGTACTATCGCGAACTGCCGGAGCTGGCGAGCGGACCGTTGACGGGGTATCCGCGCGTGTACGAGCTGGCCACCACGCTCATCTCGCACACCGAAGGGCGGATCGACCTCGAGAACGTCGACCTGTTCGTCGAGGCGTTCCAGCAGGTGGAGCCGCTGGCCATCGGCGAGCTGTGGGCGGTGCCGGCGATGCTGCGCCTCGGCCTCATCGAGAACGTGCGACGCATGACGCTGCGCACCATCGAGCGCCTCGATGAAGTGGAGGATGCGGACCGGTGGGCGGCACGCATCGAGGCGGCCAACGAGAGCGGGGGCCCGGCGCTGCGCAATGCGCTGCGCGACGTGGTCAGCCCGCGTGAACGACTGACGCCGATCTTCATCTCGCGCTTCCTCTCCCAGCTCCGCCTGACAGCCGGCGCATCACCGGCGCTGCTCTGGCTCGAGCACTGGATGCGCGACGAGGGGCTTCGCCCCGAGGATGCGACGGCGCGCTCCACGCAGCGACTGGCGCTCACGCAGATCATGATGGCCAACAGCATCACGAGCCTGCGCACGATCGGGCGGCGTGACTGGCGGCGTTTCGTGGAACGGCAGAGCGCCATGGAGGCGGTGCTGCGCACCGATCCGTCGGGCTTCTACGAGCGGATGACATTCGCCACCCGCGACCGTTACCGGCACGCGGTGGAACGGCTGGCCAGGCGGAGCGGTCACCCCGAGACCACGGTGGCGTCGTGGGCGATTGCACTCGCCACACGCGGCGCGGAGCTCGGCGCCGATCCGCGCCGCGCGCACGTGGGTTACTACCTCATCGACGACGGCCTCCCTGAGCTCGAACACACCGCGGGCGGTCGACCGCCCCGGCGCGAACGGCTGTTGCGCTCCATCCGGCATCACCCCGACGTGGTGCTCGTCGGCGGGCTCGGCGTCCTGACCGTACTGGCGCTGGTGGCGGTCTCGATCCTCGCCGGCGGCGAGGCGCGTGAGGCGCTGCCGCTCATCCTGCTGTTCACCTTCCTGCCGGCGTGCGAGATCGGCATCAGCGCGGTCAACCAGCTCGTGACCGCCATCATCCCGCCGCGCGTGCTCCCCAGCCTCAACCTCCGCGATGGCGGCGTGCCCGCCGAGTATCGCACGGCCGTGGTGGTGCCGATCCTGTTCGGCAGCGAGGACGATGTACACGACGCGCTCGAGAACCTCGAGGTGCAGTTCCTCGCCAACCGCGAATCGCACCTCCACTTCGCGCTGCTGAGCGACTTCACCGATGCCGCTACCGAGGTGACGGAAACCGACGACGACCTGCTCGCCGTCGCCGCCGAAGGAATCAGCGCGCTCAACGATCGTTATGCACCTGGCGGCTCCGATGAGTTCCACCTGCTGCACCGCCCGCGCCGCTGGAACGAACAGGAAGGTGTCTGGATGGGGTGGGAGCGCAAGCGCGGCAAGCTGGCCGAGTTCAACCGGCTGCTGCGAACGGGGAGCGCCGATTCATTCAGCCTCACGGTGGGGGATCTCTCACAACTGCGCGAGGTGCGCTACGTCATCACGCTCGATGCCGACACCATGCTCCCCCCCGATGCGGCACCGGCGCTGATCGGGACGATGGCGCACCCGCTCAATCGCGCGGTTTACGATGAGACGATGGGGCGCGTGGTTCGCGGCTACGGCATCCTGCAACCGCGCGTCGGGGTATCGCTCGAAAGCGCGAACCAGTCGCGCTTTGCCGCCATTCACGCCGGGCAGCCGGGGGTGGATCCCTACACCACCGCCGTCTCCGACGTGTACCAGGATCTCTACGGCGAAGGGAGCTTCACGGGCAAGGGGATCTACGACGTGGAGGCGTTCGCGCGTGCCACGCGCGGACGCTTCCCCGCGAACACGCTGCTGTCGCACGACCTGATCGAAGGCAACTACGCCAGGGCGGGACTCGCCACCGGCGTCATCGTCTACGACGACTATCCGGCCAGCTATCTCGCGCACGCGCGCCGCAAGCATCGCTGGATTCGCGGTGACTGGCAGCTCCTGCCATGGCTCGCCTCACGCGTGCCCGGACCGGACGGACCGGAGCGCAACAAGCTCTCGCTGCTCTCGCGCTGGAAGATCGTCGACAACCTGCGTCGCAGCCTGGTGGAGGTGGCGCAGGTCGCGCTCTTCATCGCGGGGTGGACGGTCCTCCCCGGCTCGCCGATCCGGTGGACGCTGCTCGGCCTCGGCGCGATTGCCGCCCCCTGGGTGATCTCGCTCCTGCTTGCCGCGCTGCGGCCGCCGCCTGACAAGTCGTGGCGCGCGTGGTACGCCGCGATTGGACGCGATGCCGGCAACAGCGCCAAGCAGTTCGCGCTGGCCACCCTGTTCCTGCCGCATCAGGCATGGCTGTCGGCGGACGCGATCATGCGAACGCTCTACCGCCTGTTCGTGAGCCGACGGCACCTCCTGGAGTGGCAGGCGACGGCACGGGTCGAGCGCACGCTCGCGGGAACGTTCGCCGAGCTCCGGCTCGCGATGCGACACACCGTGACGCTCGTCGCCGGCGGGGCCGTCGTCATCACCGCCCATGCCATCATGGTTGCCGGTGCACCGGAGGGGACGACGCCCGCGCTCTGGCAACTGCTCGTCGCCATCTGGCCGCTCGCGATCCTCTGGATCCTCTCCCCCTTCGTCGCGGCCGCCCTCGGCGAGTCGGCCATGCCGGCGCGCGTCCCGCTCTCGCGGGAGGGGCAGGCGACCATGCGGCGCTATGCCGCGCAGACCTGGCGCTACTTCGAGCAGTTCGTCTCGGCGCACACGCACTGGCTGGTCCCCGACAACGTGCAGGTGAATCCGGTCGAAGTGGTGGCCATGCGCACGTCGCCGACGAACATCGGGCTCCAACTGCTCGCCACGGTCAGCGCGCACGACCTCGGGCTGCTGTCCATCGCGGACATGCTCGACCGTCTCGAAAACACATTCGAGACCATGTCGCGACTGCGCCGCTTCCGCGGTCACTTCTACAACTGGTATTCGCTGGACGACCTGCATGTACTGGAGCCGGCGTACATCTCCACGGTGGACAGCGGCAACCTCGCCGGGCACCTGATCGCCTTCCGCCAGGGGTGCCTGGAGCTCGCGGCGCGGCAGCAGGTGGACGAGGGGAAGGACGGTGTCGCGACGCTGGCTGCCGGCACGGCCACGCGTCTCGATGCACTCGCCGAGCGCGCGTACACGTTCGTGATGGAAATGGACTTCACCTTCCTCTTCGATTCGTCGAATCGGCTGTTCGCGGTGGGCTATCACGAGGAGACGCACACGCTCGATTCGAGCTTCTACGACCTGCTCGCCTCCGAGGCCCGGCTGGCATCGTTCGTGGCCATCGCGCGGAACGACGTCCCGGCCGAAGCGTGGTTCCGCCTCGGGCGAACGCTCACCCGGCAGGACGGCGTGACGCTCATGGTCTCGTGGAGCGGCAGCATGTTCGAATACCTCATGCCGCTGCTGGTGATGAAGTCGCTCCCCGGCACGCTGCTCAACCAGAGCGATCGTGGGGCCGTGCGCGTGCAGGTGGCCTATGGACAGCAGCGCGGCGTGCCATGGGGGATCAGCGAGAGTGCCTACAACGTGCGTGACCAGCACCTCACCTATCAGTACCGCGCGTTCGGCGTGCCCGATCTCGCGCTCAAGCGCGGGCTGGGACAGGATCTCGTGGTCGCGCCGTATGCGTCCGCGCTGGCGGCGATGGTCATGCCCGCGCGCGCACTGGCCAACCTCGGCGTGCTGGAATCGAAGCGCGGGTTCGGACCCTACGGGTTCTGGGACTCGCTCGACTACACGCGGTCGGCGCCGAATGAGCGGTTCTCGGTGGTCCAGTGCGTGATGGCGCACCATTCGGGGATGTCGATCGTGGCCTTCACGAACGTGTTGCGACACGATGTGTGGCAACGCCGATTCCACGCTGACGCGCTGGTACGCGCCGCGGAGCTGCTGCTGCAGGAGCGGGTGCCGCGCCGTGTGGTGGTGCGCGAAGCGCCCGGCTCGATGGCCGACGACACCGTTCCGACCACCGCCGGCGACCGGCTGGTCGTGCGCGAGATCGCCACACCGCACACGCCACAGCCGCGCGTCGCGCTGCTCGGCGACCTGCCCTACACCGTCATGCTGACGCACGCCGGGAGCGGATACAGCCGCTTTGGTGACCTGTCGGTCACGCGATGGAATGCCGACGGTACCGCCGATGACACCGGCCAGTACTGCTACGTCCGCGACGTCACGCGCAAGCGAACGTGGTCCGTGGGGCACCAGCCTGCGTGCGCGCTGGCGGATTCCTATCACGCGCACCTGGCTCCCGATCGCGTCACGCTCCACCGGCGCGACGGCGCGATCGAGACGCGCACGGAGATCGTCGTCGTCGCAGCCGACAACGCCGAAGTGCGGCGCGTGACGTTGACCAACCACTCCAACGAGACGCGCGAGCTGGAGCTGACCAGCTACGGCGAGATCGTGATGGCGCCGGGGGCAACGGACCTGGCGCATCCGGCGTTCTCCAACCTGTTCGTCGGTACACAGTTTCACGAATGGTGCTCGGCGATCACGGCGCAGCGGCGCCCGCGTCACGCAGGGGAGCCGTCGCCGGTCTGCGTCCACGTCGTGGATGCCGGCGAACACCGAACCGCGCCGGTGACCTGCGAGACCGATCGCGCGCGATTCATCGGTCGCGGAAGGACGGTCCGCTGGCCGGCAGCGCTGCAGCAGGAGGGCCCGCTGTCGGGGACCGTCGGCACGGTACTCGATCCCATCTTCGCGCTGCGCACGCGCGTGCAGCTCGCGGCGGGGCAGACGGTCTCGGTGGCGTTCACGACGCTCGTGGCGCCCGACCGCGACAAGGCGTTTGCGCTCGCCGACCGCTACCACGATCCGCACACGGTGCAGCGCGCCCTCGACCTCGCGTGGATGGCCACGCAGATCGAGCTGCACGAGATGGGGATCACGAGCGCGCAGGCGGCAGTGTTCCAGGAGATCGCCGGTCACCTGCTGTTCCCCGGCGAGGCGCTGACCCCGCCACCCGATGAGCTGCGCCGCAATGCCGGCGCGCAACCGCTGCTCTGGTCGCACGGCATCTCCGGTGACCTCCCCATCCTGCTGGCGGTCATCGATGCCACCAGGGGGCTCACCACCCTGCGGGAGCTGTTCGCCGCGCACCGCTACTGGCGCCGGCGCGGCCTGAAGATCGACCTCGTGATCGTCAACTCCCATCCGCACGACTACCTGCAGGAGCTGCGGAACGCCATTACCGAGGAGATGTACGCGGCCAGCGATTCCACGGTCGTCGACCAGCCGGGGGGCGTGTTCATCCGGCGCCGCGACAGCTTCGAGCCTGACGAGTACCTGATGTTGTCGGCGACGGCCCGCGTACGGATCCCGTGCGACGGGCGCTCGCTGAGCCGGATCGTGCCGACGACCAGCGCGCTCGATTCGGCGGCGCACATCGATACCCCCGAGACATGGCTGTCGGCGTTCGACTTCGGGTTCGGCTCCGATGACGATGATCGCGCGACCGGCGGCGCGCTCGGCAACATCGTCGATGCGTTCTGGACCGGACGCACGGAAGCACGTGGCGCCTCGAGAGGCACGGACAACGAGACGGTGAAGTCACCCGCTCCGGCGGAGAGCGCACCCGTACCGGGGAACGCTGATGCCGTGGTCCATCACGATAACGGCTACGGGCGACTCGACGAGGAGAATCGCTACGAGATCCGGGTCGACAACGGCCGCCTTCCCCCCGCGCCGTGGTCGAACGTGATCGCCAATCCGCACGGCGGCTTCCTCGTCACCGAACGTGGCGCGGGGTGCACCTGGTCGGAGAACAGCTTCTTCTTCCGGCTCACGCCGTGGCACAACGATCCCGTGTCCGATCCCGTCGGCGACGCGATCTATCTCAAGGATCGCGAGTCGGGCCACCTGTGGAGCGCGACGCCGGCGCCGGTGCACGGCGATGGCGCGTATCAGGTGCGGCACGAGCCGGGGCGGTCGGTGTTCGTACACGACCACGGCGGGGTGGAAACAGAGCTGTGGGTCGGTGTGCCCGAGGATGCACCGGTCAAGCTGTCGCTGCTGCGCATCACGAACAACACCGACCGGAAGCGCACGCTCGCGGTCAGCGCATACGCCGAGTGGACGCTGGGGGTGAACCGGGTGGAGACGCGCTACCGGGTGCGCACTCGTTATGCAGAAGAGCTCCGCGCGATTCTGGCACAGAATCACTTCGATCCGCAGTTCGCCGCCCAGGTGGCCTACCTCGCGGCGACCGACCCGGTCACGTCGCACACGACCGACCGTCGCGAGTTCATCGGACGGCATGGCACCCTGGCCGATCCCGTCGCACTTCGCCGGCCGGCGCTCGGCGGGAGGGACGGGTCCGGCCATGATCCATGCGCCGCCCTTCAGGTATTGGTGGAGCTGGAGCCGGGAGAGGCGCACGAAATGGCGGTGCTGCTCGGCGCAGCCATCGGCGACGATGCGGTGCGCGAGACCCTCGAGCGATTCGACAGCGCGGCGCGGGTGAAGGACGAGCTCGAGCGCAGCGTGGCGGCGTGGAACGAGCGACTTGGCACCATCGAGGTGCGCACGCCGGAACCGGGCTTCGATGCGATGCTCAACCGATGGACGCTGTATCAGGCGCTGTCGAGCCGGCTGTGGGCGCGCATGGGGCTCTATCAGAGCAGCGGCGCGTACGGCTTCCGCGACCAGTTGCAGGACGTGATGGGGATCGTGTACATCGATCCCGGGCTGGCGCGCGCGCAGATCCTGCGCGCCGCGTCGCGCCAGTTTCTCGAGGGAGACGTGCAGCACTGGTGGCATCCGCAGAGCGGCCGCGGCGTGCGCACGCGCATCTCCGACGACCTCGCCTGGCTGCCGTACGTCGCCGACCACTACGTCACGACGACCGGCGACGCCACGGTGCTCGACGAGTATGTCCCGTTTCTCTCGATGCGAACGCTGGCGGAGGGCGAGGATGAACTCTACGACCAGCCTGCAATCACCGACGAACACGGGAGCGTGTATGAGCACTGCCTGCGGGCGCTGCGCCGGGCGTGCACGCGCGGGGCACACGGCCTGCCGTTGATCGGTTCGGGGGACTGGAACGATGGGCTGAATCGCGTGGGGCACGAGGGCAAGGGCGAGAGCGTGTGGCTCGCCTGGTTCCTCATCACCACCTGCCGTGCCTTCGCGGTGCACGCCGAGGCACGGGGGGACGATCCGGCAGCGGCGGAGCTGCGCGCACACGCCGATCACTATGAAACGGCGGTGAACGCCGACGGCTCGGCGTGGGATGGCGAGTGGTATCGGCGCGCCTGGTATGACGACGGCACGCCGCTGGGATCAGCGCAGAGCGACGAGTGCCGGATCGATTCGATCGCACAGAGCTGGAGCGTGATCTCACGGGCCGGTACCGCGGAGCGCTCGACGAGGGCCATGCAGTCGCTGAACAAACATCTGGTGCGCGAGGATGCGCGCCTGATCATGTTGCTCACGCCGCCGTTCGACGAGGGGACGCACGACCCGGGCTACATCAAGGGTTACCGGCCGGGGCTGCGCGAGAACGGGGCGCAGTACACGCACGCGGCGCTCTGGGCAGTGCTCGCCACGGCGATGGAGGGCGACGGCAATCGCGCGTTCGAGCTGTTCCAGATGATCAACCCGCTCACGCACGCCTCGACCGCGGACGATGTGGAGACGTGGAAGGTGGAGCCGTATGTGGTGCCGGCCGACGTGTATACGGCCGACGGGCACGTCGGTCGTGGCGGCTGGACGTGGTACACGGGCTCGGCGAGCTGGATGTATCGCGTGGGGCTGGAATCGATACTCGGTTTCACGCGACGCGGCGATCGGCTGACGATCCAGCCGCGCGTGCCGGCGTCATGGCCTTCGTACTCGATCACGTACCGGTACGGGCGGAGCGTTTATTCGATCACCGTCGAACGGCCGGCGCGCGTCGCCGAGCGCGGCGGGATCGTGACGGTCGATGGCGTGGGGATCGATGACGGGGTGGTGCGGCTGGTGGATGATGGGGCGGGCCATGACGTGCTGGTCGTGGCGGGGTGAGGAACAGCACGCTGCGAGCTGCACGCTAACTGCTGGTGGCTTCGTGCATCTGGGTGTCTCGGCGGGGCTCATGACGGCTTGTCGGGGCGGCTGCATGCTGGGTCCACGGCCGGGGCGTTGGAGCGGCTGCATGCTGGTCCACGGCCGGGCGTTGGAGCGGCTGCTTGCTGGTCCACGGCCGGGGCTGACTTCCGAGGCGACGCGTCGGTTGCACGCGGCTTGCGGATCTTCAGGGCGTGACGGGCACGAAACCCATTCACGGAGTCCTCTGATGCCAGCCGCCAAGCGGAAGACGAAGAAGTCCACGCGCAAATATGGAAAGGCCGCCAGCAAGAGTGTCGCAAGCGCCATTCGCCGGAAGAAGAAGGGAACACTTCGCAGCGGACCGGGCGGCAAGGGTGGGAAGGTCACCAGCCGCGAACAGGCGATCGCGATCGGCCTCTCCGAAGCGCGTGAGAAGGGCGCGAAGGTTCCGAAGAAGAAGGACTGATGTCAGCGCCGCCGGCCCAGCATGCAGCCGCCCCGACAAGCTGTCCTCAGCCCCGCCGAGACAGCCGGTTGCACGCAGCCACCAGCTCGTAGCATGCAGCTCGCAGCGTGCTGTCCTAGAACCTCGCCTCGAGGTAGAAATCGAATCGCGTCCGCGGCTTCGGATTGATTCCTCGTGACAGGTCGAACCGGACCAGTCCGTCCAGGAACGACACGCCCACACCGGCACCGCTCAACGGCACGCCCGGCGCGCTGAAGTCGTGCCGGTCGCCGGCCCACCCGAGGTCGCCAAAGACGAGCGGACGCATCCCGGTCATCTCGGCGGCGAGTTCGGCACGAGCCAGCCAGTACGCATCGCCAACCTGACCGGGTGCGGTGGGACTCGGACGCTGGCCCCGCACGGTGTACTGGTCGCCGAGGTACCAGAGACGCTGCGTCGGGACGCGGCCGCCCGTGTACCCGGCGCTGCCTGTGAGCGCGGCCGATACGCGTTCGCCGAGTCCGTGCGACACGGTCGCATCGAACGCACCACGCACGTAGTCGAACTCACCCGTCGCCGCTTCGGCGCGACCGTCGAGCAGCATGCGCCATCCGAGCGGATCGTAGCCGAGGCTCCGCGTCCAGCGCACGCCCGCACCGCCGTAGAATCCCTCGTCGGCGCGGATGTTTTCGATGAACCGCACGTCGCTCATGGCGTGGGCCAGCGACGCGTTCGTCTCCCGCTTCGCCTCATCCTGCCGCTCGGCAAACAGACGCCAGCGGAAGCCGTCACCACGGATGTTCCGCCCCGTGAGTTCTGCGCCGAGTGTGCGATAGTAGAAGCCCTCGTCGCGCCCGAAGAGCACCGCGCCGAGCGATGCACCGAACGAGAGCGGAGCACCCCAGTCGTTGGCGACTGCCAGACGACGATACGCCGTGAGCTCGCGAAGCTGGCGACCGTTGGTTCGGGCGACGGTCATCTCGACGCCGGGTTCGAGGTCGGCGAGGCCAAGCCGTGGCTGGACGCGCCAGGAGTAGCCGCGCCCCAGCTCCTGCCCGGCAGCGGCGCTGAGCGACAACCCCTCGACCCGGTTGTATCGCTGCAGGTTGAGGCCATACTCGAGATCGATCGCCTGCGGCGCCCACGCCGCCTGGAGCCCGAAGTCGAGCGATGCGAGCAGTGCGTCGCGCTCGGCGTCGCCGAACAGCTCCTCGCCCGGATCGTAAATGGACGGCGGCAGCGCCGGTGAGTTCGCGAGGACGGTCGAGTCGCACGGAATCGTGGTCGCCACGCTCACGCTTCCATCGTAACGGCGATCGTACTGCGTGTACGTGCCGCTGGTGGCGCAGTCCGCCTCGCGCGCCAGGCGTCGCTGTTCACGTCGCACGGAGTCGGCTTCGGCAATGCGTCGGTTGCGCGCGCGCCGTTCCTCGCGGGGCAGGTCGCTCCAGTCGGTGGTGTCGTTGGGGAAGAGCGAGTCGCGCACCGACATCGGCGCCGCCGGAATCGGTGGCAGGGAATCCGTGCCGTTCACCGACGCG